>CALXXU010000010.1 GCA_944392765.1 uncultured Anaerobiospirillum sp.
TCCACCATAGGTGGACTGAGGCTAGTCAACCTAGGCTCGATTGCTCAAGCCCCGGTCGTAAGACCGGGGTAGTTGACCTATCAGAGAGTTTTCAAAATTTTAACATCATTGCCTGAGACGTTGATGAAAGAGATGCTGATTACGGGGTAGGTGCATTGCTCGGGCCAGCTGTGATAGATCGCTGTGTCGCGAAAATCGTCCGTAACACCCTTTGAGAACAGCTCGGCTAACATTGAGCATAGGATGGATTTGCCCATACGGCGTGGGCGAGATAAAAAGACCTTGCGCTTAATCTTAACTAAGCTTTTGAGCTTCTCGGTCTTATCAACAAAGAACATGTCATAGTAACGGATATCATCCCAATCTGAAATGCCTGTAGGAAGTACTTTTATTTCGTGGTTTGTATCTGCCATAACTCTGTCCTAGCCTGAAGTTACTGATGCGACCACCCTAGGCTGAAGGTCTTTGTTTTGGGGATGCCAGAAACACAAAAGGCCTCGAAAGAGGCCCTTTGGGCACCAGCCCGAAGGCTGGTGCGTGCAGGCGGTGAGCCTGCGGTCAAGTTCAGTTACTGAACAAGCAGCAATTACTTGCCGGAGTCAGCCATCGAGCGGATTAACTCGAGAACCTTGTTGGAGTAACCGATCTCGTTGTCGTACCAGGATACTAACTTGACGAAGTTGTCGGTTAAAGCAATACCAGCCTTCTCGTCGAAGATCGAGGTGTGGGTGTTGCCTAAGAAGTCAGACGATACAACCTGATCAGCGGTGTAGTCTAAAACGCCCTTCATCGAGCCGTTAGCGGCTTCCTTGATAGCGTCGCAGATCTGCTGATAGGTAGCAGCGGTCTTTAAGGTGCAGGTTAAGTCAACAACAGATACGTCAGCGGTTGGAACGCGGAACGACATACCGGTTAACTTGCCGCTTAACTCAGGGATGACCTTGCCTACAGCCTTAGCAGCACCAGTCGAGGATGGGATGATGTTCTGGGAAGCACCACGGCCGCCGCGCCAATCCTTTAAGGATGGGCCGTCAACGGTACGCTGGGTAGCGGTGGTGGAGTGAACAGTGGTCATTAAGCCCAGCTCGATGCCGAAAGCGTCATTAACAACCTTTGCTAAAGGTGCTAAGCAGTTGGTGGTGCAAGATGCGTTGGAGACGATGTCTTGGCCAGCGTAGGTCTTGTCATTAACACCAACGACGAACATTGGGGTGGCGTCCTTGGAAGGAGCGGACATAACGACGCGCTTTGCACCAGCCTCAATGTGCTTGCGTGCCTTCTCGTCAGTTAAGAATAAACCAGTCGACTCTACAACGTACTCTGCACCGATATCACCCCACTTTAACTGGGCTGGATCGCGCTCGGCGGTAACACGTACTACGTTGCCATTTACAACCAGGTTGCCGTCTTGTACGTCAACGGTGCCCTTGAAAGCGCCGTGCATAGTGTCGTACTTGAGCATGTAAGCCATGTAGTCAGGTGGTAATAAATCGTTGATACCGACTACTTGGATACCTAACTCTGGGCGGTAAATGGAAGCGCGGAAGACGAAACGACCGATACGACCAAAGCCATTAATACCAACTTTAATAGTCATCTACTAATATCACGGCACGGACCCCAACTGACTAAAGTAGGGAGCGCCGCCTCCTAGGTTAACTACAGCTACAAAAGTTCTGATGGTTACCTACGCCCTCACTATGAGAAGCGAACCTCTCACTTGCGGCGAGGGTTTCTTGGTCGTAAGACCGGAGATCAGTGACCTATCAGGATGTTACTACCACTTGTTAAGTAGTTAGACCTAACATACTCTAGTTGCTTGGAATGTCAAGCGACCTTGCGTCCTGATAGGCGGCCAATACTCAGATTTTTGCCATGTTTTTGGGGCGCCTCAAACTTTTGCAATTTTGTCCGGCAAAATTTGCACAAAACCTCCCCTGATCCCGTGACAAAATGCGATTATTTTGTTCTCTGCGATATTTATCGCACGCAACGCGAGTTTACTGGTATGTCAGGGCCCTACAGCCTAAAATCATGCTCCGCTTTGGTGCTTTGACCCGGCCTTGAGGCGCTTTGACCTTGCTTGGGGCTAGGTCATGAAGGGGCAGGGAGGGCCGTGAGGGGCTTGCCCTGTGGTCTTGGACTTTACTTTAGGAGCTTGGCCTTGCCCTTTTTGAGCCTGGCCCTGCCCTTTTTTGAGCCTGGCCTTGTCCTCTTTGAGCTTGGGCTTGCCCTTTTTGAGCCTGGCCTTGCCCTTTTTGAGCCTGGCCTTGTCCTCTTTGAGCTTGGGCTTGCCCTGTGGTGCTTGAGGACGGTCACGGCGCGGTGCTGCTGGTGCGTTTGGGACGTGCTCTTTTGCTTTTCTTGCGGGATCTCAGTCGAAAAATAGACTAAATGCGCTGACAGTTCACCTGGGATCAGGTACGATTAGCGCGAGGCTTTCTCAGTTGGTATGAGGGAGGACGCTTGTTGTGAGCTTGCTCCGTCATGTCAATTGCGTAAGCTTGGTGGGTTCGGCTGTGCTAATGGTTGAGCCTAACGATTTGCAGCGGCCTGTGCTTGGCGCTGTGCTTTGAGCTACTTATTGAGCTACCAGCGATATGTTGGATCTTGAAAAATTTGCCGATCAGGTGGGCATTGCGCGCGATTACATCGATGCCAATGGCCAGTACACCGTGATCTCCCATGAGGCCCGCATGGCGACCTTAGGCGCTATGGGTTATGACCTCAGCGATTTAGATGCCTTAGAGCGCCGTGCTGCGCTCGAAGAGATGGCCCCTTATAACGACATCATCGATCCGGTCACCGTCATTCGTACCGGCGAGCGTCCATTTATTATGGTGCGCACCCCTGATGTCATGAGCGAAGCGGCGGTCTTGAAGTGGCAATTGGTGCTAGAAGATGGCCGTAAGTTTGGTGACACCATGCTGGTGTCCGAGCTGGAAATTGCTGACTTCAAGGAAGTCCAAGGCCGTTTGTTTGCGCTGCGTCGCTTCATCCTGCCGTTTGAGCTGCCACGCGATTTAGAGCTGCCATTGGGCTATCACCACTTCAAGCTCACCATCGACGATGGCGTTAAGCACTACGATTCCATTGAGCAGCTGTTAATCCTGACTCCACTTAAGTGCTACGTGCCTGAGGCGATGGCCCAAGGCCAAAAGCTGTGGGGCGCCTCGGTTCAGTTGTACTCGGTGCGCTCGCGCACCAATTGGGGCGTGGGTGATTTCCATGACTTAAAGCTGTTGTTACAGGCTGTGCACGAGCGCGGCGGTGAGTTTGTCGGCTTAAACCCAATGCACGCAGGCTATCCGGCCAGTCCTGATCCGGACATGATCAGCCCATACTCGCCGTCCTCGCGCCGCTGGCTTAATATCATCTACATCAGCGTCCCTGATATCCCTGAGTTTGCCGCCTCGAAGAAGGCCCGTGACCTAGTGAACTCGCCTGCCTTCACCAAGAAGCTGCAAGCCCTACGCGATCGGGAGTATGTCGATTACAAGGCCGTACTCGACTTAAAGCTCAAGGTCTTAGAGCTGGTTTACGACCACAATCGCATGGCCGATCGCCGCTCGATTCGTGGTAAGAAGTTTGCCGAGTTCGTGAAGAATGGCGGTCAGTCGCTCATCAATATGGCCACCTACGATGCCTTGCAGCGTGAACTCTACGCTAAGGGCGTCAATGCTTGGGGCTGGGTGAAGTTCCCGAAGGAATACCAAGATTGCAATAGCCCATTCTTGGAGCAATGGCGCAAGACCAACTACAAGACGGTCATGTTCTATTGCTACCTCCAATTCGTGGCCCAAGAGCAGCTGGAAGATGCCTATGCCTCAGCCCAAAAGCGCGGCATGATCTTAGGCACTTATCGTGATTTGGCCGTGGGCGTCAGTGAGGGTAGCTGCGATGTCTGGTCTGATAGTGACAACATTTATCGCGGTCAAGCCGAGGTTGGTGCTCCACCTGATACCTTAGGCCCATTAGGTCAGGCTTGGGGCTTAGCGCCAATGGAGCCGCATGCGCTGCGGCGCAGCCGCTATGCTCAGCTCATTGAGCTCTATCGCTCCAATATGCAAAGCTGCGGTGCCTTGCGTATCGACCACGCCGCCGGTCTCTATCGCTTCTGGTGGGTGCCACCAAAGCGTAAGGCGATCGACGGTGCCTATGTCTATAACCATATGCACGATTGGCTCGGCATCCTAGCCTTAGAGTCGCAGCGCCATAAGTGCCTTATCATCACTGAGGACTTGGGCACCATTCCATTGGAGCTGCGCGTGGCCTTAAAGGAAATTGGTGCGTACTCCTACAAGCTCTTCTTTGGTGAACGTGCCTTTGACGGCGGTTATATCGCACCACAGGACTACGATCCGCAGGCCTTGTCGGCTTTAACCACCCACGATATGCCAACCTTAAAGGGCTGGTGGTCGCATTATGACCTAACCTTAGGTCAAGAGCTGGGGATCTACAACGAGCAAGACGTAGCGCGCATGAGCGTCGAGCGAGATGAAGCCAAGCAGCGTATCTTAGATAGCTTGCATGGTTTAGGCTCGGTGGGCGAGGAAGTACCGCGCCGCGTCGCCGATATCCCTGAGATGACCGATGAGTTGGTCGTAGGCTTAGAGAGTCACATGTGCCGTGGTTCGTGCGCCTTATTTGCCTCGCAGATTGAGGACTGGATCGGGGTGTTAAAGCCGGTCAATGTCCCAGGCACCTTCCGCGAGTATCCAAACTGGCGCCGTAAGCTCACGGTCAATGTCGAGGACTTGGACAAGCAGCTGCTCGTTAAGGAAGTTACCACGGCTATGACTCAAGGCCGGGCTGAGGCTTCCAAGGATCCCAAGGCTGCCTTGGCTTAAACTAAGTCAGGGCTCACCCCTTTAATTAAACGCCCCGAGATCGGGTTAAGGTCTTGGGGCGTTTTCGTAGGGGGCTCAACTGTTAGCGGGGCGCACTGCCTGATTTTGGGGCGCGATCGCTTTGATCGTGATTGCTATCTAGTAATGCGGCGCTGTTGTTGCATGCTAGTGGGGACGTACTTTGGGCGCTGATGGGGAGCATGTGGCGCAAAAAAGATCGATGCTTAGGGGGCAATCCTTGCTCTATTATGAGACTTTGCCCACGTTCTCACGGTCTTGGGGGCTACACCGCGCGGGCGCTGTATTAAACTTGAAACTACGAGTAAGGTCGGTTGAGTAAGCCTCGACCATCTTGCTGCAGGTTTATTTTTTTTTTATTTCATTTTCCTAAGGTCCGCAACCGCTGAACGCAAACTTGCTTTAGTGGGTGGACTTAGCTTGTGGGTTACTGTGGCTGCACCCAGCGCCTCCGCCCCAAGCCAACTTAACTAGAGCGTTGCTTATTGGTTATGTTCTAGCAGGTAGCTGTTTTGGGGCGGGCGCGCTTGCCAAGTGTAGGCGCACGGGCTTGGGGTTAGTTTTGGTCTAACCCTAAGTTGCAGTAAGTGTGGGGTCTTTGTGTCAACCACTCGCAGCAGCGAAAGCTGTTGATTACTTGGTGTGAGTGGCTTGCCTGAGAGTGCACTTTGCTGTCAAACATGTAGGAGCCAAACAATGCTTATTGATGAACTTAACAGTGCACGTTTAACCAAGCCTTTTGAGGTATTAGGTCTGCAACCTAACCCTAATGGCAATGGTTTAATCTTGCGTGCTTGGCTGCCAGGTGCCAAGGAGGTACGCGCTCTGACCTTAAAGGGTAAGAAGGAAATCTGCACCCTGGATATGACCAACCCAGATGGTCTGTTCGAGAAGGTCTTAGAGAACCAAAACGAGCGCTTCCACTATCTGTTCGAGGTCAAGTACAACGACTCGACCGTTGAGGTCATTGACCCTTATCAGTTCCGTGAAGAGGCTTTCTACGGCCTTAACACCATGTACGAGACCCCTGAGAACCTCTACAAGACCTTAGGTGCTCAGTTAATTGAGGTCGAGATCGATGGCGTTAAGGTTACTGGTACTAAGTTTGCCGTTTACGCCCCTTCGGCTACTTGCGTCAGCTTAATCGGTGACTTCAACTTCTGGGATGGCCGCCGTCACCCTATGGCCCGTTCGCTCTTAGGTCACTGGGTCTTATTCGTCCCAGGCTTAGGCGTAGGCCAGCGCTATAAGTTTGAAATCAAGGATAACAATGGTAACCGCCTGCCGCACAAGTCAGACCCAGTCGGCTTCTTCCATGAGCAGTATCCTTCTTTTGCCTCGATCATTTCCGATCAACGTTCCTACACTTGGCACGATGAGGAGTGGCAAAAGTCCCAGCAGAATGACAAGCTGACTCAGCCAATGTCGATCTACGAAGTCCACTTAGCTTCGTGGAAGCGCAAGCAGGATGGCTCGAGCCTCAACTATCGCGAGTTAGCTCACGAATTAGTTGATTACTGCAAGGAGATGGGATATACCCACCTCGAGCTGTTACCTGTAATGGAGTACCCATTCTCGGGCTCTTGGGGTTATCAGCCAACCGGCCTGTTTGCTCCAACCTCGCGCTTTGGCGGCATTGACGACTTCAAGTACTTTGTTGATACCTGCCACCAAAACGGTATCGGCGTGATCTTGGACTGGGTTCCAGCCCACTTCCCAACCGACGCCCACGGCTTAGCTCGCTTTGACGGTACTCCAGTTTATGAGTACGAAGACCCACGTCGTGGCTGGCACCCTGATTGGAACTCCCTCATTTACGACTTTGGTCGTGACACCGTCCGCAACTTCTTAGTAGCTTCGGCCTTAATTTGGCTTGACTACTACCACGTTGATGGTCTGCGTGTGGATGCGGTTGCTTCGATGCTCTATTGGGATTACTCGCGTAAGGAAGGTGAGTGGATTCCAAACGTCAACGGCGGCAACATCAACTACGAGGCAGTTTCGTTCCTCAAGTGGTTCAACGAGACCGTTTATCGTAAGTTCCCTCACGCCATGACGATCGCCGAAGAGTCGACCGCCTTCACTGGCGTTTCGCGCCCAACTTACACCGGTGGCTTAGGCTTCGGCTTTAAGTGGAATATGGGCTGGATGCACGACTCGCTTGAGTACATGAAGCAAGATCCTTACTTCAGAAAGTACCACCATGGCGAGATGTCGTTCAGTATGATCTACGCCTACAACGAGAACTTCATCCTCTCGATTTCGCACGACGAGGTAACGCACGGCAAGCACTCGATGCTCTACAAGATGCCAGGTGACGAGTGGCAGCAGTGCGCTAACTTACGTGCCTTCTTAGGCTATCAATATGGCCACCCAGGCAAGATCTTGAACTTCATGGGTACTGAGATCGCTCAGGGCAATGAGTGGAACCACGATGCCGGTATCGACTGGTGGTTATTACAGTACGACAAGCACAAGGGTGTTCAGGCCTTAGTTAAGGACTTAAACAAGTTCTACAAGGACAACGCCGTAATGTGGGCGAACGATTACAACCCAGAGTGCTTCCGCTGGCTCGACGTTTCCGACGCTGAGCACTCGATCTTCGCTATGCTGCGTACCTTAAATGGTGAGGGTGGTGAGATCACTGATGAGTTCATCATGGTCTCGAACTTCACTCCAGTGCCATACGTTGCTTATCGTTTAGGTGTACCACGTCCTGGTACCTACCAGATCATGATCAACACCGACGACAAGAAGTATTGGGGCTCGGGTTATGCAACTGGTCCTGAGAAGTTAGTTGCTTCCAATATCTCGTGGCAGAACATGTACCACAGCATTGTGCTCGACCTGCCACCTCTCGCTACTATCTACATTAAGCGCGTCGGCGACTAAGCTGCGTGCTAGGTCAGCTCACAGCATGTGGGGCAAGCTAGCCGACACTGCTCAGTGAGATTTACTTTAAGGGCTCGACTTGGTGTGGTGCAACCAACCGAGGCGGGCCCTTAGTGTCTTTACCCGTAGTGGCTAAATGTCGCTCATTTTTTGGGGAGATAGGTTATGCGGCGTCTTGAGGTGGTTGGCTCTAGGGGTAAAGGCATTAGCAAATGGTGGGAGCTTTAGGCGCGCCAAATTAAGCTGCTTGCGCGCAATCAAAGTGATTGCACGCAATCAGCTTGCGCACCATCACTGGTACAACATGGCAGCGCATACTGGCGCTGGTAAGGAGACACTATGCTCGAATTAGTCGTAGAAGATCGTCCCCGCAATGTGGGGCTGGGAGCTGTCTTATTTCCAGATGGCTGTTTCTTTAGCGTCTGGGCTCCTAATGCCAGTGACCTCATCGTGCATCTCTATACCAAAAATGAGATTAAGCTCGGCTCCTTTGCCTTAGGACGCAAAAAGGGCGGCATTTGGTTTGGCTTTATCAAGGGCGTGCGCGCCGGTGACTGCTATGCCCTAGAGGCATTAGGTGAGTATGACCCCAGCCGAGGCCTGTACTTTAAAGCCGGGCGCTTCTTGGTTGACCCGTACGCAAAGGTCTTAAATAAGCCTTTCATCTATGATGATGAGCTTTACAATCACTTAAATGAAGCCTTTATCCCAAAGGCGATCATTGCTCCTGAGGGCGAGGAGTTCAATTGGGAAGGCGTGCCTAAGGTGTTCCGCGATCGCGCTGACGTCATCATTTACGAGGCGCATGTGCGTGGTATGACGCGGCTTAAAGAAGAGGTGCCGGTCGAACAGCGCGGCACTTATTTGGGTATGTGCCACCCCAGCGTTATCGCGCATTTAAAGCATCTGGGTATCACCACCTTGCAGCTGATGCCGATCGCAGCTTCGATGAGCGAGCCGTTCTTGGTACGCAAGGGCCTGCGCAATTACTGGGGCTATAACCCAGTGTGCTTTATGGCGCCTAACCCTGCCTATGCCGTGGAACCGGCCAAGGTCTTAATTGAATTTAAAACGATGGTGAAGACCTTGCACCAAAACGGCATTGCGGTGATTTTGGACGTGGTCTATAACCACACCGCCGAAGGCGACGGCGACGGTCCGATTGTGTGCTATCGCGGCCTAGACGCCCAGTCGTACTACGCCTATGAGCGCGGAGCCAACGGTCAGCCTGATTACACGCGTAATATCAATGTCACGGGCTGCGGTAACTCCTTTAACGCCGATCACATCATTTCGACCCGTCTTATCATGGACAGCCTCAAGTACTGGTTAGGTGAGATGCAAGTCGACGGCTTCCGCTTTGACCTGGCCACCACGATTTGCCGTGAGAGCCATGGTCCAAATCAGTACTATCAATTCGACCCGAACAGCGGCTTCTTTAAGGCCTGCTTTGCCAACGAATTGACCTGCCAAGCCCTGATGGTGGCAGAGCCGTGGGATCCGGGCTTTAACGGCTATCAATTGGGTAAATACCCGCGCGGCTGGTCGGAGCAAAATGATAAGTTCCGCGATGGTATCCGCAGATTCTGGCGCGGCGAGCGCGGGCGCTTAGGTGATGTGGCCACGCGTCTTTTGGGCAGCCGTGACGTCTTCTTAAAGGGTGAGCGTTCGATCAACGCGTCGGTCAACTATATCACCTACCATGACGGCTTTACCTTAGAGGACTTGGTCTCGTACGACTCCAAGCACAACGAGCTCAACCTCGACCACAATAACGACGGCACCACCGAGAATTTCTCGACCAATTGTGGTTTTGAAGGCCAAACGCGCGATCCTGAGGTGATTAAGAAACGCTGGCAGTTAAAGCGCAATCTCATTGCCACGACCTTGATTGCCCAAGGTATTCCGCATATTTTAGGCGGCGATGAGCTCTCGCGTACTCAGCTGGGCAATAACAACAGCTACTGCCAAGACAATGACCTCAACTATTACCACTGGAATATCTCCCAGGAGCAGCGCTACTTCTTAGAGTTCATTGTCAATATCAACAAGCTGGTGCGCTCTAGCCGCGTGCTGAGAGAGATCAACCTCTTTGACGACTACTTCTACAAGTTCGAGGACGATTACATCGCCAAGTGGCGTAAGAGCGATGGCACGCTGTTTAAGGACAGCGATTGGAACAATCCGAATATCAATCACCTATGCCTGTACATCGGTGATCGCAACTTCAGGGGCGAGCGTTGGGTCGTGATGATCAACAACGAAGAGCACGACTTGATGTTCAGGTTGCCAAGTATCTTCCACAGCCGCTATTGGCACGCCATTATCGATAGCAGTGAGGCAGATGGTATCCCACGCCGCTACTCCAATGAGGCCGGCTTAGAGAGCCTGTGTGCCGCGCATTCGATCAAGATCCTGCGCATGGACACCTTCGCCGACGCCGAGCTCACGGCCGACTCAAGCCTCACCAATATGCTCGATTCGCATATGGTGTCGCGCATGCAAGGCAGCGCCCACCGCTAAACGGCGCGTACTGCCTGCGGCACAGACTGCCTGCGGCACAGACTGCCTGCGGCACGTTGCGCTCAGTGCCCAGCGGCGCGCTGCGCCGCGCGCATTGCCGTGCCAAGTTCACCCAACGCCTCAAGGCTGAGCCCCCTAGGCTTAGCTTTGAGGCGTTGTGGCGTATAATGGGCCCGTTTTCTTTGAGTGAGAATTGTTGTTATGGCTGACCAGTCCTTTTCTTCCTTTGCTGACCTAAAAGAGTTTAAGTCTAAACTCCGGCACCAAGAGGCCCAAGAAGCCCAAGCCAAGGCCGATGCCATTGAGGTTAAGGCAGGCAGCGAGCATTTAAATCCGATCAAGCGCAAGGCTCAAGAGGCTCAGGCTGCCCTGGCCCAAGAGGCGCAAGCAGCTCAAACCTCCCAAGTTACCTCGGTTCCAGAGCGGGCTCGCCCTAAGGTTACAGCGCGGGCACCGGAGGCTCCACGTGAGCCACGCCGTGAGCCACGGCGCGAGCTGCGCGGCGAAGAGCGTGGCGCCGGACGGGGCAAGTTTCAGGGCAAGTCCCAGGGTAAATTCCAGGACAAGCGCTCAGAGGCCAATTTGACGGGCCGGGCGAAGGACGAGGCTGAGAGCAAGCGCTTAAATAAGGCCTTAGGCCGCCTCCAGCGCAAGGCCAATGAGCTCAATACCCATCACGACAAGGACGTCGCTCAAGCTAAGGACAAGGCTAAAGCCAAGGCCCGCGCCCAAGCTGCTGCTAATAAGCAGGGACAAGCCCCGCACGAGCGAGCAGCGGGTGCTCAGCTCCAGCGTGCGTCTCAGCCAGGGCAAGAGCGTAATGCCCAGCGTGGAGCGCAAGATAAGCGCCGGCCCCAGGCTAATGGCGCTCAGGGTAAGGCATCAGGTAAGCCGGGCAAGGCTGCGCCGCGCCTGCAAGGCAAGTACTTCGATCTTGAGAGCTTAAAGCTGGTACGCGCAGCGCAAGATGAGGTTAAGTACCAGGCCCGCCGCGAAATGTATCGCCGCTTAGCTAGCTTGGATGAATTAATCCAAGCTGAAGTAGGGCGCCTGTATTTAGCTCAGCCTGAGGGTGAGACTAAGCGCTCGGTGCAGGATTTGTTACCACAGGCGCTGCAAGCTGAGGCGATTGGTACGGCCAAACAAGAGCTGGCGGCATATGTCACGCAAGAGCAGCAGTGGCTTGCTGAGCGTGAGACGAAGCTGCCGCGACTTACCTATCCTGAATCCCTGCCGGTAAGCCAGCGCCGCGAGGAAATCGTCAAGGCCTTGCGTGAGCATCAGGTGGTGATTATCGCCGGTGAAACGGGCTCAGGTAAGACCACCCAGATTCCTAAGATGTGCCTAGAGGCCGGCTTTGGCCGCAAGGGCTTAATCGGTCACACCCAGCCGCGTCGTATCGCCGCACGCGCTGTGGCCACCCGTATTGCCGAGGAAATGGGCACGCCGCTAGGCCAAGCCGTATCCTATAAGGTGCGCTTTACTGATATCAGCTCGGATGACGCTTATATCAAGCTCATGACCGACGGTATCTTGCTTTCGGAGTTAGCCTCCGATCGCTTGCTGCTCTCCTATGACGTCATCATTATCGATGAGGCGCACGAGCGCAGCTTAAACATCGATTTCCTCTTGGGCTACCTCAAAAACCTCTTACAAAAGCGCCCCGAGCTCAAGCTCATCATTACCTCTGCTACCATCGATGTCGAGCGCTTCTCCGAGCATTTCAATAACGCCCCAATTATCGAGGTGTCAGGCCGTACCTACCCGGTTGAAGTGGTCTATATGCCGCTGATGGAAGATGGCAAGGGCGTCTACGTGCAAAGCCATGATGGCAGTGGCCACTATGAGCAGCACGATCAGCAGGCCCCTGAGCCAAGCTCCGGTCCTGATGAGGCCTTAGGGACGGGGCCTGGGGAGTGGCGTGATTACCAATACGCCGAAGCAGGCGGCTCGATGGCCGCGCTGCGCGCCGCCGCCCAAGCTAGTGTGGCGGCCCAAGGTGGCGCAGCGAAGAGCCCGGTTAAGCGCACAGCCCCGATTAAGAGCACAGCCCCGATTAAGAGCACAGCCCCGGTTAAAAGCGCGGCCCCGAAGCAGGTGGCGGTCGATGATGACCGTGACCTAGCCGATACCCTGGACTTGCGCCAAGGCATCTTGCAGGCCTTTAAGTACCTGCAAGCGCGTGGACGCGGTGATACCTTGGTCTTCTTGCCCGGCGAACGTGACATCTTGGAGATCTCGCAATACCTGCATAAGGCCGGTTTGCGCGACACCGAGATTGTGCCGCTCTATGCGCGTTTAGCTACCACAGAGCAAAATAAGATCTTCACTGCGCACACTGGCGTGCGCATCGTGCTGGCGACCAACGTCGCGGAAACCTCGCTGACGGTGCCGGGCATTCGCTATGTGATCGATCCGGGTCTGGCACGTATCTCGCGCTACTCGGCGCGCACCAAGATTCAGCGCTTGCCAATTGAGCCGATTTCCCAGGCCTCGGCCAATCAGCGTAAGGGCCGCTGCGGTCGTGTCAGCGATGGTATCTGCGTGCGCCTGTACTCGAAGGAAGATTTTGAGCAGCGCCCGGAGTTTACCGATCCAGAGATTTTGCGCACCAACTTAGCTTCGGTGCTCTTGCAAATGGCCTCGCTGCGCCTGGGCGATATCGAGCACTTCCCCTTTATTGATGCCCCGCAGGAGCGTCAGGTCAGCGATGGTCTGCGCCTGTTAGATGAGTTAGGTGCGATCACCTTAAAGGGCAATCAAGCCTCCGGTCCTTTGACCGAGATCGGCCGCATGTTAGCGCGTCTGCCCTGCGATCCACGCTTAGGCCGCATGATTGTCGAGGCTGAGCGCTTCCATTGCTTAAGCGAGATCTTGGTGATCGTCTCGAATCTGGCGGTGATGGATCCGCGCGAGTACCCGCTTGATAAAAAAGAGGCGGCGACCAATATGCACCGTCGCTTCAATGATGACAAGTCGGATTTCCTGGCGATCTTAAAGCTCTACGATTACATCAAAGAGCTGCAAGGCTCCAACTCTAATTCAGCGTTACGCCGCCGTTTAAAGAATGAGTTTATCTCCTTCTTGCGGGTGCGTGAGTGGCTTGACGTCTACCGTCAGCTGCGTTTGAGCGCGATTAGTATGGGCTTAAAGCTCAATGAGCAAGCCGCCGATTACGAGTCGATTCACCGTGCCATTGTCTCAGGCCTGTTGAGCCACTTAGGTATGATTGAGCCTAATGGTAATCAATACATCGGCGCTCGTGGCAGCAAGTTCTTGATCTTCCCAGGTTCAGGCCTTGCTAAGAAGCCGCCGAAGTGGCTGTGCGCCAGTGAGCTCAGTGAAACGAGCCGCCTGTTTGCGCGCACCGTGGCCGCGATTGACCCAAGCTACGCTGAGACACCGGCCTCTGAGCATTTGATCAAGGACAGCTACAACGAGCCGCATTGGTCCAAGAAGATGGGCGCGGTCATGGCCTACCAGACCCGTACCCTCTATGGTCTGCCGATTGTGCAGCGCCGCTTGGTTCAGTACCAAAAGATCGATCCGAAGCTGTGCCATGAGCTCATGATCCGCGACGGCTTGGTCGGGGGCAATATCGAGTGCAAGCACCGCTTCTATCAGCACAATTTGTCCTTAGTGGACGATGTGGAGTACTTAGAGGATAAGGTGCGCCGCCGCGACCTCTTGGTCGATGCTACCACCTTGGAGCTCTTCTACCAAGAGCGCATTCCGCAGCATATCTGCAATCTGCGTGACTTCAATAATTGGTGGAAGCAAAAGGAAAAGGAAGATCCGCACTTCCTTGATTTTAGCTACGAGCTCATTGCCAAGAGCGATCTTATGGCAATTGAAGATCAGCTCTATCCTGAGTTCTGGCATCAAGGGGCAATGCGCTTTAAGTTAAGCTACGTCTTCGATCCGGGCACCGAGCGCGACGGCGTGACCGTCCATATCCCAATTACGGTGTTAAACCAGGTCAAGGCCGAGGACTTCTTGTGGCAGATTGAGGGCTTGCGCCCTGAGCTTTTTGCCAGCTTAATCCGCTCGCTACCAAAGCGCCTGCGCCGTAATTTAATTCCGGCTCCAGAGTATGCTCAGGCCTTAGCTGAGAGCTTAAAGGGCATCACCGATTTCATCAACGTTGAGGATAATGCGAGCGCCCGCTTTGATAGCAAGCGCTATCCATCGCGCAATCTCTTTGTGGCCGTGGCCAAGGAGCTGACGCGCATGGGCGGTGATTTGGTCGAGCCTGAGGACTTTGATAAGGCCTTGATTGAGCCTTATCTCTTCATGAACTTCTCGATTGAAGCGGTCAATGGCAGCGAGCTCGCCTTTGGCAAGGACTTCACCTTGCTCGCGGCACGCTTGCAAAATCAGGCGCGTGATGCCCTCCACGAGGTGGTCAAGACCCACGTTGTGGCTCCTCCGGCCCAAGCTTGGCATTATGGTGCGATTAAGCGCGAGCAGGTGACCAAGCAAGGCAGTCTCAGTATCACCGCTTATCCGGCCTTAACTGACCGAGGCGATGGTGTGACCTTGGAGCTCTACGATAGCCCGCAGCGTCAGCTCAAGGCGATGCGCCAAGGCGCGATCAAGCTCTTAGCCTTAAGCCTCAAGGCTCCGACCGCCTATCTTGAGACGCATCTGCCTAATCGCGCCAAGCTCTCGATGTACTATCAGCCGCTGGGATCGATCAAGGAGTTGATTGACGACCTGATGCTGTGCGCGATCAACAATATTATGGAGCGCAATGGCGGTATCCCGTGGGATGAGGAGAGCTTTGCTCGTCTGCGTGAGGTAGTACGCGGTGAGCTCAACGATGAAGCCTTAGGGGTAGCCAAGCTCATTGAGCAAAGCCTGGTGAAGGCGCACGAGTTACGCCGTCTGCTCAAGGGCAATATTTCCTTTGATCTGACCCGCTCGTACGCGGACATGCAGCACCAATTAGATGGCCTGATCTACAAGGGCTTTATCAGCGAGTGCGGTATGACCCACTTAAAGGAGCTGCCACGCTATCTGCAAGCGGCCTTAGAGCGCCTGCAACGTTTGCAGCGTGATGTGGTGCGCGATCAGATGTATCTGCGCACCATTGAGTACTGCCAAGACGAGTACCACAAGGCCTTAAAGAGCTACCACGACGACTTAGTGCCGTCAGAGCTCTATGAGGTCAAGTGGATGATCGAAGAGCTGCGGGTCTCCTACTATGCGCAGCACTTAGGCGTGATTGGACCTATCTCTGATAAGCGCGTCATTGCGGAAATCGACCGCATTATGCGCGAGTTCCCGCCGCAGAAATAGCACGCGCCCGCACCTGCCGCCTGACAGGTGCGGGCGCTGCTATAGGCACAGAGGCAGGGGCGCCCTGAAGTGCAGGGGCGCGGGCGCCACGGCAGGCTCCAAAACGCGTCCCGTGGGGCTGATTACTGGGCCGAATGCGGGGCGCTGTCCTTATGCTGATAGCCGCTTACGGCATTGGTTCCTAGCTTAATGCCTTCCTTTTTGAGGTAGCGCAAAAGCGGATGGTAGGGCAGGCCCAGGTGGGCCGCCAGCGCCTTATTTGCAAACGATTGCATAGCTCAACAGTATTGAGCTGGGCCCGTTTGCGCCTATTTATCGCATGAGGGAAGGGAAAGGCAGGGATTGGGATGGGATTCAGTCTAGCAACATCAGGCCCAAAACGCTGCAGGAAGTAGGGGCGGCCTTGAGGAAAAAATGCTCAGTCCGTTGCCCGCCTCACATTTTGAGCAAATACTTGCCCGACAAGTGCAGCAACAAAAATGCCCCGCAAGCGGGGCATTTTTGAGCCAAAGGCAAGCGCGCTTAAGCTGAGTACGCTCAGCTGCGCTATTGCTATTGCTGAGCTAACTGCAAACGCAGCTGGGCCGACTCTTGGTCAAGTTGCAGCTTAGTTGAGCCATCAAGACCTAAAGCGGAGGCTAAGGCATTGAGGTAGTTTTGCTCGGCCTGGTTGTCAGCCACAATGGCCGCTGCACTCAAGCGGTATAAGTCGAGAGCCTGCTCGCGTGAGGAAACTTGGGCGGCCAAGCTCTTAGGATCGAGCGGCTCGTTTAAGTAGTCACGAATGAGCTGATTGAAGTTAGGGTCATTGGTGACGTTCTTGGCGGTGCTTAAGATCACCTCTTGCTCGCTTGGGTCGATGTGACCGTCGGCACGGGCGGCAAACACCATGGCCTTGAGTACCAGCTTACCGGTGTCGTTGCTGAGCATCGCCGGAGCTTGCTGGGCATTGTAGTCGGCAAATGGATTATCGCTTGAAGCGGCACCAAAACCACCGGAGGCGGCACCATAGCCCTGTGGGGCGCCGTAGCCTTGGCCTGCACCGTAACCTTGAGGTGCACCGTAGCCTTGAGGGGCGCCGTAGCCTTGCGGAGCTTGACCCTGAGAGGCTTGCTTGCCTTGCGACCAGTTCTGGTACATCTTGTAGGCTAAAGCTGCTAAAGCCGCTGAGCCACCGATGACTGCGGCATTCTTGGCGGTGCGTTGAACGCTCTTGGAGCCACCAAAGAGCGCGCCTAACAGGCCACCGACACCAGCGGCGCCGAGCATACCGGCCTTGCCTTGAGGCAGATTGTTAGAAATGCCGGAGACACCTTGCTTTAACTTATCGAACAAATCAGACATGGTCACCTCAAACAAAACTAGACTAGTGAGCCAGTTTAAAAGTATTTAACGCCGTGCTGATGGGGCGATTTGCCGGACAATCCGTAGATACAAGCCATCCAATTAGGCTTCACGAGGCGAGCAGGCACGTTAAAAACTTTTAAACTCCATCACTAGATTCATTATTGCTAAGTTTGCTTAGAGCAAACTTAGAGCATGGCGCTGATTATCAGAGCTTGAGCTCTAAGGTCGCGTGCAGCTTAGCAAGTTGGGCCTCAAGCTTAGTTTGGTAAACCGTTCCTGGCTCCGGCAAGCTCAGCTCGAGTTGAGTATATTTCTCATCGCAGCCCGAAATTTGGTAACCATGATAGTACTGGCAGGCAAAAAGCGCCATTTCGTTGCTGCTTAGCACCTTGATCTTAACTTTCTTGATGCCCTTGAGGGCGGCTAGTTTGAGGCGCAGCAGCTGCGACACAATCGCGGTGGAGCAAGGCGCCGGATCAAAGCCATAGCAGCCACTGTCATCGATTTCCTGCCAGGTGGCGTCGTGCGCCTGATAGCTTAAGACGCAGGCGGGGGCGCCGTCGTAGCTCACGTAAAGCAGTAGGGTCTCTGGTCTGTCTTTGAGCGAGGCGCAATAGGCCAGATGGTCCTGAACGGCAATGGGCTCAGGATGGGCCATCCAGCGCCGCACTTCGGGATGATTGCGCCGCTGCAAGATAAAGAGCAGTTGGTCCTGCGACAGCTCCGTGAAATTGGTGGCAACAATGTGATGCATGAGGCCTCCTATAACGCAAAATCCATGGTCGCGTGCAGCTTGCTAAGCTGCGCGTTGATCTTTGCCTGGTAGAACTCAGGAGGCTCGGAGAAGGTCAGCTCAAAGTGGGTGTAATCAGCATCTCGTGCCACCTCGGTGGCACCGTAATAAAAGCGATTGGCAAAGAGCCCCATTTCGTTGGCGTTCTTGATCAAAGTGCGAATGAACTTGGTGCCACGAGTGACCGCTAAGTGCCAGCGAATCAGGTTCATGATAATCGCGGTTGAGCACAGCGGCGGATCAAAGGCATAGCAGCCTGTGTCCTTGAGCTCACGCCAAGTGGCATCAGTGGCGTGCAAGGTGATAACGCAGGCAGGTTGCCCGTCATAGGTCACGTAGAGATAGAGGGTATCGGGTTTATCTTTGAGCGCCGCGCAATAGGCCAGATGGTCAGGAGCGGCAATAGGCTCAGGATGGGCCATCCAGCGGCGGATATCAGGATGATTGCGGCGCTGCAGAATGAAGAGGAGTTGTTCCTCGGTCAGGTGGGTGAAATTGGTGACGACGATATGGTGCTCAGCCATAGTCACACTCCTAGGAGGTTGTTAGGAGGGCGCTCACCAAAGCAAATTTTGCGCCCATCACCTGTGACCGAGTTTTGCGGCCTGCCAAAATGGTGGGACCGCCCACGTACTTAAGCTTAGTGTTAGGGCGCACAGTTGATGGTCTGGGGTAGGCGAGGTAGCGGCTGATAGCGATTTTGCCGCAAGAACGCGCCGTCATCTAAGGCTTACTCGGTGTGGTGCAGCTTAAAGCCCAGCGCTTAGGAAAGAGGCTGGCCCAAAGAGGGGAGTAGGGTGGCGATACTACGGCAGCGGCCGCTGCGAATACAGCAGGTTTGAGCCAGAGGTGACAGGGCTGAGTTTATGGCGAGTCAGGCTGAAGCGGTGTATTGCTGGGGCCTAAAATGCAACAGGCCCGCCACCCTTGGTTTAGCACCAATGATGGCAGGCCTGATCGAGCTTGCTCAGATGATCGCTTAGATGGTTTGAGCGAAGACTTGTTGCAGCTCAACTGCTGCGACGTTCTCGTCCTCACCTTCAATGGTGACAACGACGTCCCAGCCACAACGAATACCTAAGCCCATCAGAGCGAAAATACCGCCCTTTAAGTCGGCGCTCTTGCCGTGAGCCTCGATGGTGATCTTGCTCTTGTATTGCTTAGCAGCCTTGATGATGACACCAGCAGGACGGGCATGGACGCCGTCACGGTCTTTAATGGTATAGGTAAATTGTTGCATACAAAGCTTTCCTGTGAAGGGCATTTTCTGTGGCTAGGCGGGGCCCAGCCTTCCCAATTGGCCCAAGTATAGCACGATGCTTGGAGCACGCTGAGCGCTTATGCCCTAAGTCGTGATTAAGGTGAGCAAATTGGTGCACTTGCTAAGGTGAGGTGCGATGCAAAGCTATTACGAATTGCCCGATGAAGACCAAGCTGAACTGAGAGTGGGCCCAATTAAGGGACAGGATCTCAACCAGGTCTTGCGCCTTGATTTGCCCTCAAGCTTTGTCTTCAAAATGGGCTCTCATGGCAATCGCGCCTTAGGTATCAATAAAGGCGACTATGTGGTGGTGCGTCGCGACATCATCCCCGAGAGTGGCCAGTTGGTGCTGGTTAAAGCTCAGAGCAAATTTGTGCTGCGCACTTACGTTTTTCCCGGCACTCATGAGCAAAAAGCCTCAGGCGAAGAAAAAGTCTCTGACGCGGAAAATACCTATGACGAGGATAAAGCCTCTGACTTTAACGCGGGCAGCCACTATGTCACTTACCGCCCCGACGGTACCCCGGAGTTTGAGCTATTTGGCGTGGTGACCGCAATTTTCCGCAAGTTAGGGCGTGCCGTCCCAAGTCCAGATGAGCCGGTGCTCGGTAGTCTCAAGATCCCGTTGGGTAACACTTAAAAGTATTGCGCATAAATGTGATATTTAAGGCGTTTATGCGTTTAGGGCCTAGTTATTACAATTCCTAGTGATCAATTTGCGCTTTTGTGCGTTACAATGGACACTTAAAATTATGGTTTTAGTGCCATATTTGGGAAAAAAGCTAATTGAGATATAGCTCCACGCTTCATTTGGGTTATCTAGTGACGCGGTGGCCGTGGATGGTACGCATCTAATCAGGCTGCTCGGTGGTTGCTGTGCGCCCGCACGGTGCACTGCGTGCCCGCACGCTTGCTGTTTGACGGCTGTGCGCCTGCACGGTATGTGCTGTGCGCCGGTACGGTACCCAGCTGGTGCCAATGAGATGACAAAAATTGCGCTGGGGTGGTGATTATTTTTTGGCTTTGCTCCTAATAACGGGCACTGAAGTTACAGGCTATGGGCTGTGTCCTAAAATAATTTAGGGTAGGTCAACCCTGATGGGGTGGGCGTTGCTCCTTGCTTTGTGTTAAATCTGAGTAAATTTTTGGCTTCTAATTCCCGTTTTGGGCATGAGTGGTGCTTGCTTTGAGTAAGGATTGCTTCTATGAATGCCCTGGAGGTGGTTAGGAGCTGATTGTGTGTGTACTTGTTGCGTCAACACCAACCGTGTGCTGCAAGCAAATGAATCGGGTACAAGAATGTCTTTTGTGGCCCATATCTGCTTACGCCCTCTTGATGCTTTCGCGCTTAAGCTGGTTCTCAAGGAAGGATGCTGTGGTGGCTTTTCTTGGGAAAAAAGCGATGCGTGCGCTAACACGCAGAACAAAGGATGGGCTAGCCTAGCTAGCCCGTAACGACACTGCCTACTGTGCAGAGAGCAATCTTTTTTGCTTGAGCTCAGTGGTCGGCGTCATAAAGGAGATTCTATGTTTCAACACCTAAGCATCAAAGGCAAAATGCTGTCGGGCTTTGGCTTTGTCCTATTAGCCGTGTTTGTTGTGGCAAGCATGGCTGTTTACTCGATGGTCAAAGCTTGGCGGGTTGGCGATGACGTGGCAACCTTTTTCAAAAGCGATGTCCACGCCGTTTTTGTGGTACACCAAGCCTATAACAATGTCCACTCGTGGTTGCACGATCTGCAAGTTAACCCTAATCCTGAGCTAGTGCAGCAAGGTTTAGAGTACAACCGTGAGCTGGCGGCTATCATTAATCAACTGCCTGAGGATCGTACCGGTTTAGTTAACGCGGCCAAGAATAACCTCAACCAGCTCGTCAACGTCATTGAGAACGGCCAATTCAAGACCCTGCTCTTGAATGGTCAATACGAAGAGGCGGATAAAGTCTTCTTAAGTGAAGTCCTGACGCCAAGTTCGTCGTCCAATAAGGCCTTATCGGAGCTGATCTATGCCTTTGAGCGCATTATCACGGGTATGGTCGATGAGCTTGATATGACCACCGAGATTACGACCACCGTATCGGTAGCCGTAGTCGGTATTATCTTGGGCCTTATCATCTCGTTTATGATGTATCACTACATCGTGGACAATACCTTGCAAATCAGAAAGTGCACCACCTTATTAGAGCAAGGTGACTTCCGTCTTAATCTGCGGGTAGACAAGGCGCACAAAGATGAAATTGGCCAGATTTTCCAAAACTTTGCGCTGACCGCCAAGACCTTAAACCGTGCTGTCGCCCGCACGATTGCGATTGCTCAATCCTTAGATGAGAATGCCGCTACCTTAAATACGGCTTCGGGTGCAGTTATCACCGGTGCTAAGGATACCGAGCAGCGTTCGCTGACCGTAGCTGCCGCCTCCGATGAGATGGTTTCGACTACCTCGGATATCGCTAAGAACTGCCATGGCGCTCAGGAAACCTCTGAGATTGCTAAGGAAGAGACCAATGCCGGTGTCGAGAAGGTACGTGCTACCGTCGCTCGCATTAAGGAACAGGCTATCAACACTAAGGAAGATGCGGCCAAGGTTATCAAGCTGGCTCAACAAAGCCAGGCAATTGGCTCGATTGTGGGTACGATTGAAGATATCGCCGCGCAAACCAATCTGTTAGCCTTAAATGCTGCGATTGAGGCCGCACGCGCCGGTGAGGCGGGCCGTGGCTTTGCCGTGGTCGCCGATGAAGTCCGCGCCCTTGCTTCGCGTACCGCTGACTCGACCAAGGAAATTTCGGCAATGGTGGCCGAGGTTCAGGCTGATTCTGAGGCTGCCACCTCGTCGATGAATGCTTCGGTGGATCAAATGAATACGGTCGCCGATGAGGCTTCGGCTTTAGAGGATACCCTGGCCAATATTCGCAATGCGGTTAATGCGGTCAACGATCAGATTGTGCAGATTGCGGCCGCCGCTGAAGAGCAGATCAACGCTACCTCTGAAATCTCTAACAATATGCAGGGCATCAGTGAGATGGCTCAGCAGTCGGTTGACGTCGCCGGTAACGCCGGTCGTGTTGCCACTTACTGCAAGAATCTGATTGATGGTCTGTTAAAGGAGCTCGACTTCTTCAGCCTTGATGAGTCGCAGCTGCGCCAGGAAGATTTAACCTTCCAGCGTGTCGATACTGACCCAGCCCCAACTAACAACAATCAAGCTTAATCGCATGAGGTCTTGACCTCCCTGAGCGCCATCACGCGCTTAAGGCAGGCGCCGCACTGAGCCTAACCAAGGCGGGTGCGTCCTAGATTAGAATCTCCTAAAATGGCTTAACGCATGGCTCCAACGACCATGGGTTAAGCCATTTTTTTTTGTTTTTCAGTCTCAGCTCTAACTGGGTTGGGTGCCCGCGCTCGCCGTGGACTGGGGCTCAATCTCGACCCTGCCGTGGTCTGGGGTTCAATCTGGTGCCAATTTTGCCACGCGCGATCTTGCCGCTGGGGGGACGCTGGAGCACAATGAGCAAGTTTTTGGTTAATGCTAAGAAAGGAGGTTGTATGTCGATCGAGCGGGTCAAGGCTTTTTGGGCGCAATATGGCCGCGAAGGTGATGTGTTAGAGCTTCCAGTGTCGTCGGCGACGGTGGAGCTTGCAGCCCAAGCGCTGCACTGTGAACCGGCATTAATTGCTAAGACCTTAAGCTTTATGGGGCCTGATGGTCCTCTGCTTATTGTGATGGCCGGAGATAAGCGCCTGGATAATAAGAAGTTTAAGGCCAACTTCCATTGCAAGGCTAAGATGCTCAAGGGCGAGGAAGTGGAGCAGTTAACTGGCCATGCTATCGGTGGCGTCTGCCCTTTTGCAATCAATGAGGGCGTGACCGTGTACCTTGATGACACGCTCAAGCGCTTTTCCTTTGTGTATCCTGCCTGTGGCAGCGCCAATTCTGCGATCAAACTCACCCCAGATGAGCTGCTTGAGTACTCCCACGCCCAAGGCTTTATCGATATCGCTCAAGACTAAATTGGGCTGGGACTTATTTTTGCAAATTGGGTGGCTGAGCGTTAATTATCGTGGTTCGACAAGGTATCCAAATTTAGCGCTTGTGTACCTAATTTTGCCTGGGTCGAGGCGGCGTCAGCTTTCAATAGGAGGGGCGGGCGCTTGCCTTGATGTCGGGAAGCTTGCTAATCTGAGCGGCTAGATGCGGCTTAACGGTTGCTGCATGTACTGACTGGACTTGATGCCAAGCCTGGGTTGGGTTGGTGCATATCTTTAAATTTGCGTTAAATCTGGGCAGATCTCGGGTCAAAACTCAAGATTGATCACATCTTCGCGTGTTTTTTGCTTAATGATGGGCCAGTGATTCGCCTGGGGACTAAGATAAATAACTCGATGCTTGGCAGTGTGAGCAAGCTTGGGTTTTTGTGGTTCCAAGGGTGCTATAACGCTAAAACTAGCTGAAATTGCGTCACAGCTGATAATGCGCTAATGCTTAGGTGGTCTCAGGTGAGTGGATCTGAGCGGCAAAGCTTGACTGATTAATGCGGAGTAGGGAGTTGCTGCGCTTACCCCTAACTCTGCGGTGGTTGACAGCCAGGGCCATAAGGAGAAGGTAATGTTTAAAGCAATGAGCATTAAGGGCAAATTGCTCTCAGGATTTTGTTTGGTGATCTTGCTTGCTTTGACCATTGGTGTCATTGCTATCTATTCGATGGTGCAAGCGCAAAAGGTCGGCAAAGACATTTACACCTTGGTCAACGGCGATGTGCAAAAGCTCTATCAGGTCCACCAAGCCTATAACGCAGTGCACTCTTGGCTCCATAAGTTGCAAGTAGCACCGACCCCAGAATTGGTGGCCGAAGGTCTGCGTCAAACCGAGCAATTAGCTCAAGTCGTCGCCATCCTGCCTAATGTCGGCGGTTTAGGCAGCGAATTAACCGGCAATCTTAATAGCTTAGTTGCCACAATCCAATCTGACTTTGCCGCGCAGCTGCGTGCCGGTCAATTTGAGCAAGCTGATAAAACCTTCTTAAAGGATGTGCTGCCGCACTCCTCAGCGGCCAATACCAATTTGTCTAAGATGATTTACGCTCAAGAGGCGATCATCAACAAGATGGTAGTGGAGCTGGATATGACCGGCCAAATCTACACCACCTTGGGCTGCACGATCGCCAGCGTGGTCTTAGGCTTAGTCATTTCCTTCTTACTTTACTCCTATATCCTCTCGAGCACCTTACGCATTCGCGATTATGCAGTGAAGTTAGAGCATGGCGATTTCAATTTAGCCATTGACCCTAATAGTGTGCATCGTGATGAAATTGGCCAGATTATCTTGGCCTTCCACTCCACCGCTAAAACTTTAAACCGTGCTGTAGCCCGCACGATTGCTATTTCGCAAGCTTTAAATAAGAATGCTGATTCGCTCAATAGCGCCTGTGCTGCTGTTATTACCGGTTCGAAGGATACCGAGTCGCGCGCCTTAACGATCGCGTCTGCTGCTGACGAAATGGTATCGACCACCTCGAATATTGCCAACAATTGCCGCAGCGCTCAGGTTACCTCGGAAGATGCCAAGAACGATACCAACACCGGTATGGAGAAGGTGCGGGCGACGGTTATGCGCATCAAGGAGCAAGCTGAGGTTACGCGTGAGGATGCCGCTAAGGTCTTCAAGTTAGCTGAGCAAAGCCAAAGCATTGGTTCGATTGTCGCCACGATTGAAGATATCGCCGCGCAAACCAACCTCTTAGCCTTAAATGCTGCAATTGAGGCCGCTCGTGCCGGTGAGGCCGGCCGTGGCTTTGCCGTGGTCGCCGATGAAGTACGCGCGCTGGCCTCGCGTACGGCGCAGTCGACCAAGGAAATCTCTGGTATGGTCGCCAGTGTGCGGGCTGATTCGGAGGCCGCTACCTCGTCGATCAATGCCTCGATCGAGCAGATGAACGCCGTTGCCGATGAGGCCTCGGATCTGGAGAAAACCTTATCGACCTTACGCGAGTCGGTCAATAACGTTAACACCCAGGTGGTTCAGATTTCGACCTCGGCCACGCAGCAAATCGATGCTACCACTGAGATTTCCTCGAATATGCAGAACATCACTGAGGTGGCCCAGCAATCGGTGGATGTCGCCAGCAATGCCGATCGCGTCGCCAATTACTGCCGTGATCTGATCAATGGTCTGTTGCATGAGCTCGATTTCTTCAAGCTCGATGATCGCAGCCTGAGTCAAGAAGATCTGCATTTCAAGCGTATCGACAAAGATGGCCATGAGGTCGATTAAATGTGGGCTGTGACAACTAAACGTGGATTGTGACCACTGAATGTGGGCTGTGACCACAAAACGTGGGCAGTGACCATTAAACCGTAGCAAGAAAAGGGCGCCGCAGGCGCCCTTTTTCTATGTAACTATAAGTGGCGGAAAAAGCCTGTAGGAGTGGGCGTGTTGCCCGATAGTTTGACGGCATATCTATTGCTTATGGAGCCTCAACGAGTTCTTGGTGGAGCACAACAGGCCGGTTGATAGCTATTTTCGGACTGGTTGCTGCTTGCTGGGACTAACTGGTCGTAAGACTGTTGCTGTTATCGACTTTCTTGGTCAATCTTTTCACGGTCAATCTTATGGACGGTGCTCGGGCACATTGTGCAAGCGCTAAGGCTAAATGCTCCATGGTTTGGCTAGATTCGCTTTGGGGGTCAAAGAGGTTTAGATCATGAGCCTTTTTGCTAATATGCGCCTTAGAGGCAAACTGTACTCGGGATTTGGTTTTGTCATTTTGCTCACGATCGTAGTAGCCGGTATGGCAATCTACTCGATGATGACAACCAATGCCATGGAACGCGAAGTCAATCGCATGATCCATGACGACATGTCCAGTACCTACCAGGTATTTAATAACTACAACAAGGTCAACCGCTGGCTCCAGCAGATTCAAGTGCGCCCAAGTCCTAAGCTGGTACGCGAGGGCTTACAAGATGTGCAGACCTTACGTAGCTCGCTTAATCAAATCCACTTAAACATTGAGCCTCAATATGCCCGCGCTGCCAAAGATGAGCTGGAAAAGCTGTGCGCATTGATCTTGGGCACCTCGTTTGAGCAGGCTTTGACCGAAGGTGATTACAACAGTGCCCGTTACCAGTATCAGTCGACGGTATTGCCGCAAAACTCCGATGCTTACCTCGCCTTAGGCACCCTGATTACCTCGTACACCAATCATGTGGCCGAAGAGGTTTCCAAGCTTGATAACACCGGCCAGATGTACTTCACGATCGCGGTCACAGTGGTAGGCATTGTCGCAGCCTTAATCATTGCCGCTTCGATCTACGTCTATATCTCAAGCAACACCAATCGCATCATGCGCTACTCCAAGCTTCTGGAGCAAGGTATCTTCAAGCTTGATATCGATCCTCGTAAGATCAGCCGCGATGAGATTGGTGATATTTACCGTTCCTTCATGTCGATAGCTTCCACCTTAAACCGCATCTTGGCTCGTACTATTGCGGTCTCCAAGCGCTTAGAGAAGGAATCCCAAGAATTAAACCAGGCCTCGGTTGCGATTAACAATGGTGCTGCTTCGGCCGAAAATCGCGCTTTAACGGTGGCAGCGGCGGCCGACGAATTGGTCTCGACCACCTCGGATATCGCTAAGAACTGCTTAACCGCCCAAGAGAGCTCGGAGAGCACGCGCCAAGAGACCTATCAAGGTATGGATAAGGTCCGCGCCACGGTGGCACGCATCAAAGAGCAATCGGTTTACACCCGTGAGGATGCCGAGAAGGTTATTAAGTTAGCCGAGCAAAGCCAAGCCATTGGCTCGATTGTCGCCACTATCGATGACATTGCCGCTCAAACCAACCTCTTAGCCTTAAATGCGGCGATTGAAGCAGCCCGTGCCGGTGAGGCCGGTCGTGGTTTTGCGGTGGTCGCTGATGAAGTACGTGCCCTGGCTTCACGCACCTCGCAGTCGACCAAGGAAATTTCGGCGATGGTCGCCACGGTCAAGGCTGATTCGGAGGCTGCCACTGAGTCGATGCACAATTCGGTCGCTCAGATGGAAGAGATGGCTGAGCATGCCAGCGAGCTTGAGGATACCTTAAACTCGATCGTGCAATCGGTCAGCAATGTTAACGGCCAGATCGTGCAGATTGCCGATGCGGCCAATCAGCAGACCTCGGCTACCGCTGAAATCTCGACCAATATGCAGGGTATTACCGAAATGGCTCAGCAGTCGGTTGATGTTTCGGGTAATGCCGCTGATGTTTCGAGCTACTGCTACAGCTTGATCCAATCGCTGCTCAAGGAGCTGGAGTTCTTTACCTTAGACGAGAGTCTGTTAAACGCCAGTGACCTGAATACTGCTCGTACCAATTCTGGTGATAGCTTCGCCGCTAATATCGCCGGTGATAAGTTGGCCGCCTCGATCAGCCGTTCGGTTGAGGCGACCAATCAATCAAACGCGGAAATCCACCAAATTCCAAATAAGAGCCAGCAGGCCTAAGCTCTGATTTGGTCAGCATAGACTCATTGCGCTAAGACCTGCCCTCGCAAGGGGGCAGGTCTTATGATATGGGCGCAGCTCTTATGATTGAACAGGGCTCTTGACAAAGCGGCTATAATGGCGCGACTGCCTAAAAAAGCGGTAACAGCCTAAGGTTCTTTTTTTGTCCTGAGAGGGATCTAATTTGAAGTTAGCGATTTACGGTTACGATACGATTGTCGGCAAGATGGTGTTAGAGATGCTCGATAATAACGAGCAGCTTCAGCTTGATGAGTTCTATCCATTGAGCCCCATCCCGCTTGAGTACGATGCGGTGCCGCTCAAGGGCAAGAACCATCTCATCACCTTCGTCAACGATTTCGATTTTGCTAAGGCCGATGTCGCCTTATTCCTGACCACCAAGGATTTAAGCGAGACTTGGATTCCGGTGGCGACAGCCGCAGGCTGCATCGTGATCGATGATAGTCATCTGTATTCGGGCGCCAAGGGCGAAAATGGTCAAGCCACGGTCATTGCCAGCACGATCAATCCGTTTAAGCTTAATGACTTGTTAAGCACCAAGGTGGCAGCTCTGCCTCATGCCACTTCGGTAGAGATCGCTGCTCCGTTAAATGAACTGTGCCATGATTTTGAGGTGCGCAAGGTCGTCGTCACCGCCTTGATTGCCGCCTCGGAGCACGGTGAGCTCGGCACTCAGACTTTAGCCCGTGAGACCACGATGCTGTTAAACGGCCAAGGCGTGGACGTGGTGGATTTCCCCGCTCAACTCGCGTTTAACGTCTTAACCCGCGTGGGAGCGGTCGATAGTGATGGCGTAAGCGCCCACGAGCGTACCATTATGGAAGAGCTGCGCGCGCTCTTACCTGACTACAGCGGTCCGATTTCCCTTACTTGCATTCAGGTTCCGACCTTCTATGGGCACACCCTCTCGGTACAGGTAGAACTAACCTCCGATGAGTCGCTCGAGGACGTACGCGATTCCTTAAGCAACAATCCAGATCTCATTTTTGAGGATGGTCTCAAGGAGCTCGTAGCTGAACTGGAGGAAGAAGAGACTTCAGCCGAGTTGATCGTAAGTCCTGTGACCTGTGCTGATTTTGAGCGCGATGCGATCTTCTTATCGCGTTTGCGCAAGGTAGGCCCTGGTACCTACGACTTTACGGCGGTTATGGACAATACCCGCTATGGTGAGGCCAAAGGCGCCCTCGATCTCTTGCTCTTATTACAAAAGCACTGGAGCAAGTAGCAGCGCTAAGTAGCAGTGTTACATTGCAGTGCTACATAGCAGTGCTACATAGCAGCACTGAGCCCAGCCCCACAAATAGCTACATTCAAGTAACTCGCGCTTTACTTTCGTAACTGCGCTCCTGCCAAGCCAAGCCTCGTGCTTGGCTTTGTCTTATCTAGCTTTAACTTAGCGTAGGGAGGCCAGATTGTTTGGAGTGGACTGAGCTTGGGGCTAAAATAGCTAAGTTTTGCGTTTTTCTGGGTCTTGAGGGCTTACTTTGGTACTTGCGCTCTGGTTAGGGCCTAGCTGCGCAAATTAGCGCAACCCACACGCGATTTAGGGCAGATTGTGGAGAGCTAAAAGTGGCGCCAGCCCTGATAAATAGGGCATTTGCACACTAATTGCATAGCTTGTCCATGGTTTGCTTGTCAGTTATTTGGCAGGCCTCTTCCTGAAAAGAAGATTGGTGGTAATTTTATGAGCTTGTATAAGCATTTCTTGACCGTTGTGCTGGCCGCTACATTGACCTCAGTGGCTATGACCAACCATGTTTATGCTGAAGAAGAGTTTTCAATCAGCATTACAGGCCCCGATGGTGAAACTAGGGCGCCACGTGCCGCTCAGCCGGTGCGTCCGGCGCAACCGGTCAGAACTGCTCCTGCGGCTAACCGTGCTACGGCCCAAACTCAAGCTCCAGCTACGGCTCCTGCAACTAATGCTCAGGGGACGCAGCCGCGTACTCCTGCTACGCCAGCTACGACCACTCCAGCTGCCGGTCAGGCCTTAGCAGCGACCCCAGGTGCTAGCACACCTACCGGGGCTGCTACTACTCATACGGTGCAGCCACGTGAGACCATTTGGTCGATTGCCCACCGCTACAGCGCCCCATTCAACGATGTGAACGAGTTCCAGGCGGTTGCCTCGATCTATCGTAACAATCGCACTGCCTTTGAAGACAGCGATGTTAACCGGATCCGCCGTGGCGCTAATTTAACTATTCCAAGCCATGATGCTATGGCCTTAGAGCAGACCCAAACTGGTTCTGATCTGTTAAGCCGTGGCATTACGGACTTACCACCACTGCCAACCCGTCTTGCGGCGAACCAGCCTGGTCAAACTGGTGCCCAAGGCGCTAACGCACAAGCCAATGCTTCAGCTACTGCCAATGCCTCTGCTCAGGCTGCGGCTCAGAGCGGTACGGGTACTCCAGCTGCTAGCGGCAATGCCCAGGCTTTAGCGCAAAATCAGGCTACGCCTCCAGCTCCAGGCGAGGTGGCTCCAACCATCCCAACCTTCACCGCGCGTGAAACCATGCTGCGCGACGCCAACCCAGTCTTGGTCGCTCCAGATGGCGCTTATGAAGATTACACCAAGGATGTCTTAACTGATGCGCAGTTAGCCGAGCAAAACGCCAACAAGACTCAAGAGTACGTGCCTGAGATTACCCGCTCGAGCATGGACTTACAGGCAATTGAGCAACTGTTAGACAAGACTGAACGCAATATTCAAACTGCGCAAAAGGATATCTACAAGCGCTTAGACGATAACATCCAGCGCTCGGCTCAGGTAGCCCGTGAAACGGCTACGCTCACCGCTCAAGAAGAAGTGGCAGATCTTATTAACCACTACGAGCAGGTGATTGCTGAGCTGCAACAATCCAATAACGATTTACGAGCAAATCTCTCGCGTATCAACAAGCAAGTTGAGCAAATTCGCGGGATTCAGCTTGAGACCGCTGATAGCATGGCTGAGCTCGATCGTCGCTTAGGTGCCGATCCATTAACAGGTGCAGCTACCAGCAGCACCTCGAGCTCGTTCCAGTCAGGCCCAATTATGTGGGTTCTGCTGATTATCGGTGCGATTGCTTTCTTGCTCTCGATTGGTCTGTTCATTTTCAAGTCGCGTATGCGTCGTGAGCGTGCTATGGCTTCGTCCTATGACGATGACAGCGGCGACTTTATGGACGAAGAGGATATGGAGATCTCCAGCCTCTTAGCCAAGGCCAATTTAGCCGCTGAGCATGATCAAACAGTGCAGAAGGCAAATGAGCAAAAGGAGCAAAAGCAAGAGTCGGCACAGCCACAACCAGCTCCGCAACCTGCACCACAACCGGCTCCAGCTATGGATGACAGCTTTGACTCCGGTTTTGATGGCAGTTTAGGTGACTTTGGTGCCGATGCGCCAAGCACTCCTGCACCAGCTCCGACCAGCAAGGCTCCAGCCTTCCACGACGATATTGAGATCCCAGGCTTTCCCAGTTCCAAGCCAGCCGCTCCGGTAGCTCCAGCTTCTAAGACTCCAGGCCCAGCCGGAGCCAGCTTAGCTGCGGCCGCAGCTGGCGGTGCTTTAGCCGGGGCAGCCTTAGCCGCTTCGCCTGAGGCCGAGGCCCAGGCGGCATGGGATAGCGCCGCTGGTGGCGCTGGCGCCTCTTCCTTAGAGAAGAGTGCCGCCAATGCTGCAGGCGATAGCTGGGCTCAAGCTTTAAGTGAGCAAGAGGCTGGTGCCTCCAATGTTGATTTCGGCGGTGACGCAGGCGGCTTTGGCTCTGATGCCGGGGGCGATTTTGGCGGCGCCGGTGGTGACTTTGGCGGCGACTTTGGCGGAGATGCCGGAGGTGGTTTCGGCGGTGATGCCGGCTCCTTTGGCGCCGCTGATGACGGCTTTGGTGGCGGTGATTTAGGCGCAGCAGGCACCGATAACGGTGGCTTTGGTGCGGCCGATGACGGCTTTGGCGCCGACGCGGGCGGTGATTTTGGTGCTGCCTCAGGCGATGCCGGTTCCTTTGGCGCTAATGACGATGGCTTCAGCAATGATGCAGGGGGCGATTTCGGCGCTGACGCTAGTGGCGACTTTGGCGCTGATGCCAATGGCGGCTTTGGCAATGATGCCGGTGGCGACTTCGGTTCCGATGCCGGTGGTGCTTTAGGCGGCGACGCGGGCGGCTTTGGTGATGCCGCTGCTTCCGGTGATAGCGCTGGTTTCGGTGGCGCTGATGACGGCTTTGGTGACGCCGCTGCTTCCGGTGATAACGCTGGCTTTGGTGGCGCTGATGACGGCTTTGGCGGCGACGCGGGCGGCTTTGGTGACGCTGCTGCTTCCGGTGATAGCTCCGGTTTTGGTGGCGCTGATGACGGCTTTGGCGGCGACGCCGGTGGCTTTGGTGACGCCAGTGGCGATCTGAGCGCTCCGTCCGGTGATGCCGGTGGTTTTGGTGACTTAGGCGGTGACGCAGGCGGCTTTGGCGATGCCGGAGGTGACTTCGGTGGCGCCGCTGACGACGGTGGCTTCGGCGGCGATGCCGGAGGCTTTGGCGACGACGCGGCCGCAGGCGGTGACTTTGGCGGCGATGCCGGAGGCTTTGGTGACTTAGGCGGTGACGCTGGTGGTTTTGGCGATGACTCAGGTGGCTTCGGCGATGGGGGCGACTTTGGCGGTGACGGTGGCGACTTCGGCGACCTAGGTGGCGATGCCGGTGGGGACTTTGGCAGCGGCGGCTTTGACGACATGGATTTAGCCGGTGATGATGCCAAGCAGTTTGCCCAGTCGATGCAAAATGCCGGGAGCGGCAACTTCCCAAAAACTGAAGCACTAGCTCCAGAGGTCAACGAGACTAGTGCTAAGACTGATGACCACACCCCAGAGGCTCCTGCAGCTGATTTCAGTGATGTATTAGCTCAGGAGGCCCCGGTTGAGGACAAGCCTCAGCACGAGTCAAATGAGCAAGCAGCTGACGCTAGCGCCGCAATCCCTGCGGCGGTGGGCGCCGGTTTAGCTGCTGCCGCTAGCGCTGCTTTAGCTCATGAGGCGGCTAAGAAGGATGAAGAGGCACCTAAGGAGCACCCTAAGGAGCACAAGGATCATCAGGATCTGAGCGCTCTTGATGCTGAGTTACCAGCAGCAGCTGAGGAACTGCCACTTGATCCTGCTTTGGAGCAAGCCTTAGCAGGTGAGAGCATCCCAACAGATGCCAAGCTTAAGCAAGAAGAGCCAGCCTTAAGCACTGTCTTTGACAACTTAGTGGATGGTAAGAAGCCAGATGAGATCTTAGCGGAGACCCCTGAGGGCAAGAATTTAGACTCAGTCTATGATCGCTTCTTCACTGAAGACGGCGAAGTTACGCCTGAAGTGGCCGAGGCTGCCGAAGAGGTCAACTCCACCTTAGATCACAAGGCTCAGCCTGAGCTTGATGACGGTTTATACCTGCCACCAGAGGGCTTAGCTGCAGAGGCAGAGCACACTGATGCGCCTCAGTCCGATGAGGAAAAGAGTTTAGCTGCTGCCTTCGGTGCTGAACCTGAGATGAGCGATGCCGACAAGGCGATGGCTGCTGCCTTTGGCGCCGAGCCAGAGCCAAGTGACGCGGATAAGGCGATGGCGGCTGCCTTTGGCGCCGAGCCAGAGCCAAGCGATGCCGACAAGGCGATGGCCGCTGCCTTTGGTGCTGAGCCTGAGCCAAGTGACGCGGATAAGGCGATGGCCGCTGCCTTTGGCGCTGAGCCAAGCGATGCCGACAAGGCGATGGCTGATGCCTTTGGCGCTGAGCCAAGCGACGCGGACAAGGCGATGGCTGATGCCTTTGGCGCTGAGCCAAGCGACGCGGACAAGGCGAGGGCTGATACCTTTGGCGCTGAGCCAAGCGCTTTAGGCTCGGGCATTACTGATTTGAGTGGCGATCTCGACGCAGTTGAGCCTGAGACCACCCCAGATCTAGCTGATACCGAGTTTGCGGGCTTTAATGTAGGTGATGCCGCCCAAGAGGATCTGCCTTCGTTAGATGCAGGTCTTAAGAACTTGGGGGCTGCCGCCCAGCCTGAGGATGAGGAATCGTCCTTATCGCAGGCTTTAGCCCAGGCTTCGGCTCAACGTGCCGAGCATAAGGATCAAGCTGATACGAGCGGTGCTACGGAACTTGAGTCGCTGCAGGATACCTTCAATGTACCTGAGGACTCAGCGGCAGACATTGCCCGTGAAGCGGTGCCTCAGACGGCTACGCAAGAGGCTAAGGACTTAGCTGACGTCTTAGGTACCTCGCTTGAGCATGCCGACTTAAAGGAAGAGCAGCCAGCTGCTGCAGCGCAGCATGATTCGGATGCGTTAATGAGCGCCGATGAGACCTTCGGGGATCATGGTGCCGAGCTTGATGACACTGCTCCAGATTTTGTCGATCTGTCCCATGAGGATAACGTTATCCCAGGGGATAACTCAGTGCAGGGTCAGGATTTCAAGGCTTTTGATTTAGGTGGTAACGAAGAGCCTACGGCTGATGCCGTTGAGCAGCAGGGTGACATCTTTGGCACCGATAGTGATGCTGCGGTCTCAGACGATGAGCTCTTTGGCAAGTCCGATAGCGCTAAGGGTGATTGGGAGCAGGGCTTCAATCACTTTGATGAGCCGGTTGATGATAGCGAAGATCACGATTTTGTTAACTTCGCTAACAACTTGCATCGTAAGGCAAATGAGCTGACCGCCGATGAGACAGCTGACTTCAAGGGTATCCACGAGTACGACGCTGACCACAACTTAGAGATGGCGTCCGCTCCGGATACGCTCGCTGTACCTGAAGACCAAACGGTAAGCTCGAAGTCAACCGCTGATGCCTTTGATGCTGATGCCAGCAACGCTATGCTCGATAGCATCGAGCAGGATGCACAGAGTGCTGCGGCGCCAGCCTTAGAGGACGATGACGTTGACTTTGCCGCTGATAGTGTTGAGCCTGAGAGCTCTGATATCTCAGACGATAATCTGTTAAGCGATCTTCAGAGTGATGAGCTTGATAGCGAATTAGCCGCGCAGGACTTAGATGGGGTCTCAAGCTATGACACCACTAACCCATATGACGACGCGACTGATGAAGATAACAATCTCATCATGCCAAGTGCCGAGGAAATGGCTCGGTCCGAAGCGGAAAGTGAGTTAGGTGATCTCGATTCCGATTTGGCTGCAGCTGAATCGGACACGGGTGATGAGGCATTTGCTGAGACTGAACCTGCGGAAGCTGATTTAGCTGAGGCTGACTTAGCTGAAGCAGCACCAGAAGATGCAGATCTTGAGCTGCCGACCCATGACATCTTGAATGCTTTGTCGGCACACACCAATGATCTCGATGCTGATATCTCGGCCGATGAAGACTTAAAGGGCCTCTCGAGCTACGACAAGGATGAGAAGTACACGCAGCACAGTGCTGATACCGATCTGATCTTGCCGGGCGAAGAAGAGAACGCTAAGCCAACTAATGCTCCGTCTTTGGATGACTTAGACAGTGCCGATCTGGAGTCAGCCCTGGATAATCTGGATATTCCAGAGGAAGGAGCTGAATTAGAGCCTGCCTTTGCCGAGGACGTACCAGCTGAAGCAAGCTTAGAACCTGAGGCTACTGAAGATGCAGACAGCACTGAGGTGCCTGATGCCAGCGCCGCAGGGGTAGAGGTTGAGCCAGCTAGCGCGTTTGAGACGGAGCATGCGCACGAGGTAGAAGAGCCATTCATCAACGTCGAAGACGCTGAGGTGGCTCCTGAAACTGAGGCAGCTGTTCCAATTGAGCCGGAGCAGTCCGACGAAGTTGAAGATGTCTCCGACAGCGAAACTGAGCTTGAGCCGTCTATGTGGTCGGTTCCAAGCGACGAGGACTTTGATCTGCCGCACGTCTCGGGCGTCAGCGCCGCAGACTTAGAACCTGCTGCGGTCACCGATGCTGAGGTGGTTTCAGCAGAGCCGGTAGCTGATGACGCTGATTTGAGCGCAGCGGGCTTTACCACGCATGACCTCGATGACTTAGAGACGTCAGCAGCTGAGCCTGAGGCTCCATTATCTGACGCCATGGCCGCAGATGATGCTCAAGCCTCTGCCTTTGACGTCGGCTCTGAGGATGCTTTGGCTGAAGCTCCAGCGTTTGATGCAGGTGCCGAACCAGAGGCTGCTTTTGATGCTGAGGTACCGGCTGAATCGCCTGCGGACTTAGGGGCAGATTTTGCCTCGGAGATCGACAAGGACTTAGATTCGGGTAGTGCTAACTGGCCGGAGCCAGACCTTGAGGTCGGCGATAGCGACGATGAGCTGTTCTCAAGCCGTATCGGCAGCGCCGATGCTCTAGCCGATATGCTCGATGATGTCCCAGCGGACATCCCAGAGGAAGTAGTCCGTCAGTCCGGTTCGCATATCGCAGCTGATACTGAGCCACTCAATCTTGAGGCTGATCATCACATTAAGCCGGAGGCAGCTCCAGCTGACGTGGAACCAGCTCCAGCTGAGGCTGAGCCGGTTGTAGCTGAGCCAGCTGAAGCTGAGCCGGTTGTAGCTGAGCCAGCTGAGGCCGAGGCGGTAGCCGCTGAGCCTTCCATTGAGGAAGCCTTAGCACACGCACCATCAGCTGATAGCTCGGGTGCAGCTGCTGAGGCCATTGTCGGTGACATGGTATCGGGCTCGGGAAGCGATGATGATCTCTTAGGTGCTGACTTAGGTCTTGACCATGACAGCGCCGCTGCCCAAAGCGATGAGCTGATGGGATCGATGATGGCAGAGCCGGAGGCCGAGCCTGAGCCAGGTGATTTCGGTGCTGAGTCGGGTGATTTCGGCGCTGAGTCGGGCGACTTCGGCGCTGAGTCCGGTGACTTAGGTGCCGCCGACTTCGACCTTGATGCCTTGGGCAATGGTGCTGACCTCGATGGTTTATCGGCTGAGCCTGAGACTGCGGTGGTCGATGGTGCTGATGCCTTAGACGAGGGCGACTTAGGCACTGCGGACTTTGACTTTGATGCCTTAGGTGATCTCGACAATTCTGGCGATGGTGACTTAGGTTCCTTTGGGGACTTAGACGCCGATGGCTTTGATTTGGGCGATGATACCAGCGCCACTGAAGGGGACTTCAGTGACTTAGGGGCAATGAGCGACGATCCTAGCGCCTTAGATGGCCTGGATGGCTTAGACAGCCTCGATGCTGGTGCCTTAGAGGGCTTGGACTTAGATGAGCCTAAGACCAATCCTAAGGCTTAACGCTAAGCGATATTAATTGAGAAGGCTAAGGCTTAACCTCTATGGAGGGGCGGCCTTAGCCTTTTTCTTTGCGGGGGAGAGATGGAAGTAACAGGGATAATGGCGCGCTTACTGGGGCTTGATGAGAGTAGCCTGGTGCCGCTCGAGCAGGGGCCGTTTGGCCGGGTCTTGCTGATTGCTCCTGAGGTCAATGCTGCTTTTAATAAGCTGCAAGCGGCCGCCCAACGCGCGGGCTTTGAGCTTAAGGCCTGCTCAGCCTATCGCAGCTTTAGCGCGCAAGCGGCGATTGTCAGCGCCAAATTTGAGGGTAAGCGCCCGGTGCTCGATGCCTTAGAGCAACCCTTAAGTCAGCTGCCGTCAGATCCCGTAGAGCGCCTCAATGCCATTTTGCGCTTTTCGGCCTTACCGGGCTTTTCGCGGCATCACTGGGGTACTGACTTAGACGTTTTTGCGCCCAACGCCTTGCCTCAGGGCCAAAGCCTGGAGCTGACTTATCACGAGTACCTCACGGGCTCCTATTTCCACGAATTTGGCGCGTTCTTACACGAAAACTTAGCCCAGTACGGTTTTTATCAGCCCTATGGCGCCGATGCTGATGCCATGCTGCAAAAGGCGCAGGCGGGGACGCTCGGGGTAAATGATGTAGGCTGCGAGCCGTGGCATATCTCGTATCGCCCTAGTGCTGAGCGCTGGGCAAAGCTGTTTGATCGTGCTTTAGCCCTAGATTATGTCGCAGCTAGCGCCTTGCCTTATGCCCCCTATGTACGTGAGCTGATGACCCCAGAGCGGATGCGCGCGCTGTTAGCGCTGTAATCGCGCCTGTAATCGCGCCTGTACTGTACGTCGCGCTCTTGGTTTTGAGTGGGACAGCAAAAAGGGCTAGCGGGATGGTCCCACGTTAGCCCTTTATAGTTGCAGCACTGTTGTGCGGGGAGGAGGTTTGGGATACTTCCTCGTTGGCCTTGAGTGGTGCTGAGGCACTCTAGGCGTTAATTGGGCGCAGGCTGCTTGAGCAAGCTAAAGAAGATGCTGTAGTCGGGGGTAAAGCCCGAATTGGTTCCTACCGGGTCTTCTTCAATCGTGGAAGGCTGCTGCGTCTTACGGGCGCTGTGCGAGAGGGCTCCGGCAAAGGAGCGCTGGAGCGAGTGCACCGTCAACATCGTGATTTCAGCCTCGGTACCAATGCGAATTGGCAAGGATGGTTCACTACCGGTGCCACCATTGACGTAGAGCTGCTGATTTTGCCCTAACTGATAGAGACCTTGTAAATAGCCGCCATTGCTCTGCTTGACCATATCGCCAATGAAGCTTACTTGACCGCCATGGGTGTTGCCCGCCAAGATGAGGTCGATGCCGTTCGAGCCAATTTGACGGTAGCGCTCTACATTGCGCGGCTGGTGCGTCAAGAGCAAGTTGAAGCTGCTATCTGGGAATGGGTGGACGTCGTACGGCGATGGTAAGAGCAGACCATAGTTCATCGCACGCTCGTCAGCAAAGCCCAAGATAGTAAAGAGGTGGCCCATATAGTTGAGGTGCCATTGCTGATTGAGCAGCACAGTAAAGCCGTTGTTGCGATAGAAGCTCATGTATTCATTGAAGCTATAGGCGTACTCATGGCAGCCTGGTACCACGTAGATACCCAGCGGCGCATTGAGCATCATCAACGGATGCAGCTTATCCTTCATCAGCTCAAACTTGCCGTCGGCGATATCGCCCGTGATGATGATGAGATCGGGCTTAGCCATCGTGATCTTGAGCACCAAATCAGTGATCCACGAACGCGGCGTCATTGGCGAAATGTGCAGATCGCTCATATGCAAGATCTTAATGCCGTCAAATGCGACTGGGACATCCAGTGGTACCACGACCTCGGTGAGCTTAGGGGTGGTCAAGACATTAATGGTGCAGTTCGCGGCATAGAGTGAAATAAAGGCCGCCATAATGATGCCCAAGTAGCGCACCATATGCTTTAAGAAGCTGCGCATATGGATCATCAGGCGCGTGTGAATGCGCTGCATCTGATGAACATAGAATGACTTGGCGTCATTAAGCGGCTTGATCTCAGTCTCAGAGGCATTGATGTTGAGCGCGCTTTCAGCATGCATCTGCTGCTCTTCATACGAGCCTAAAGCGACATTGCCCTCATTATCACCATGAATCAGTTCGCTGATTGGTACCGAGTGGCCCTGCGCATCAATATACCCGCTTGGACCATCGCTGCGCGGATCGCTTGGGGCATCATGGCTCAACTCGGTATAAGAAGCGGCACTTTTCGCGCTGCGATGTAAGGTGCTCGCGCTGCGATGTAAGGTGCTCGCGCTGTGATGTAAGGTGCTCGCGCTGTGATGTAAGGTGCTCGCGTTGCGCTGTTCGTTGCGCTTACGTTCTTTTGGCTCCTTATCAGGATCGGGCTCTTCACCGCCAAAGTCAGAGCCAGCCAAGCCCGCGTTGGCATCAATACTGATCGCCGTTGCTTCAACCTTGTTGTCATCGCCCCATTCAGATGGATCATAGAGATCAGCCGCATCACGTACTGCTGCATTAATAGCGTCACGGGCGGCGGCGCGAACTTCATTGTGCTCGGCTTGATCTTGGGCCATCGCAGCGGCATGTACCGCTACGCGCACCGCCTCACGGGCCGTGGCGTCGATGACCTTACGCTCAGCGCGGATCGTGGCAACCTTGGCCTCTAAGACCGCTGCGTCGATGGCTTTACGTTCAGCCTGCTCGGCGGCTTGCTCAGCAGCGTAGGCGGCATCGGAAGCGGCTCGTTGCTCTGCTACTTCGGCATTGGCGCTTTCTGAGGCGCGTGAGGTACGTACCGTCGAGGTTACGGCAAGCTGGCGTTGCTTGCGGGCATAGGCTTCATCGTGGGCCTGCTGGGCAGCCTTACTGCCACCAAAGAACTCCTTAGTAAAGTTGACCGCATTGCACAGCCACGAAGCTTCAGTTTCCTGCGTGTTCTTATTCTTACTAAAGAGCTTGGTAAAGGTGCTGTCACGGTATTGATCGACATCATCACGAGTCAGAGCAAAACCACCCAAATGAGCCGGAGCTGAATCTCCGCTCGCTTGATCAGGACTTGCATTATCATTGCTGCTCATTCCGCCCCAATCGATATTGAAGCGCTCGTAGCTCTGATCTGGAGTATTAACGGTAAAGGTGGTTTTGGAGCTAGCACCGGCGCCGGTGTGGACACCTAAACCGTAGTTAAGCTGCTTATTGGAGATAACACGCTCATCTAATTCCAGCACCTCACCGTGCGGACGCGTGACTACGACCGGCGCAGCGGTTAAAGCTGAGCTAGCTTGAACATTGAGCGCCTTTTGATAGGCTGCAGCTTCGGCCGCATGGACGGCGGCCTTGGCAAAGTTGATCACCGACTGTGCCGCAGCCGTAACCGACAAGCCATTGCTGTCGCTGTTCTCAGCTTTAGTACCGGTCTTTGCTTCTTGGATCGCGTCGTTGCGCTCACGGCGGATCGCTGAGACTAAATCATTGGCCGCATCTTGCAATACCTGCTCGGATTGCTGCTCGACACTACGGGCACGGGCGGCATTCTGTGCGGTGAGCTCAACGGCATCAGCGGCGGCATCGGCGGCAGCATCTGCGACGGCACGGCGTCCGGTGGCTTCTTGGCCTGCAGCTTCCTCAAGTGCGGCAGCAGCCTCGGCGGCAGCCTTAGTGGCACGGGCATTACGCCATAAGTGCAAGGACTTAGCTAACTCATGCTCGGCATTGGCGTTACGTACGTGCATGCGCGGCTTACCGGTACCGTCGTTATAGCTGACGTACTCGGTCTCTAAGCTGCGGTCGCGATTAACTGCATAGCCACCGAAATTGTTTTCAGGCAGCTCATCAAGCTCAGATTGTTGGTTGCCCAGGCTCAGTTCATAGTATTGAATGCCATCTTGCGACGGAGCGGCGGTGAGCTTAGCGCCTGAGGTGCCAAAGGGATCATTGAAGTTGGGTACCGGGTTACGGCCTTGGGCGCGGGCCACATGCGCTGCGGCATGGGCATAGCGGGCTACGTCGGCCGCGCGCTCGGCGGGGCTACGTGCTTGATTGACGGCGCTGGCGGCACCGCTTTGAGCAGCTGAAAAGTTGCCACCACTGGTGAGCTCTTCATCAGTGAGGAGTTTCAGCGGCTTTTGGTTAGCTTTGGTCTGCGCCATCTTGTCGGTTGGCGCATTGATCGTGGCTTGGCTCCAGTCGTAAGCGGTCTTGCTCCAGCCCTTTTCAAATTCGCTGGCGCGCGCTTGAGCGTACTCGAGCGCGGCTTGGACGTTATCGAGTTCCTTGGCACCAGCATCGCGGGTCGCAGCCATCGAGGCCGCATCAAACGCAGCCCGGCGCGAGCTTGGATTGGCGTCAGCAAAGGATTGCGCAGTGGAGGCCGCGATAATGTCATGGGCATGTTGGCGCTTTAATTGACCAAGCTTAACCTTGAGTTCGCGCTGGTATTGATTGTTCTCGTAGCGGCGTGTTGTGCGTGGGAAAAAGATTAAGAAGGGCATGCCCGACGCGTCTTTGCCGCGTGGGGTGATATGTTTTAAAAGCCAAGAACCCACCGCTGAGCCGACGATTGCGATGACAATTACGATCGCCAGTGGCGTGAGCAACAAGAGCAGGTGCTGTAAGAAGGTGGTGATAGTCAGAACAAAGGTTGGAACCTCATTGCCGATGGTCATGCCGTAATCAAGCAGCAATTGGTGGCATGCGGTTAAGGCACCTAAGGCAACGGAGGCGGCAAGACGGGTGGCTTTTGACCAGACAAAAAGGGCGCTGATCACATAGAAAACTATGAAGCCTAAAGCAAAAATGTTCGCGCCAAGCAGCAGCAAAAAGTCACCAAGTATCACAATGAGCAGCCCTCGTTAAAGGTGAGCCCCAAAGGCAACTGCCTGAGCACAAGCCATGGCCTATGCTGGGGACACACCCGTGCTCTATCCTTTCCTTATCTTTGTGTCTGATTCGTAGTTCAATCCTTATTAGTCTTATACTCTCACCTAGAACGCTTGTTGCTAGGATGAAAGCCCTTGGTGTTAGTGCTGCCGAAGCTCAAAAGCAAGTTGCATCATAAGAAATGAGCGATAAGAAATGAGCGTATTGCCAGAAGGTTACTGCGGGCACAGCAAGCTGCTTTAGGCCCTAGTAAGCTTCGTTCTTGGCATCAAGCAAAATCAATGGCTCATCAGTCACGCCTGTGCCGGTAAGCTGTAGCGTAACTAATCAGTTGGATACCAACTAGATGCAGCGGCGGTGCCTATTTTCTCTCGCTCAAGAAAGTTTCACCAGATACTGCGTTGGTTCTAATCCATTGCAGGTTAATGACTTGTTCAGAGCATAACCTGAGTGTTGATGCTGTTTTTTGGGCTATAAAAAATCTGAAATCTAAGCCAAGTATGGCACCAAAACAATCACTCTTTAATCATAGTCTAGATAGATAAATTTGTCCAATGTTACCGGCATCTAAATGACCTCGTAACCGTTTGCAGAACCCAGCAGAGCGCACTGTTGCTTTCACATTGCCCGAATCTGTGGATATTGCAAGGGAGTTAATTATGGTATTGATGCCATAGAACGACCGATCAATCTAATATGGCTTAATTCTGTTGGGACGGATACCAACAGCATCATGGGAAGTTAAGAATGTTTATCTTATGAAAAAAAATTTATTGCGTATCCGCGCACATAAAATATCTCATAAATCCCCGTTTGAGCAAATTGATGAGCTGCAATGAGCTTTGGCCTAGCTACTACAACCACATTCAAGCCAACTTGTTCATACTAGCATTGATGAGTGCGCAATAATGTGCCCTAGATGACACTTCTGGGATTTTGGTATCCAAAGAAGTCCCTAAATGGGTGGTGGGATTGCGCATAAAGGGCTTATCTGTGCTTCCGGCAGTGAAGGCCAAGTGCTGGTGTAAAATTAGGTCTAGATCCTCAGATTTGATGCTAGGTCTAAACCGGGGTAAAAGCTCGGTGGTTCCAGGAAAAAGCGGTCACTTTGGCTAATCTGTGACACATGCCCCTAAATCACGCTAATGGTGGGCCCATAATTGTTGTATTGGGGCCACGAGCTAAGTTCAGCATAATTTTCTCTGTCTATAATGAGAGCGTGGCTTGTTCTATGAGTTTGCGATCGCGCTGAGCGATCATTGATAAAAAGGAGGCAGCGCTGCCCTCAAGGGCTTGGTAGCGAGATCTTTAGATCTTGTGTTAGCTCCATGCTTAAAGTACCGTCAGGGGAAAGGCGCTGAGAAAGGGATGAAGAAGTTAACTAAGCTTGCTCTTGCCGTAGTTGCTAGTGTTGGTTTGGTCGGCGCCGCCCAGGCTGGTATGCATCACTGGTGGGGTCAAGGCCCAGATTGCCCTTATGGCTATCAGCAAGATTGCCCACGCTACCATCAAGGTAACTGGCAGCGCGGCGCTTGGCAAGACCAGCGCGGCTGGCATCACAATGAGTGGTGCGCCCGCCAAGGCTATCGTGAGGGCTATCGTGACGGTTACCAAGATGCCGCAGATCGTGGCTGGCGTTATGGCCCACGTCATGGCGGTTGGGATCATGATTGGGCTCCACGTCACCACTACAATAATGGCTACTGCCCACGTGGCTTTGATCCATCCGATCGCTACGATCGCGATTATCGTTTCCAAGGCCCACGCGGTTTTGGCCAGTATCCAAGCTTCATCTATGAGCAATTTAAGGCCGAGTTTGAAACCTTAGCTCAGCTCCAAGATGACGTTTTTGCTAAGCGTCAAGAGATGCGTGCGGCGGTACAATCCGGTGACACGGTCATTGCCAACCAAAAGGCCAAAGAGTTCACTCAGGCTCGTGACGCGATGCGTCAAGCCCGCTATGACTTGCACCAAGCCATTGTGCAGTTCATTCAGACTGACTTACAGCCAGCTCCATACGCCGCTCCAGCTCCTCAGGCCGCTCCAGCCCCTCAGGCCGTTCCTGTGGAAGAGCCAGTATTACCTGCAGTAGAGCCAGTAGCTCCAGCTCCACAGGAGGCCGCTCCAGCTGTTGAGCCAGCCCCCAGCCCAGCACCAGCTCCTGCGCCAGAGCAGGCCGCTCCAGCTGCTGCGGATGATGCAGCTGCAGCTCCAGCACCAGTAGCGCAAGAGGCAGCTCCAGCTGAGCAAGCAGCACCAGCGCAAGAGGCTGCTCCCGTAGAAGAGGCTGCTCCAGCCCCTCAAGCCGCTCCAGCTGAGGCTCCAGCTGCCCCAGCCGTAGAGGAAGCCGCCGCCGCTGAGGACACTGCCGCTCCTGCTGCTGAAGTTAGCGCTCCAGTTGAGGTCTAAACCTCAAGCTTGAGCTCAGCTCACTTGCAACAACCCGTTGGCTTTGACCGGTCAGCGGGTTGTTTGCTTTTGCGCCCACGTAAGATGGGCCGGCTCAAAGTGAGATAAATGCGCATCAAGTTGCGTTGCCTAGCGCAATAGCTTAATCTGACACGTGAGCGCAAACTTTGCCTTATGCCCTTAACTTCTTGCTACTTTGACACTCATTTTCTAAAAATGCGATATTTATGAGGTTTTAATGCTAAAGACGAGTGTCTTTTGCCTTTAATTCAAGTGGTACTGTTGACACTTAGTTTAGGCTCTCAAATCAAGCAATAAAACCGCATAAATATGACCTTTCTCAATCAAAGCTACAACTGAGTGTCAACCTTACTGGAAGTTAAGGTATGCTGTGGCTGTGATTGTTTTGGGAAGGAGTGTTCGATGACTGTAAGTTCTGATGTATCCCAGGTGGTGATTATTGGTTCGGGACCTGCGGCCTGCACGGCAGCCATTTACGCCGCCCGCGCTGATTTAAAGCCAATTATGGTAACTGGGTATGACCAAGGCGGTCAGCTCACCACTACCCCTGAGGTTGGCAATTGGCCGGGTGCCTTGGGTGACCCGAGCGGCTTTGATCTCATGAATCAAATGCTCGAGCATGTCAAAGCTTTGAAGGTCAAGCTGGTCTATGACATCGTAACCAGTGTCGACTTTAGCGCTGAGGTGAAGCGCTTGACTCTATCTTCTGGTGAAGTGCTCGCCACGCGTGCAGTCATCATCGCTACCGGCGCTCGTGCCCGCTACTTAGGGATCGATCTTGAGGACAAGTTCAAGGGTAAGGGCGTTTCGGCCTGCGCAACCTGCGACGGTATGTTCTTTAGAAACAAGACGGTCGCCGTAGTAGGTGGCGGTTCGGTGGCCTTTATCGAAGCGCTGTTCTTATCTAATCTGTGCTCCAAGGTCTACCTCATTCACCGCCGCGAAGGCTTTAGAGCTGAACAGATCTTGGTCGAGCGTGTCAACGAAAAGGTCAAGGAAGGCAAGATTGAGCTGATGCTCAATACTAAGGTCGTTTCCTATTTGGGCGATGAACTCTTAAGCGGGGTGGAGCTCGAAACTAAGGGCGAGCGTCATCAGCTGGCGCTGCAAGGCCTCTTTGTCGCGATCGGCCATAGCCCAGCAACCGATATCTTTAAGGGTCAAATTGAGCTCGACGAGCAAGGCTATATCGTAATTGATCCAAGCACCACTCCAGCTAGTGCCACTTCGGTTAAGGGCGTCTTTGCCGCAGGTGATTGCGCCAGTCGCGGGTACCACCAAGCGATTGTAGCCGCCGGGGCCGGTTGTAAGGCTGCGCTTGATGCTGAGCAGTATTTGATGGGGATTGCTTAGCTGCTAATGGGAATTGCCTAGAACAAGGCTTAAGAAAATTTAACGCCTGCGTGATGCAGGCGTGAGAGGAAGGCGGGCGCAAGCCCGTTTTTCTTTTGATTGGGGATAAAACCGCTTAGGCCGGTAGACCGGCGTACTTAGTGAAGCGGTTGTACATACGGCAGAAGAGCTGACACTCTTTGTTCGTATCGTACACGGCACTGTGCGCATGATCCTCGTTAAAGGACAGTCCGGCCGCCAAGCAAGCCCGCGACAATACGGTCTGACCATAGACCAAGGCACCTAAGGAAGCGGTGTCGATCACCGAGAAGGGGTGAAATGGATTGCGCTTGTAGTTTAGGCGCGTGGCGACCGCGTTGATAAAGCTCAAGTCAAAGGCGCCGTTGTGGCCGACTAAGATCGCCTTGGTACAAGCCTGGGCCTTAACCTCCTTGGAGATAGCCTTAAACAGAGGGCGCATGGCCTCGCCTTCTTCGACTAAATTGCGCTTTTCGTCGTAAGGGTCGATGCCCAAAAAGTCGATGTTGACGCGCTCGATATTCGAGCCCTCAAATGGCCGAATGTTGACGCTGTACTCGTCCTTGGGCACTAAGCGGCCTTCATTGTCGATCTGGATCGTGATCATGCACACTTCGAGTAGGGCGTCGGTGGCTGGATTAAACCCGCCCGTTTCAACGTCTACCACTACCGGCAAGAAGGTGCGAAAGCGCTCCCGAATCTGGTAGGGCGGATTCAAAAAGGGGGGATTGAGCGATTTAACCGAAAACATTGGTAATCCTGAGTGAAAAAATAGGCCCAAAAGCTGGTACAGCTGGATGGGCGTGATAAAAGAATCAGATTATACCATCTTTAGAGTTGGGCTCTTGGGATACGAAAAAGGCCGCTGATGCGGCCTTAGATTGGTGTTGGTGAGCACTTGAGCTCTAGAGATTTTGCTGTAAGAAAGCTTGGGCAGCGGCAGCAGCCTCGACCTCATCTGGACCGTCAAAGGTTAAGGTCATTTCCTCGCCTTGTTGGATCGCAAGCTTCATTACCACTAACAGGCGCTTGCCATCGACCATATGGCCTTCCTTGCCCATTTGGCAGGCGCTCTTAAAGCCAGAAACGAGCTTGACTAACTGCCCAGCAGGACGAGCATGAATGCCACGTGGATCGGTGATCTTATAGACAATAGTTTGCATAGTTAAATTTCCTTTTCCTCACCGGGAACCAGCCTGCATGAGGTCGGCCCTGGAATAAGCATGTGAAGCATGCCCAGAGTAAAGTTGGGCATGCCTGAATTGGTCGTTGTTGACTTTAGTCTTAACGGTGTTTAATGATTTCGCCTAAGTGGACGCGGGCATTGGTCAGCTCGCTTTGACATTGCGCGGTGCTAGCGCGAATGCGCTCACGCAGCGCTAAGATCGCGCCTGGTGACACCGAAAGCTCGTCGTAACCCATCTCCACAAAGAGGTCGGTCAGTTCAGGATCGGCTGCCAGCTCACCGCAGATACCCGCCGCAATCCCGGCAGCATGAGCGTTGCGCGCAATCAGGCGTAACAGCTCTAACACTGCTTCATGGTGCGGATCGTAGAACTTGCCTAAGTTCTGGTTTTGGCGATCACAGGCGGTGGTGTATTGGGTGAGATCGTTGGTTCCCACCGAGAAGAAGTCGACATGCTGTGCTAATTGCGCCGAGAGGATCGCGGCTGCTGGGGTCTCGATCATAATGCCGATTTTAGGTACGGCATACTCTTGGCCTTCGGCCTTGAGCTCAGCCTCAACTTCTTGGCAGATCGCCTTGGCCTCTTCGACTTCGCTCAAGCGGGTGACCATTGGGAACATCATCGCGATGTTGCCACGAGCGGCGGCGCGGTAAATCGCGCGCAGCTGGGTCTTGAAAATGTCAGGCTGCATCAGGCAGATACGCAAGGCGCGCACGCCCATGGCTGGGTTTTCTTCCTCTGGCAGATTGAAGTAGTCGACCTTTTTGTCCGCGCCAATGTCCAAGGTGCGGATAATGACCACCTTGCCATTCATGGTCGAGGCGACCTTGGCATAGGCCTTAAATTGCTCTTCTTCAGTTGGTGGGGTGCTGCGCCCTAAGTACAAGAACTCTGAGCGGAATAAGCCAATACCCTCGCCGTCATTCTCTAAGACCTGCTCTACGTCGTCGACCTGGCCAATATTGGCAAAGGTTAAGATGCGATGGCCGCTCTTAGAAATACCCGGCTGGCCGCGCAAGGCCAACTGGCGGATGCGCTGTTGGTCAAACACATCCTTTTCTTGCTGCAACTTAGCAATGGTCGCTTCATCCGGCTCGACATAGAAGGTGCCGGTAACGGCATTAACGCCCATGAACTTGCCGTCTAAGTCTAAGCAGTCTTCATCATCGCTTGCCGCAGCGCCTTCACCCTCTAAGCTCTTAGGGAGCTTGGCATTAATGATGAGCGGGATATTCATCGTGCGCGCTAAGATCGAAGCGTGTGAGTTTTGGGTGCCCTTGCGCAGTACAAAACCTAAAATCTTGGAGCGATCCATGGCCACAGTCTGTGAAGGCTGTAAGTCATCGGCCACAATCACCACGCTCTCGGTTAAGGTTACCGCCTCACCGCCGCGTACGATGCGCGCAATACGTGAGGTGACATCCTTGATGTCAGCGGCGCGCTCGCGCATATAGTCATCGTCTAATTGCTCAAACTCTTGCGCTTGCTCGCGGCCGACCGCAATGGCGGCATCGGCAGCGTTGATTCCGCCTTGCTTGATACGCTCACGGATGTTGTCGCCAATATCCGGATCATCGAGCATCATGCGGTGGATCTCGAAGATCTCCGCTTGTTCGGCGCCGATTTCCGCGCGCGCCTTGTCAATTAAGCTATCAAGCTCAGCTTGTGCCTTGAGCAAGGCTGATTCAAAGAGGTTTAACTCCTCTTCGACGGTCTTGCTGGTGCGTACGCTATCTACTACCTCAGGGGTCTTGATATGTAAGACCTTACCCATGGTAATGCCTGCACAGGCACAACGTCCATGTCCTACGTACATTCCCTGTCTCCACTTCAGGCTTACGCCTAGTCACATTCTGTGCGTGCTCGGGACTTAGCTTTTTTGATGCGCGGAGCACGCATGCTGATGTGAGCGCTTTTGCTTAGGAAAGCGCTCAGAGTTGAGGCCGCCTGCTCTTAATTGAGAGCAGCGCTCTTAGTTGCTCTGTGGGATGATGGTGCAGATGTCGTCGTTGGTAGTGACGGCGCGGGGCGTAATGTACTCGACCGACTGGAAGTCCGTAGGGTTGCAGATAACCAGTGGCACCAAGTTGCTTAAACCAGCCTTAGCAATAACTTCCTGATCGAACTTGATCAGAGGTTGACCGGCCTTAACTTGCTCGTCGTCGGTAACTAAGGCCTCAAAGCCTTCACCCTTTAAGTCCACGGTGTTGATACCGACGTGGATTAAGATTTCAACCTTGTCCGTGGAGGTGATAGTGACTGCGTGGGCGGTCTTGAAGATTTGCGTGATAACACCATCGCATGGAGCGTAGACCGTGCCGTCAGTACCTGGCTTAAAGCAGGTCGTAGGGCCTAACACGCATTCGGAGAAGGTAGGATCAGGGATTTCTTGAATTGGGATGAGCTCACCGTTTAAAGGTGCCTTTAAGGTGATGTTGGCTGGTTGCTTATTACCAAATAACTTATCGAAAAGGCCCATGTCAGTCTCCAGTTGACGATTCTTACCTCATCGCGCTGGGCTAGAGGTAGGTTAATGGAAAGCATGTGAGGGCTTTGGTAGCCCTGTGTCTTGTCACTAGCTGCCTATTATGGCGGCAAGCGCAGCTAAACTCACTGTTAGCGGGTAAATAGCGTTAGCTCGCTCTCATTTTATGGGGTTGTCCGCTGCGTGCTTGTTATAAATCTAGATCAAGGCGCCATTGGCCATTATTGCCGAATTTTAGGCTTGATGCAGCTGCATGGGGTGTAAAGTGTGACCATTCTCGAAATTTAATTTCAGATAACGGATAAGTTGTGAAATAAATTTCTAGCACCCCGTGCGGGCGTGGGTGCTGGGGGCATGTGGCTGAAAATTTGCATTAGGGCGCGACAGGCATAGGCCCATTGGGCTGAGCCTAATTCCCACGCTTTTGGTATGCCGTGGTGACGCCGCGCTCACGCGCGTGCTTTATTATTAGTAAGCAGCGCTCCTGCTTTACTTCTTTTGAGATGACCTGTAACCATAGAGAGAGCCGGGCATACCAGAAGCGGGCCAGGATTTGGGGCTGGATTTAGTGTTTGAGTGCAAGTGCTCCGCGCGCTACACTGAGGCTGTGCTCACGGTATGGGCCCAGCCACAAGCAAGAGTGGGGCGCCAAGGCATAGGCTTAGGCATAGGCTTCGGCTTTGGCAGCGAGTGCTTGCACTCAAGCATTGCGGCAATCTAATGAGGACAGAGCAGCGCAGCGCAGCGCTTTGCTCCTTGCTTAGGACAGAGGAGATCGGAATATGTCGAGGGAAAAGAGCCAAGGTCAGGCCTTAGGTTCTGTCAGAGCGCGAGGTGCGGCACGGCCGATGCGGCACGCCTTGACGGTATTGGCTCTGACTTTAGGCGTAATGGCAGCTGGGGCCCAGGCTCAGATTCGCTACGAGACCCCGATTAGCGATGTCAATACTAAGAATTGGTCCACCAGCACCAGCAAGATTTCCTGTGTTCTATCGTCCAATATCGAAGGCTATGGCCGAGCTGACTTTACCTTGCTCTCAGGTGCTCAGCGTCGTTTGAGCCTGGAGCTCTTCCCTCGGGTCGCGGTTAATACCAAAACCACGATGCGTGTGTTAACTGTGCCAGCTGAATGGCGCCCGCAAGGTGATGAAGCCGAGATTGGCTCGCTGCAAGTTTATAAGGGCTTTAATCCTTTCATCGGTGATTCCGTGTCTTGGGCAGTGCTCTTAGAGCTCTCGCACGGCAAGCGCGTCATGATGCCGTACCTGTCCTCGACTAATTTGGGCGTCAACCAAATGCTGGTGCCAACCTTAAGCCCGATTGGCTTTAGTCCAGCTTACCAAGAGTTCTTAGATTGCTCGGCGCAGCTCCTCCCTTATGGTTTTCGTGATGTCAGCTTGGTCGCCATCATGTTCTACGATAAGGAAAATCGTATGACGCCATCGTCTGACGAGCGTCTGTTCCAGCAGATCAATTACGCCAAGCTTGATCCTTCGATCAATAAGATCATTATCTCGGCCTTCGGTTCGGGCAATAGCGATAACTTAGATAACCTTGATTTGGCCAAGAGCCGTGCCGATACCCTAGTTAAGATCTTGACCGACAATGGCATTGCTAAGGAATTGATCGAGGTTCACACCTACGGTGATGAGCAATTAGCTACCACCGGCTATACCATTTCAGAGCGCCAGCAATCCTCTAAGGCCATTATCGAGCTGCAACGTGACCCATTCCGCGTCGATAGCCGCTTAGAGGTGGAGATGCCTGATATTGGTGTACCGGGTGCAGTCTATTAAGCGCAATGATTTAGGGCGCAGCATCGATTTAGGATGCGGCATTGATTTAGGATGCGGCATCAATTTATGGTGTGGCATCGATTTAAGGCGCGGCATCAATTTATGGTGCGGCATTGTGCGCTAAGATAACCCAACCAGACCTAACTTTGGGCTGTGCCTTCGGTACGCCTTTCCTGGGATCAAGCCTTGGTGGCTGGGTCTTGGGGCTAGGGTTGGTTGGGTTTTGTTTTTGGGATTTCTTCTCTTTCTTGCTGAGGCGGGCATATGGCCAACGTACTTAAAAAGATTAAGGCAAAGGAGCGCCGCGAAAAAAGCCGGTTCCAACAACGCGCGATCATGGCTCTGATTGGTCTGCTCTTTTTTGCGGCTATCTTCGTCGGATGCCTGTGGATTTACACCTCGACGGTAGAAAGTGAGCGACGCGGTTTGACTGAACAAGGCATTAACGCGCTGACTTATTCCAACTTTACCGATGCTGCACATTTGCTCGAGCAGGCTGCTCAAAAGGGTGAGCCTTATGCCTATGAGTTCTTAGCTTGGATGTACGCTAGTGGCGGTCATTACGAAGATGCCACCCGCGTTGCCTTGCGTGCCGCCTCCATGCAGCGCCCAGTTGGCTATGAGGTCTTAGGCGATTTGGCCCTGTTAGGTTATGGTCCAGCCCAAGGTACGGCTGCCGCTATTTCTTACTTTGAGCAGGGCGCGTTAAAACAAGCCCGACGTGAGGCCTTGCAGCGTGCCGGTGAGTCAGAGCGTGATATTGTCGATATCTTATCGGAGTTTGAGCGCAATCCGGATGATCCGTCCGATCCTACCGCCTACCGCAATCCTGACGTACAAAAGCGCGCTTTAGAGCTCTTTACCGATATGGTGAGCCGCGCACTGCCGTTAGCGCCTGATGCTGACTCTTTTAGCGAGCTCATCATGAAGGCCTATAACAAGGGCGCTAAGAATTTAGAGCTTGAGATGGGCGACATGCTCTTTATCGGCGGTGATAAGGCCGCTGCTAATGCTCAGGCCGCGGTAGAGCATTGGCAACGCGCCATGGATGCAGGCGTAGAGCGCGCCTATGTGCGCTTAGCAGGTGCCTATTGGCATGGTTACTCTGTGATGCGTGACCCGCAAAACGCAATTGACCTCTATACCGTGGCTGCATCCAATAACCAAGACCCGGTGGCGATGTATGCTTTAGCGCTCATCAACCTGCGTTCGATCCTCAACCCTGATGATGTAGCCCGCAATAATGCCTTAAATCAAGCAGGTATTGAGTACTTAACCCAGGCGGCAGCGCAAGGTTATGGCCCAGCCAGCACCGCCTTAGGCGTCCTGGCCTTAACTGAGAACTCTGATCCTTTGGCTGCCAAGCGAGCCGCGCAATGGCTGCGTATTGCGGCGGTGGAGCAAAATGACATCAGTGGTCGTATTCTCTACGATTTGCTCTTGATCACCGGTACCGGAGTGGCGCAGTCCTTTACTGAGGGCTTTGATGATTTGATCTTGGTCGCTGAGGCTTATCCTCCGGCTCAAGGCATCTTAGATTTGCTGCAAAAGCGCATTCCACCTGAGGTGGTCTTGCGTCAGGCTATGGCGTTGAGCAATCAAGTGCTTTTAGGTCACCTGGCCTATCGCGAGGGTGATCCGGTGGCCAAGCAGACCTTAACCGATCCAGTAACCGGCGAGGTGATCGCGCGTCCGTTCTCGTTCTATCAGTCGCTGACCAAGGTACCCGAAGATCTGCGCTTGCAATTTGGCCTCTTCAACTTCACGCCACCGAGCGACTTTACCAATATGTCGATCAGTGGGGAGCACATCTTAAGCCCTGACCTGGCCAAGATCATCATTCAGTACGCGCCATCAACCGGTGCTGCCCCTTATGAGCCTTATCAAATGATGCCACGGCCGCTACCACCGCAGGTACCACCGACTTACGCCATCGGTTCCTTTGTGCCGCCGATTAGCTTACTTGAGCCCCAGCCGCTTTTGGAGCGTGGTACTGGCATTAACCGCACCTTGTTCTAAATCAATACTTCTTGCAAAAAAACAGCCCTGACTCAGTCAGGGCTGTTTTTTAGCCCAAAGTTTGCAGAATTGTTTCAATATAAGAAACGCCTGCGAATTTGGATGGGGCATCAGTAAGCCCAATCAGGC
>CALXXU010000011.1 GCA_944392765.1 uncultured Anaerobiospirillum sp.
GACGGTTAAGTTTGACAGCTACCTCCAGTACCAGCACTTCTGCCAAAAATTTGGACATTAATTAAGTGACAGCTTCCCAATGGTTTGCCCCCAATGCTTTGGCCGCTGGGTGGAAAATTACCCACCAAGGTTGGAAACTTTTGCCTTTTGTGTTTGATGGACGTCACATTTTTGGAATTTTTACCCCAAGCTGTTGGATCTTTTTTGATCAAAATGTGAACTTCGTTGGGGGTAAGACGTGGAAAGGACGTGGGTAAGATGTGGGACTGCGGTGGGAGAAAATGCACCTAAAAACTTGCCATTTGGTTAGTGCGAAGTTGCCCCATACGATCCCACTAACAAACCACAAGTGCAATCCTAGGTAAAATCAGGCCTCACGCTCTGATCCCACTGATTGCGGGCCCTAGAAGAAGAAGACATTACAAAACATTAAAAAGGATCTCTCTATTCAAGATCTGTATCTGAGCGCAAGCTTTGTGACCAAGTCTCTGGGAAAAGTGAATGAGGGAAAGCCCCAGGTACACTTCAGGTCTGAGCTCAGTCTCAAGGAGCTTTGGCCTTAACTTAAATCACGAGCCTGTGAAAACAAAGCTGTCCTAAGCAAGCATAGTGCAACCTACAATCTCTAGACAGTCCGCATTATTGGGGTACCGTGATGACTTGAGTCTGAAGATAGCTCTTTCTTTTTCTCTTTTTGAGGTAGAGCTAAAACCTAAGGCTCACTTAAGTTGGCATCAGGGGTGGCGCGCTTTTTAGCTTAGCGTGAGTGAGGACAGCTGTAACTCCTGATTGCAACAAATGCTCAAGTGGGGCCCTAGTGGGGTAAAATACGCGCGCCCAATTCCTGAGAAACAAGCCGTTTGCAGGCAACTGTTTGCGGGCAAGTCGTTTGAGTGGTGGTGGCAGGATAGTGGGAATAGTCAGTTCAGTTGGGAGCTTGGTATGTCTTTAAGAAAATTTGATGTCATCGTGGTGGGCGCAGGTCACGCCGGTATCGAGGCGGCGGGCGCGGCTGCTAGGATGGGCTGTCAGACTCTGCTCCTGACCCACAATTTAGAAACCGTGGGCGAGATGTCGTGCAATCCGGCCTTTGGTGGTATCGGTAAGGGCCACTTGCTGCGTGAGATCGACGCGATGGGCGGTATTTGCCCGCAAGCAATTGATCGCGCCGGTATCCAATTTCGCACCTTGAACTCGTCCAAGGGCCCAGCGGTACGCGCCACCCGCGCTCAGACCGATCGCCACCTCTACAAGGAGGTGATGCGCAAGACGCTGGCTTCTTACCCAAATCTCACCTTATTCCAACAACCGTGCACGAAGCTGTTATTTGATGGCGCGACTTTATGTGGTGTCTCCACCGCCGCTGATATCGAGTTTTATGCGCCAGCGATCATTATCTGCGCCGGTACCTTCTTAAACGGTCTGATCCACATCGGTCTTAATCATTACAAAGGTGGGCGCGCCGGTGATCCAGCCTCGATCGCTTTAGCCGAGAACTTAAAGGAATTAGGCTTAAAGCAGGGCCGCTTAAAGACCGGTACCCCAGCCCGCTTAGTTGCCTCTTCTATCGACTATTCCAAGATGCAGCGCCAAGAGCCTGAGAACCCACTACCAGTGTTCTCGTTCTTAGACGACAATTCGGTGCTGCCAAGCCAGGTGTGCTGCCACATTACCCACACCAATGAGCGCACTCATGACATTATTCGCTCAGGTCTCGATCGCAGCCCACTGTATTCAGGCGTGATCAAGTCGACTGGTCCACGTTATTGCCCATCGATCGAAGATAAGATCGTGCGTTACCCTCAACGTGAGGCGCACCAGATCTTCGTTGAGCCAGAAGGCTTAACCTCGCCTTTGATTTACCCAAATGGCATCTCGACCTCGCTACCGTACGATATCCAAGAGAAGTTCATTCACTCGATCTCAGGCTTTGAAAATGCCGTGATTGCGCGTCCGGGTTACGCTATCGAGTACGACTTCTACGATCCGCGCGAGCTCTCGGTCACGATGCAGTCCAAGAAGATCAAGGGTTTGTTCCTAGCAGGCCAAATCAACGGCACCACCGGCTACGAAGAGGCTGCCGCCCAAGGTCTGCTTGCCGGTATCAATGCCGCGCTCTTTGTCCAAGGACGTGAGGCCTGGTTCCCATCGCGCAATACCGCCTATATCGGCGTCATGATGGACGATCTGTGCACCTTAGGCACCCGTGAGCCATACCGCATGTTCACCTCGCGTGCCGAGTATCGCTTGATCTTGCGTGAGGACAACGCCGATCTGCGCTTAACTCCGGTCGCCCGTGACTTAGGCATTATCTCCGATGAGCGCATGCGCGCCTTTGAGGCTAAGGTTCAGCAGATCGAGGGCGAAAAGGCCCGCTTGCAGGCCACCTTGGTCAAGCCAAGCTCTGAGATGGGTAAGTCCGTCAGCGCCTTACTGCGCACTCCGCTTTCTAAGGAGCAAACGCTTGAGGAAATCTTGCGTCGTCCTGAGTCGCGCTTAACTCCACTGTTAGAGGCCGCAGGTCTTGAGCCGATTGCCACGATTGACCAAGCCCGTGAGCAGGTGGAAATCCAGGTGCGCTATCAGGGCTACCTCGAGCACGAGCTGGATGAAATCAAGAAGCGCGAGCTCAACGAAAAGACCATGCTGCCACAAAACTTCGACTACAAGACCATTGCGGCCTTATCAAACGAAGTGGCGCAAAAGCTCAATGAGTTCCAGCCAGAGACCTTAGGTATGGCCTCGCGTATTTCGGGCGTTACCCCAGCTGCGATCTCCATTCTCTTAGTGCACTTAAAGAAAATGGGCCTGTTAAATCGCGCCCCTAAGGAAAAGCGCGCCGATACCATCGCCGCCGCCGAGGCGGTTGAAGCTGCGGCTAAGGCTGAAGCCTCGGCCCAGGCTGAAGCCTCCGCTCAGGTTGAGGCCTCCGCTCAGGTTGAGGCCTCGGCCCAGGCTGAAGTGTCCGCTCAGGCGTCCACTCAGGCGGAGGTGACCCATGGCTAAGCAAAAGGTGGCCGCCTTTGACGCGGAATCCTGCCGCGCCTATTTAGCGCAGTTGCTGGCGCAAACTGAACTTGAGGTCTCTGCGGCTGAGCTTTCCCAGCTTACGACCTTAATTGAGATGCTCAATACTTGGAATGCGGCCTTGAACCTCACTGCGATCAAGGACGTCAAGCAAATGGTGCTCTTGCATGTGGTCGACAGCGCCGTGCTGTTGCCCGTGCTCAAAGAGCAATTGACGTATGTGGGATCTTGTGGGGCAGTGCCTCAGGTGGCCGATGTCGGCACCGGCGCGGGCTTTCCGGGCCTGGTTTTGGCGATCTTGGCCCCAGACGTGCACTTTACCTTGATCGACTCGGTAGGCAAGAAGCTGTCCTTCGTGCGCCAAGTGGTCGCACGCTTGGATCTTCACAATGTTGAGCTTATCAACAAGCGCTGTGAGGAAATCGAGCACGAGCCTTTTGACGCCATTGTCAGCCGCGCTTTTGCGCCGCTTGAGCGCATGGTGTCCTGGTGCTTGCCGCTGCTTAAGCCCGACGGGCGCTTCGTGGCCATGAAGGCAAATCTCGAACCGGGCGAAATTCAGGCAATTCCGGAAACTGTTACAATAGACGTTACAGTTAAGTTAAACGTGCCTACACTTGATGCGATGCGTCAAGCGGTGGTTCTAAAGCGCGCCTAGGGGCAGGCTTAAGTGTGATCGAGAGAGTGATCGAGGCCGAGTCCGGGGCGTAGGGTGGGGCAGTAGTAGCTCAAGGATGGGGTATGGCCAAGGTTATTGCGATCGCCAATCAAAAAGGGGGAGTGGGTAAAACTACCACTTGCGTTAATCTCGCGGCATCCCTGGCGGCGATGCAAAAGCGCGTGCTGTTAATCGACTCCGATCCCCAGGGCAATGCCACTATGGCCTCGGGCGTGAACAAGTTCAACCTGCAAAACTCGATCACCCAAGTGTTGATCGACGGCAAGGATATCCGCGAATGCGTGGTCGATAAGACCTCCGGTGGTTATCACATTATCCCCGCCAATGAAGATCTGACCGCCGCCGAAGTTAAGCTGCTTGATTTCTTGGTGCGCGAGTTCCGCCTCAAAAACGCCTTAGCTGCGATCGTCGATAATTACGATTACGTCTTAATCGACTGTCCGCCATCGCTCAATTTGCTCACAGTCAACGCGATGTGCGCGGCCGATAGTATCTTAGTGCCGCTGCAATGTGAGTACTTTGCGCTCGAAGGCCTCACTCTTCTGATCGATACCGTCGATCAGCTGGCGCGGGCGGTCAATCCTAATCTGAAGATCGAGGGTATCTTGCGCACGATGTACGACAATCGCAATCGCTTGTCGGCCGATGTCTCGCAAGATCTGGAGCAAAGCTTTGGTGATCTGGTCTATAAGACCATTATTCCGCGCAATGTGCGCCTGGCTGAAGCACCAAGCTACGCCAAGCCTGCACTCTACTACGACAAGAACTCCACTGGCACCAAGTCTTACTTAGCGTTAGCCGCTGAAATCTTAGAAAAGGATGTGCTCGAGGCCAAACGCCACGAGGTCAAAGCTGCGGCCCAGCCTAAGGTTAAAGCGCCTAAGGCGAGCACTAAGGCGGCAGCTCAGGCGGCAGCTCAGGTGGCAGCTCAGGCTATTCCGGCTCAAGCAAGCGCCGCTCACCCTGCGGCCGCCCCTTCGGTTTAATCATAATTTTTTTTTTCAGTCTTCTGTGTTGCGGGGCCTGATGGGCCCTGGGTCTTAGCTCAACTCTAGGTTCTGTTAGGAGAGTGATATGGCAGGTTTAGGCCGTGGTTTAGGCGCATTACTCAGTCAAAGCACGACTAAAAGTGCCAAAGTCACCGGAAGCTCAGGGGTAGTGGGCCAAGATCTGATCGTGCGCTCACTCAAGTCCAAGGGCGTCACCGAGCAAGATGTGGGAGCGCTGCAAGTGGAGTCAAACTCTGAAGAGGTGTTAACCCCAGAGGTCGCTCCAGCCCCGAAGCGTCGCACCACTAAGCCTAAGACGAGCACCACGCGCCGTAAGCCTAAGGCCACAGCCACTCCCGTCCCCGCCCCTGAGCCGAGCCCAGCTTCAGAGCCTGAACCGAGCCCGGCTTCAGAGCCTGAACCGAGCACGGCTTCAGAGCCTGAGCTGTTAGCCCCTGAGAGTGTACCGTTAGAGCCAGTGGGGGCGGTGCAAGGCAACTTGCTTGATGATGTGACGCCCGAGCAAGAAGCTAAGATGCAGCAGATCTTAGATGAGACGCGTAAGCGTACTAAGCCTAAGCGGCGCCGCAAGGCGGCGGAGACGGTCGCAGAGCAAGTCAAGCCTGAGGGCGCTACGCCTGAGAAGGTTAAGGCCAAGGCTGAACCTAAGACTGAGGTCAAGGCTGAGCCTAAGGCCGAGCCTGCTTCCATGGACACGGCACCGGCCGCGATTCAGGCGCATATGGCAGCGCATGCTGCGGCTGCGGGCGTGACCTTGACTGGAGATGATGACAATCGCATCCACCAGATCGCGCTCTCGGCTTTAAATCCGTCGAGCTACCAGCCGCGTGATTACTTCGACGATGACTCGATTAAGGAGCTGGCCAGCTCGATCCTGGAGCATGGCTTGCTGGAGCCATTGATCGTCAAGCGCGCCGGTAGTGGCTATGAGATTATCTGCGGCGAGCGCCGCTACCGCGCCGCTAAGCTGGCGGGCCTGACTGAATTGCCGTGCCTGGTGCGCGATGTGGTCGATGAGAAGGCCTATGCCATTGCCCTCATTGAAAATATCCAGCGCGAGAGCTTAAACCCGATTGAATTGGCGATCGCCTTAGAGCAGATGATGGAAGAGTGCGGTATGACCCAAGAGCAGGTCGCCGCCAGTGTGGGTAAGTCGCGCTCGGCTGTGGCCAACTACCTGCGTCTGACCACCATGAACGAGCAAGTGCAAGAGGCACTGCGCCGGGGTGATATCAACTTTGGCCACGCCAAGCTCATCGTGGGCTTTGATGACGTAACCCAGCTCGAGCTGTGCTCGATCATCACCAAAAAGCAGCTCTCAGTGCGCGCCACCGAAGACTACATCAAAAAGCATATCACCGCTGAGCAACGCAAGAAGCGCACGCCCAAACAAGGCCAAGCCGAAAAGCAGCGCCACAAAGAGCAGCTGATGGCACATCTCTCCAACTGCGAGGCTACGCTCAATGCACAGTTAGGCGGCGTGGTTGCGAAGTTCACCCTCGCTACCAGTGCTAAAAACACCAAGGGCAAGCTCACCTTAAGCTATAACAGCGAAGAAGAGCTCGAGGCCCTCTTGCAGCGCCTAGGCTTAGGCTTAGACTCGGCTCTGGGCGCTGAGGAGGCGTAATGGCGGAGCGCAAAACTAAGTTTGGCGATCGTAATGCCTCCTACGATGATGATAATTGGGGACAGCAGGTTTCCAAGGAACACGCCCAGGAGCTTAATGCCAAAGAACGTCAGACCAAGGTTTTAAACCTGGTGCGCCTGCTCCAGTGGCTGGTGCTGGCCGTCTTTGGCGGCGCCTTCTACGGCTACTATTGCGCCCTTAAAGCTGAAATTGCGTTGGGGCCGTGGCCCGGTTCTTGGGGCGTTGCCGCTTGGTATGGTTTAGCCACAGCCGCCGGGGCCTTAAGCCTACTGATTCCGCTTATGGTCTATGCGGCGATCGCGCGGCGCCAGAGCCTCAGTGCCGTGCACACCATGTTTGATCTGCTTAAGGCCGAATTTTTAAAGTACGGCCTCATGATCTTAGGTTTAGGTGCGATCTTTAAGTTCACCGTCCTGCCCCCTAACCTCGTGATCGCAGGCTTTGCTTTTATGATGCTGGCGTATCTCATCACCTCCTTACGCGCAGCGGTCAAAGCTTAGTTGGCGCCAAACTTAGTTGGCTCCAAACTTAATTGGCGCTAATTATTGCGGGCGCCAAGCTGCCTTTAAAGCTTAGTTTGCACACATGTTACGGCCCGCTAAATGGCTTATCCATGGCTTTTCTGCCTAGTGTCAGAAACGTGGAACGTGCCATTTCAGTTGACTAACCCACCTTGCACCAAAATGCTGAGTTGGCGCCGCGCTCAGGGGCGGGCGCTGGCGGCAAGAAAACCCAAACTGCATGGTTTTAGGGCAAAATTTTGCTCCAATAAGTCGCATCTATTATGCGAGCATAAGGCCCATACCAATAGGTAAAATGCGTCACTTTTGGGGAGAGGTGTGCCCATGATTTGCTTTTTGTGATCAAGTTTGGTGCGCTAATTTGTCCCAGCGCAAAAAAGTTAAAAACGGATGATGGGGCGCTCTTGGGCCGCTGCGGGCCCTGATCTAATCAGCGTGCTTTTGTCACAAGGCACGCCCGTGGGCGCAAGTAAGCGCCAGGCCTTGATTAATGCCTAAAAGTTCGCTCGGATGCTGTGCCTTATGCGCAAAAACGTGCCATCTAACCACCCTCAAAGTCCTAGTTTTCTTGATGGAAATCTGTCATTAATCTGGTTATATTAGCGCTTGATATGTCAGGCTTTTGTGACGCTCGAGGACAAGATTGCGCAAGCCTTTTCAGGCTAGTGCAAGGGGTCAGCAAGCGGGGCGAAACTTGCATATCACTTCATTATGACTTTGCTCACCGTAAGGATTGGGTTTAAAGTCAGATGTTGCGATGCGAAAGCTGGGATGTGAGCTTGCTCATATTCGTGCTCAGCAGCGCAGGGATTACTAGAGGACTGACATGCCCTAAAGTTAGGGGGTGGAGGTCGCACTCTAGTGCTCTTGCTATTTTCGGGATTCAGCATGGTTTAGCGTGCCGTGGTGACAAGGCGAAAGCTATGGTTCTGAGCTGTTAGGTTGAGCCTATTAAGGGCTGAGCGCTAACTTGGCTTGGGCTTGAGGTTTAGTCTTGCGACATGTCGATGAACCGGCTGAGCGCACCAACGTAAGTCTTTAAGGCAGCTTGATAGAGCTTGAGCTTGCTTGGGATTTGGTTACGTGCAAAGTGCGTCTTTTCTCTTTTTGCGGGTAGGACCCCACGGCTCATACGCCGGTAGACCTCACGGCCTTAAGCGCCGCACGATGTTGGGGGAAGTAGGTGGCAGCCTTGATAGTCTGAGGAGGTTTAACTCCAAGGACGGTCGGCGGCTTACTTTCGGCTCATTTCCGTGCTGCGTGGTCAGGATCCACCCTTAAGAACAGAGAAGCGGCGCTTTACCGTACTAAGCCTAGGTTTGAGTTCGCTCGGTCGCGCCTGGGGGTGATAGTCTGCGATCCCGCTTCCCAGTAGTCAGTGCATTAGGGTGAAACTAGGAGTAAAGCTTGAGCCAGAGCTTCTGGGCTGTCGGCAATGCTGCTTGTGAGCATACTGCTCTTGTTGAGTAAGGCTGCTCTTGTGAGCTTGGTTGCGCGCGACTTGGCCTGGGGCAAAGCTTGAGTCTAATCTTGGTGGTCTAGTACTCCAATCACTTAAGTCAGCACCAAAGAGGGCTGCACTAAGTGGGGGTCATGGTTGGTCCTTGCTTGGCGTGACCTATCTTTAGTGTGTTCGTCTGGGAACCTAAAGAGACTATGTCTGGGACTTCATCATCTCAAGAATATATTGGACACCACCTTCATTTCTTGCAGGTTGATCTCCGTGACGGCAGTATCGTTGATAGTGTGATCCCAAAGGAACCAGCTGCCTACGAACAGTGCCTTGCTGCAACCGGCTCTCAATCCGATTGCTTAACCATCACTGGTTATGAGCAATGCTACCTGTCCGATTTAGGCGATGGGACCTGTATCTCCTATCATGCTCCGTCCGAGCATGAGGCTTCCTTGTTCAATCCCTACACGGTTAACCTTGACTCTCTTGGTTTAACCATCATCTTAGGCTGCCTGTTCTTACTTCTGTTTAGATACGGCGCTAAGAAGACCCGCTCTGGAGTTCCAACCAAGCTTCAGTGCTTCGTAGAGATGATCTTTGAGTTCGTCCATGGCACCGTGGTCTCCATCTTCAGGCGACAAAGCCCAATTATTGCGCCTTTGTCCTTGACCGTGTTCATGTGGGTATTCCTCATGAACTTGATGGACCTCTTGCCAATCGATCTCTTGCCTCACGCGGCAACCTCAATCGGTGTACCTTATTTTAGAGTAGTGCCTTCAGCTGACGTGAACATCACCTTGTCTATGGCATGTGGTGTTTTCTTCCTGATTTTCTACTTCTCATTTACTAACATCGGTGTGAAGGGCTTTGTGCGTGCCTATACCCTCCATCCGTTCCATCACTGGGCTTTCGCCCCAATTAACCTGATCTTAGAAGGCGTTTCGCTCCTTGCTAAGCCAGTTTCCTTGGGTTTGCGACTGTTCGGCAATATGTACGCAGGCGAGATGATCTTCATCTTAATTGCGCTGCTGCCATTGTGGTGGATCCAGTGGGTACTGAACGTACCGTGGGCCTTATTCCACATCCTGATCATTACCTTACAAGCCTTTATCTTTATGGTGCTTACCATCGTTTACCTCTCGATGGCTAGCGAGGAAGATTAAAAAAACAAAGCTTCCTAAATGAAGATAAGCCTGGAAGGCAGGTCACGTTAGTAACTGTTTTGTACTGTAGCAATAAGTCTCTGAAGGTCGCCGCAGGGCGACTTGAAGAGAGCGCAAGGGATAAGGGTTAGAACCCCAACTTGGTTTCTTGTTTGTAAAGGGGTTAGCACCTCGTGCCTCTTGTTACCTGCTAGTTGTGTAAGCTCAACGCTAAGAAATTTGAACAATTTAGGAGAATTTAAATGGATCTCAACATCCTTGCTGCTGGCATTATGATGGGCTTAGCTGCGATCGGTGCTGCTATCGGTATTGGTATCTTAGGTGGTAAGTTCTTAGAGGGCTCGGCGCGCCAACCTGACCTCCTGCCATTACTGCGTACCCAGTTCTTTATCGTTATGGGTCTGGTTGACGCTATCCCAATGATCGGTGTCGGTCTGGGCATGTACCTCATGTTTGCTGCTTAAGCTAAACGGCTGTTTGAGTACCCGCTAAAGCCCAAGAGGCTAAGTTCTAAAGGCAAGTCCTCACAGGATAAGCTGAACGGCTTAGGTCTTGGCTTAGCACCAGCAAACACCTGTTTTAGCAAGGAGCTAACACCTTGGAAATTAATGCTACTTTCTTAGGACAAGCTGTTGCTTTCGTCATCTTTGTGGTCCTGTGCATGAAGTATGTCTGGCCACCATTGATGAGTGCCTTAGAGAAAAGGCAAAAAGAGATTGCCGACGGCCTTGCCAACGCCGAAAAGGCGAAAAAGAATCTTGAGTTAGCAAAGACCAATGCCGCCGAAGCCCTGCGCCAAGCCAAGGCTGAAGCACAGCAAATCATCGACGATGCCAATAAGCAACGCGCGATGATTTTGGATCGTGCTGCTGAAGAAGCTACTACCGAAAAGAATCGTATCGTCCAAGCCGCTAAGGCTGAGATTGAGGCTGAGCGCAATAAGGCCCGTGAGGAGCTGCGCGCTGAGGTCATTGCCCTGGCCATCGCAGGCGCTGAGAAGATTCTTGATAAGAAGATGGATGCAAGCTCTGATCATCAATTGGTCAAGAAGATTGTCGATTCCTTGTAAAGTGAGGTGAAAGCATTGGCTGAGAACCTAACTATCGCAAGACCTTACGCTCAAGCAGTGTTTGAGATTGCTCAGGCGGATCAAACCTTCGACCAATGGTCTCAATCCCTGGAGGCCTTGGCCGTTGCCGTCCAAAATGAGCAAGTTCAGGCGATGCTCGCGCAAGCTTCGACCAACGAGGCCGGCGCCAAGCTGTTAATTGAGCTTTTAGGTGATCTCATCGACCAAAAGGGACAGAACTTTGTCTACGTCGTAGGCGAGAACAATCGCTTTGCGGTGCTCCCTGAAATCTTCGAAGAGTTCGTGCGTTTACGTGACGACTACTTGAAGGTTAAGCAGGTGGAAATCACGTCAGCCCGCCCGCTTGCGGATGCTGACCTTAAGGCGATCGTCAAGAAGCTGGAACAAAAGTATCAAGCCAAAGTCCGCGTCACGCAGACGGTGGACCCAGAGATCCTGGGCGGAATCATCATTCGTATGGGTGATGAGGTGATTGATGCCAGCGTCAAGACTAACCTGAGCAGACTGTCTTCAACCCTCAAGTAACGCAGGGGATACTTAAATGCAATTAAATTCAACTGAAATTGCCGATCTCATTAAAAAGCGCATCGAGCAATTTAAGGTTGTCACTGAAGCTCGTGATGAGGGCACTATCGTTTCGGTCAACGATGGTATTGTCCGTATTCACGGCTTGTCCAACGTCATGCAGGGCGAAATGCTGGACTTCGGCGAGGGCTTATACGGCCTGGCCTTAAACTTAGAGCGTGACTCGGTTGGTGCTATTGTGATGGGCCCATACTCCCACTTATCTGAGGGTATGAAGGTTCGCGGTACTGGCCGTATTCTCGAGGTTCCAGTCGGTGACGCCCTCTTAGGCCGTGTCGTTAACACCTTAGGTGAGCCAATCGACGGTAAGGGCCCAATTGAGAAGGCTACTTTCTACCCAGTCGAGAAGATTGCTCCAGGCGTTATTGCCTGTCAAGGCGTGTCCCAGCCAATCCAGACCGGCTATAAGTCGGTGGATGCGATGGTGCCAATCGGCCGTGGTCAGCGTGAGTTAATCATTGGTGACCGTCAGGTCGGTAAGACTGCTTTAGCAATCGATACCATTATCAATCAGAAGAATTATGGCGTGCGCTGCATCTACGTCGCAATCGGCCAGAAGGCTTCGACGATTGCCGCAGTGGTTCGTAAGTTAGAGGAGCACGGTGCTTTAAGCAATACGATCGTGGTCGCAGCTTCGGCCTCCGATACGGCCGCACTCCAGTACATCGCTCCTTACGCTGGTTGTGCTATGGGTGAGTACTTCATGGATCAAGGCGAGGATGCCTTAATTATCTATGACGACCTCTCCAAGCACGCCGTAGCCTATCGCCAGATTTCGCTGTTACTGCGTCGTCCACCAGGGCGTGAAGCTTACCCAGGTGACGTGTTCTATCTGCACTCGCGTTTATTAGAGCGTGCTTCGCGTGTCAACGCCGAGTACTTAGAGGAGCACTCGGGGGGCAAGATCAAGGGCAAGACTGGCTCGTTAACTGCGCTGCCAATTATTGAGACGCAAGCAGGCGACGTTTCGGCCTTCATTCCAACCAACGTAATTTCAATTACTGACGGTCAGATCTTCTTAACCAGCTCGCTGTTCAACTCGGGTGTTCGCCCAGCGGTCGATCCTGGTATCTCGGTATCCCGTGTTGGTGGTGCCGCTCAGACCAAGATTATGAAGAAGCTCTCAGGCGGTATTCGTACGGCCTTGGCTCAGTATCGTGAGTTAGCTGCGTTCGCTCAGTTCTCGTCGGACTTAGACGAAGCTACCCGCAAGCAGCTCGATCACGGTCAGAAGGTTACCGAGTTAATGAAGCAGAACCAATACGCTCCATTAACTGTGGCTGAGGAAGCCTTAGTAATCTTCGCCGCCGAGCGTGGTTACTTAGAAGACGTAGCCTTAGAAAAGATTCTGCCTTTTGAAGCTGCCCTGTTAGATTTCGCTCGTCAGAAGTATGCTGACTTGCTCAAGAACGTCGAAGAGCATCCTGATTACAACGATGAGGTGGTAAAGCAGTTTGCTGACGTGGTAACTGAGTTCAAGTCAACGCAGACCTACTAGGAGCTCTAACATGGCTGGCGCAAAAGAAATCCGCACTAAGATCGCAAGTGTGAAGAGCACTCAGAAGATCACTAGTGCGATGCAAATGGTAGCTGCATCGAAGATGAGGCGCGCTCAGGAGAAGATGTCTTCTTCGCGCCCTTATTCTCAGGCGTTAGCTCGCATCATTGGTCACATTGCTGCTGGTCATACCGAGTACCGCCATCCTTACATGGTGCAACGTGAAGTCAAGAACGTGGGTTATATCATTGTCTCGACTGATCGTGGCCTGTGCGGTGGTCTTAACATCAACCTGTTCCGCAAAGTCTTATCTGAGATTAAGACCAAGTTAGATCAGGGCCTGGGCGTTAAGGCTGCCTTATTAGGTGGCAAGGCCAACGCTTTCTTTGCTCGAGCCGGTGTTGACATTGTGGCGCAACACGCAGGCTTTGGCGACGATCCTGCGCCTGAAAAGCTGGTCGGTGCGATCAAGGTCATGACCCAAGAGTTCTTGAATGGTGGGGTCGATGAGGTCCACCTGTGCTTCAACGGCTTCAAGAACACTATGGTTCAGATCCCGATGGTAGTGCAATTACTGCCACTGCGTAAGACTGAGGACGAGAATATCGTCAAGCACCACTGGGACTATATCTACGAGCCTGACCCAGCTATCATTTTGAACGTAGTTTTAGATCGTTATATTCAGCAGATGGTGTATCAAGCCGTGCTTGAGAACCTCGCCAGTGAGCAAGCCGCCCGTATGGTGGCGATGAAGGCTGCTACCGACAATGCTGAGTCCTTAGTCAGTGACTTACAGCTCGAATATAACAAGGCACGTCAAGCCGGTATCACGATGGAACTCAACGACATCGTTTCCGGTGCCTCTGCGGTCTAACTTTTTGAGGATTAAAAATGGCAGAAGCTAGAAAGCGTGCTGGTGAGAAAGGCACTATTGTGCAGATCATCGGCGCTGTTGTGGACGTTGAGTTTGCTGAGAACTCCATCCCAGAGCTTTACGATGCACTCGAGGTTAAGGGCGACGGCAAGCAACGTCCTGATATCGTGCTTGAGGTGCAGCAACAAATCGGTGGCGGTGTAGTCCGCTGCATTGCCATGGGTTCGTCCGATGGCTTAAGCCGTGGCTTAGAGGCGGTTAACACTGGTGACGGCATCAAGGTACCAGTTGGTACTGCCACCTTAGGCCGCATCATGAACGTCCTGGGTCAACCAGTAGACGAGCGTGGTGATATCGGTGAGGAGGAGCGCTGGGTTATTCACCGTGCCGCTCCAACTTATGCTGAGCAATCGGCTACCACCGAGATCTTAGAGACCGGTATTAAGGTTATCGACCTGATTTGTCCTTTTGCCAAGGGCGGTAAGGTTGGCCTGTTCGGCGGTGCTGGTGTGGGCAAAACCGTTAACATGATGGAGCTCATCAACAACATCGCTAAGGCTCACTCGGGCTTATCGGTGTTCACTGGTGTAGGCGAGCGTACCCGTGAGGGTAACGACTTCTATCATGAGATGGAAGAGTCCAAGGTCTTAGACAAGGTTTCGATGATCTACGGCCAGATGAACGAGCCTCCAGGGAACCGTTTACGTGTCGCCTTAACCGGCCTGACCGTAGCCGAGAAGTTCCGTGACGAAGGCAAGGACGTGCTGTTATTCATCGATAACATCTACCGTTACACCTTAGCTGGTACCGAGGTTTCGGCTCTGTTAGGCCGTATGCCATCGGCGGTAGGTTATCAGCCAACCTTAGCTGAGGAAATGGGTGCGCTCCAAGAGCGTATTGCCTCGACCAAGAAGGGCTCGATTACCTCGATTCAAGCCGTTTACGTTCCAGCTGACGACTTGACCGACCCAAGCCCAGCTACGACCTTCGCGCACTTGGACGCCACGATCGTGCTGTCCCGTCAGATCGCATCCTTAGGTATTTACCCAGCGGTAGATCCACTCGATTCGACCTCCCGTCAGCTCGATCCATTCGTGGTCGGCCAGGAGCACTATGAGGTTGCCCGTGGCGTGCAGACTATTCTGCAGCGCTACAAGGAGTTAAAGGACATTATCGCGATCTTAGGTATGGACGAGTTAAGCGAGGATGACAAGCTGACTGTAGCCCGTGCCCGTAAGATTGAGCGTTTCCTGTCGCAGCCGTTCAGTGTCGCCGAAGTCTTCACTGGTTCGCCAGGCAAGTACGTCCCACTCAAGGAAACCATTCGTGGCTTCAAGGGCATCATCAATGGTGAGTATGACAGCCTGCCAGAGCAAGCTTTCTACATGGTCGGCTCGATTGACGAGGCTGTAGAGAAAGCCCAAACCTTATAACGGAGGCTGACTCATGGAAGATATTACTTTCCATCTGAATGTTGTCAGTGGCGTCAGCAGTATGTATTCAGGCCGTGTGCGCGCGATGTCGATCACCGGTTCTGAAGGCGAGCTGGGTATTCGCCATGGCCACACTCCTTTAATTACCACGATCAAGTCAGGTATGGTGTCTTTGGTTGATGCCGAGGGCAAGCAAGACCAGATGTACTTGGCCGGTGGTATTTTAGAGGTGCAGCCTGAAGAGGTCACGGTGCTGGCCGATACGGCTCTGCGCGCCGATGACATCGACGAGGCCAAGGCACAAGAGGCGATGAAAGCGGCTCGCGAGTCGATTGCCCGCACCAATGCTGGTGACAAGGACTACACTCAGGCCTTCATCAAGCTCTCCGAGGCAATGGCTCAGCTCAAGGTGGTCGAGCTGGCGCGCTCGCGCGCCCGCTAGCCTCCCGCTAGCGCCCCCAACGTCAGGCCCTCGGGCCTGCCGTTGCTTTAGGTCAGAGAATTACATCTGTGTTATACTTGGTGTAAGGAGATGTGCTGACACCAGCACATTATCTCTGACCCTTATTCTTAAACCAATGGTAAAGTTAATGCCGAATCCAGCTTTGCCTAGTGCGGCTCCTGTGAAAATCAGGAAATTTGACAACCGTTTTAACGATGTGTTTGTTAAATTTCTTTTTGCTAACGAAAAGCAAAAAGAGTTCTTGATTGATTTGCTTAATGCTATCTTTGATGAGCGTAAACAACTGTGTATTACAGAACGTATTACTGATGTTACTTACGCTGATCGCGAGCTGGTAAGCTTAAATATAAATGAAAAAGGTGCCCGCCTTGACGTCTATGTTAAGACCTCTCAAGGTCAAATCATTGATGTCGAATTTCAAAGTAAAGTAGATGAGTCAATTATAACGCGTGATTTATTTTATTTTGGCAAACTGTTTGAAGCCCAGCTGCATCAGGGAGCATCTTATGACCAAGCACTGCCAATTATAGTAATCGATGTGCTCAAGGAAAATATTTTCCCAAAAGACGAAGATTATATTACTTTTGCTGGTTTGACCAACCTGTTAACTGGCAAGTTGATTACAAAATTAGAGTACATCATATTTATTGAAGCACGCAAGTGTGTAATGCTTGGTGAGAGCAAGAACACTCGCCTGATCATGTGGATGAATTATCTGCTTTCTAAATCAGACCAAGTTATCGAGGCACTTGCTAAGAAAGATAGCATCTTTCAGAAGGTACTCGATGCTGAGAGAAATTTCAGAGGAGATACTAAGATGATGGATATCTACTCAATAAACGAATCTCTCCACTCAGTGAACGAATCTCTCCACTCAGTGAACGAATCTCTTCATTCCGAGAACAAAACTCTCCACAATAAGGTTAATTCACTCGAAAACAAGAATGCTGCATTGGAAAGTGAAAATGCTTCACTCAAGCAAGAAGTAGCTAGAGCCAAGCTTGAAGAGGCTCTTAAGAATGCCAAAAACATGCTGGCCAAAGGCATGTCGCGCTCCTTAGTCAAGGAGATCACCGAGCTCTCTGACAACCAGCTGGCAGCTCTGAGCTAATATTATAGTGTCGAGTTGATTGTTAATATTTTCTTGCATAGGCGAGTTGCGAACCAACTCGCCTAAATTATTTTTAATTAACTAAAAAAAACATAAAATTAGCGCCAAAGTTGTTTTAACGATAAACATTGCTTTTGCACCGCGTGGGCAGTAAGCTTGGCGCGTGATCCTTGGGGATTTTTAGCCTGCGCTCTGGCCACAAGAGAGGTCATAGAGCAGCTGGTGACTCTTACCGATGGGGTAATCTTTGCGCTTAAGGCGCACTTTGCGGAAGATGGGCGTGGTAGAACAGCTGGCGGCCCTTAACAATGGCATCGTTATATTGGTTCAAGAAGTCGGCAGAGAAGAGCTGGATGACTTCATGCGGGGCATTGGCCAAAACATGCTTGCTGTTGTGCATGGAGTTGTCAGCTATGATCAGCTTGTGCTTAGGATCATAAGCTAAGCGATCGAGGTTAAAGAAAAGCTCCAAATTGTGCCAAGTCATAGCAGCGAGGTCAGAGCCATAGTCACTGAGCACGAGAGCCATGAGCTTGCGCGTGAGCTCTAGCACCACATAGAGCGCAGCCACCTGTGCGCTTGAGGAAAAGTACAGGCCATTATCGTTAATGAAATAAGGATGAGGCGTGCCACTGCGCTTGAAATCATCAGGATTAAGTCCAGAGCATCCTTCTTTGCTGCAGCTGAAGTGGCTTGCAGCAAAGGCCATCTGCGTAAACTGGTAAATCTCAAAAACGCTCCAAGTGCTGATGTGCTCGGATGGTGTCCATAGCACTTGGTAGCAATCCTGTTGGGCGTCCTGCACATGGGCAACAATCATGCGCCCGGCAATTTCCTTGGGTTTAGCGCGCAGTTTGAGAGTCAGGCTTTGGTCCTTGGTAAAGGTGAAGGTACCGGCCTCATAGAGATCGACTTGAGCCAGCGCTTTCGGCGCCCCTTGTGGCTTTTGCACATAGCTTTGGCACTCAAACTTACCAGCTTGGGCTTGCTTGATTGCTGCTTGTACCGCCGGGAGGTCATCTGGGAGGCACATGACCATATTGCGTTCCAGCTTGGAACACATGGCCGCTGTACTGTAGCAGGCTGCCTCATGATCGACCACGATCCAGCCCAGCTTCTGCGTCAATTGGCGCAGCGACGGCAAAGCAAAGCCGTTGAACTTACGGGGAGTGCGCTGCTCCAATAATGGCTCCAGTAAGGCCATGAATTGCTGTGGTCCATAGTTGGCAATTTGGACTAAGAGCTGCTCGACCTCATGGGTATTGACCATCCATGGATTAACATCTGAACACTCAAGCCAGGCATTGAGCGGAACATTAGCAGCAAAAATAGGTAAATTGCACATATGTTCAGGATGCTCGCAACTTAGGAAGGTCATGAGCAAAGCCAGCATCTCGCCATTGCTCAATGATTGCTGAGGATGGTCGGGCATTGCCTGATCCACTTGGGCTATCAAGCCTTTGTTCTTTAGGGTGCCCATGACCAAGCCTTCATGGCCCAATGTGATAGGCTTATCGACTGGTGAAGTGAAAACGAAGTCCAACTTGGGTTCCATGGTTATGACTCTATGCTGATGAGGGCAGTTAGCCTTGAGTTTTGAGGATGCGCAAAATTTCCAGGAAGATATCGCCACCGGTTAGGCTTGGCTCGAGGACTGGGTCGGCGTAAATAAACGAGTCGTCTGGCTCAGCGTCATATGGATCTTCATCGTCATCAGGGCCAAAAGGTGACCAGCGAGCCTTTTCGCGATCCTCTTTGAGGATAGCCTTGATGTCTGGCAGGTGGGCGCGGTAGTCGTCATAACCCTGCTTCAGGGCCTCGAAGTAAGGGGCCAGGTACTGGGTGCTGTAGAGCTGGGCAATCTCTTGAGGCGCGCCTTGCTCGAGGTATTGGCTCACTTGATTGTCGTTGGTGAATTTTTGTCTGATCTTATTGAACTTGAGCTCCCACTCATAGCCCATACGATCTGCGCTGATGATGAAATAATCCTTGCAGGCGGGCTTGAGCTTTTGCCCTAGGCGGAAGTTGTCGACATCGCACTTTAAGATACTTTGGGTGAGCTTGGTCAGCTTCATAATGGTGTTCACCGCCTCGAGGTGCTTGAAGCTCGGCACGTAGACGGTTGGGCCTGCAAAGAAAGCGCGCTTGGTGTAATCGATGGTGCTACCCTTTTGCTGTTCCAAGTGCATCACGGTAAGCGCTTGCTGGTAGTGGGCATAACAGCGGCGACCCGCTCCGATAAAGCTCGGCTGCACGGTCCAGAGACCATATTTTTGCTCAAAGGCGTCATCTAATTCATCAACAAAGGAGCTGTCACCAGCGTGAATGAGGACGAAGGTGCCGGTGCGCGGTTCCTTATTTTTGCCCTTGCCGGTAAAGGTGAACTGGCCATTCCCGGTGATCTTAGCCAGATCAATTGGGCGCTGCATAATCAGGGCAGGATCTAAGCCATAGTTGATGTCATAGCCGCGCTCGATTTTACGGTAGAGCTCATGATGCTCCCAGTTGAAATCGTCGCCCTCGTTGGCGGCAAAACCCGCTTGGACCGCCTCATGCTCAAACGGCAAAGCGACAATCGGCTCAAGGCCCAGCTTTTCACTGGCCTCAAGCAGCTTGTAGGTGTCAGCCGAGTCAGGGATCAAAATGGTTTTCAGATTGGTTGCGCGCTGGTAGAGCTTTTTGAGTTGGGGGCTAGTAATGCTTTTCTTGCCCGCGCCTTCGGTCTTGCTAATGAGATGAGCTTCGACCGCCCGATAGAACTTGGTTGGGTCATAGGCGACAATAGCGCTGATAAGGGTGCTGACACGCTCAACGGTGAACATCGAAGGCACGAAATCAGGACGCTTTAGCCACGCAGCCATGGGCTCAGTGCCCAAGTTTTTGCTCAAATTCCAGACCGGAACATTGCGGTTGCGGCAGAGCTGACCTAGCAGCACAACCAAGGTTTCACCTAAAGAGAGGTCTGCTTGCTGCGGGCTATCTTTAGGAATATAGGCGTTAAGTTCGGAATCGACGAAATCGATGAAGCCCTTATAGCGCAGCGTGCCTATGACTAAGCCCGCCATGCTGAGCTCGATCTGGCCATAATCATTAATGATGGAGTTTTTGCGTGGTGCTTGCTTGGCTTTAGCCATAGGGAATTAACCTCTTGGTGTGATGAAGGTTGGGTAGGGCGATAAAGCTGGATTCATCGCCCTATACGGGGCTATTGCTACCATTCAAAATTTTTTGGACCTGCTCCATGTTCTGGCGCCATTGAAGCCATTTATTTTTCACCTTAGCTGTATTGTTGAGCTTGGTTGTAATGACGTGCTGAACCAGCCTTGTGAGCTTAAACACGGTACTTAGCGTGTCTATAGCGGATACGTTTGGGGCGTAGAATGCATCTTCATAAAAAAATGCACGCTTGGTGAAGTTGATGCCGCGATCGCGGTAGCAGGCAGTGTAATGTTGAGCTTCACTGTTGACGTCATCATTGTATTTGCAACACTTCAAAATCCAGGCTATTTCTTGTTGCTGGTATTGCTCAAATGAGCCACCTTTGATTTTCCCTGAAAACGTCGTCCAGATACCATACTGATGAATGTCATCAACGATTATAAAATAACCCTCTAAAAAGTTATCTTGATTTTGGACATAGTAATCAGGTTCGAGCGTTAGAGTACCGGCAAAACCGATCTTGTAAAAAGCACTTCTGGGGTTGCATAGTGTGCCATCTATGTCGCAATAGCTCCAAGCGTCAGCGTCGTCTAGGTCATCTGCTGCCTGGTACACCGCCCTTTGCTTGACTTGGCCAATAACGCCAAGCTCCATTTGGGTGCACGCATAGGCGGTGTCATAATCCCAGTATTGTCTATTTAAGACAACCACACGCACATTCTGTCGGCACAATTCGGTGAGGCTGCTGGTATTAATGTTGGGCTGAGAAATTTTAGAAAAGTGTGCTGAAGCTGAGCACAAAACACGTGCAGCAGCCTTGTAAAAACGCTCTGGTCTATACACGGCAATGGCTGCAAATAGATCACTGACACACTCGGGCTTCAAATTTTTAGGATTAACCTGAGAGCGCTCAAGCCATTCCGCAAGAGGCATTTGTGCGGCGTAACGGTTGAGCTTTGAGATGGGGGTGTTGTTAGAACACAGCTTACATAGAAGCACAGCCAGTGTCTCACCGTAACTAAATTCTGGCTGGGCGCTACAAGTCTTGCTCTTACCTTGCAGCATCTGGTCAATAGATGCGATAAATCCTTTGTCCTTAAGGGTACCCATGATCAAGCTGTTAATGCCACGCTTTGTGTTCAGCTTGTCCAGCAACGGAAAATCATTCTGTGATTGTTCCATGAAGCACTCCTTACTTTGGTGAAACACAACAGCATTGTAGCAAGAACGCCTTGCTAATCGCTTTTTTTGCTGGCTCACGGCAGCGTTAGTCGGCCAGAGGGCTGTCCCCTGTCTCACAGAGAAATGAATGCTTGTTTGAGCTAGGTGCGTGGGGGAAAGCGCGATCTGGGGCGATTTCACGCGTATTTCACCTAAAGCGGTGATATTTTTGGCTATAATAAGAAAGTTATGCGATTGCATGGGATAAATGGGCGATTTGACAAGGACGTCATCTTATCTTTGCCCGTTCCAAGGCTGTAGCGTGCCACGCTGCAGTTAGGTCTTAAGCTGCTACTCACTCCCAATCTTATAAATGACTTATGTTTGGTGGGGAAAAGTGGCCTTAAAGCATGCAATGGCACAGTGAGCGAACACGCTCGGAGGGCTCGTCAGAGCCAAACCCTCACGGTTTGAGCCTTAGTGCTTGAACTTTTTTAGTGGAATGTCGCAGCATGGGATTTTTTTCAAAGTTATTTGGCTTTGGTAAGCGCAAGGATGAAGCTGCCAAGCCTCAGGACGATCAACCGATTGTTGACGCCTTAGAAAACGAGCAGAGCCCGCAAGAAGCGCCAGCAGACAATGATGCGGTTTTCATCAATCCCGAGAACCAAGATAGCAATGACTCCATTGCTGATCAGGTGGAGGAAGCCGAAAAAAAAGAGCCAACTTGCGACAGCTCCAATCTGGATCAGACTCAGAAGTCTAACGAGTCGGAGGTTGCGACCTCTCCTGCTGTTGCAAATGACGCTGAGCCGGTAGACAACGTAGCGCAAGCTCAGGCTGAAGCTGAGGCAAAGGCTAAGGCAGAAGCCGAAGCTAAGGCTAAGGCCGAGCAAGAAGCCCGTGAGCGCGCTGAAGCTGAGGCAAAAGCCAAGGCCGAGGCTGAAGCAAAGGCCAAGGCCGAGCAAGAGGCTCGCGAGCGCGCTGAAGCTGAGGCCCGTGCCAAGGCCGAGGCTGAAGCTAAGGCCAAGGCCGAGCAAGAAGCCCGCGAGCGCGCTGAGGCAGAGGCCCGTGCTAAGGCCGAGGCTGAACAAGAAGCCCGTGAGCGTGCTGAGGCTGAGGCCCGTGCCAAGGCAGAAGCCGAAGCAAAGGCCAAGGCTGAGCAAGAGGCCAGTGAGCGCGCTGAAGCTGAGGCAAAGGCTAAGGCAGAAGCCGAAGCAAAGGCCAAGGCTGAACAAGAAGCCCGTGAGCGTGCTGAGGCTGAGGCCCGTGCCAAGGCAGAAGCCGAAGCTAAGGCTAAGGCTGAACAAGAGGCCCGTGAGCGCGCTGAAGCTGAGGCAAAGGCTAAGGCTGAACAAGAGGCCCGTGAGCGCGCTGAAGCTGAGGCAAAGGCTAAGGCTGAACAAGAGGCCCGCGAGCGAGCCAAGGCAGAAGCCGAAGCTCAGGCTAAGGCCGAGCAAGAGGCCCGTGAGCGTGCTGAGGCAGAGGCCAAGGCTCAGGCCGAGGCTGAAGCTCAGGCTAAGGCTGAGCAAGAGGCTCAAGCTGCCGCAGCTGCCGCAGAGGAAGTTGCTGCCAAGCCAAAGCGTCGTCGTAAGACCAAGGCGGAAAAGGACGCGGAAGCAGCTGCTGAGACCGTAGCTGAGACTCCGGCTGAGGTTCCAGCTGAGACTCCGGTCGAGGAAACAGCCGCGAAACCAAAGCGCAAGCGTAAGACTAAGGCCGAAAAAGACGCTGAGGCCGCTGCTGCCGCTGAGGTTCAGAGCGCTGAAGTAGCTCCAGCCGAGGAGGCTTCAGCCAAGCCAAATCGTCGTCGTAAGACTAAGGCGGAAAAGGACGCGGAAGCAGCTGAGGCTGCTCAGGCTGCCGCCGAGCCAGAGGCTCCAGCTAGCCTTGAAGTTCCAGCTAAGCCAAAGCGTCGTCGTAAGACCAAGGCCGAAAAGGATGCTGAAGCGGCAGCTGAGGACGCTGCCGAGGCGGAAGCGGCCTCTGCTGAGGCCAGCACTGAGATTGAACCTGCGGCAGAGCAGGAGGCTGAGCCTGCTGCCGAGCCTGTTGCTGAACCTGCCGCTGAAACTGCTGAGCAAGGTGCCGCCGCAAAGGAAGAGCGCGAGTCGTTCTTTACCCGTCTGCGTAAGACCCGCGATAACCTCGCCAGCGGTGTCGGTGCCTTAATCTTCGGTCGCAAGATCGACGATGAGCTCTATGAGGAGCTGGAAACCGCCCTCATTATGGCTGACCTGGGCAATGAAACCACCCAGATGGTGATCGAGCGCTTACGCGATGAGTCGCGCCTGCGTGACTTGCGCGATGCTGGTGCTCTGCGCAAGAACTTAAAGACCATCTTAAGTGAGATCTTAGAGCCGTGCGCCGTGCCATTAGATGTCACCACCAAGAAGCCATATGTCATCTTGATGGTGGGTGTTAATGGCGCCGGTAAGACCACCACTATTGGTAAGCTGGCTCGCAAGTTCCAAGACCAAGGCCTGTCGGTTATGTTGGCCGCTGGTGATACCTTCCGTGCAGCCGCCGTTGAGCAATTAAAGGAGTGGGGCGAGCGCTCTAACGTTCCAGTGATTGCTCAGGCGACCGGCTCTGATAGCGCCTCGGTGCTCTTTGATGCGGTCACTGCCGCTAAGGCGCGTAATGTCGATGTCTTACTGTGCGATACCGCTGGTCGTCTCCAGAATAAAGACAACCTGATGGAAGAGCTCCGTAAGATTGTGCGCGTGATGAAGAAGGTTGACCCTGAGGTACCGCACGAGACTCTCTTGGTCTTAGATGCCGCCACCGGTCAAAACGCCGTATCCCAGACCAAGCTCTTTAAGGATGCAGTGGAGGTCTCGGGTCTGGTCTTAACCAAGCTCGATGGCTCAGCTAAGGGCGGCGTGGTGATCAACCTGGCGCATAATTACCACATCCCAATCCGCTATGTCGGTATTGGTGAGAAGGTCGAAGACCTGCGCGAGTTTAAGGTAGAGCCATTTGTTGACGCCTTAATCGATGACAAGTAAGCACTAATTGCTGCTTGTGCTCAGAAAAGGGGATGGCCTTTGGGCTGTCCCTTTTTTCTTGCGCAGCAGCTGATGATGACGTGCCAATTTTTAGCAATATACTCACAATAGCCTGATTTTTTTCTAGAATTAGGGCTTTAACTGGCCTACGACCAAGGTGAGCGTGCCATATGCTCTCTATTTTAACTTTGCTGGGCCTATCGTGTGTTGGGATTTTTAATGAAACGAAATGCTTTGAATGTGGCCCTGACTTTGGCCTTAAGCTCACTATCCGTCACGGCTCTGGCGGCGACGCAGGATGAAATTGCCGCAGCTCCAGCAGCAGCGGGCGCAAGTGGCGCTGATCTTGGACAAATCAAGGGCGAGACCGTGGTCGTAACTGCCTCGCGTATGGTCCAGCCACTCCTTGATGTTGATGCCTCGATGGCGGTGGTGTCAGCAGATGAAACTCGCACGATGGGCGTCGATAATATCCCAGAGATGTTGCGCTCTGAGCCGGGCGTGATCTTGAGCTCGGATGGTACCCCTGGCGTTAAGCGTATTGCCCTGCGTGGTGAGAATCCATCGCGTACCTTACTGATGGTCGACGGGCAGCGCCTGGATGACCAAAAGAACAAGTCTGGCGCCCCACTGCTGATCAATCCTTACTTCATCGAGCGCATTGAGGTGGTTAAGGGCCCATCCTCGGTGCTCTACGGCTCTGATGCCTTAGGCGGTATCGTCAATGTCATCACCAAGCAGGCCTCTGAGGAGCCTTTTGAGTTTGAGGGCGGTCTGAACTTCAATAGCGCTTATCGCAGCTTCACTGAGTACGCCAATGTCTCCGGCACGATCGAGCGCTTTAAGTATGCCTTGGGTGCCTTTAACACCAATTCCGGTGACTTGCGCTTAAGCGATAACGAGCGGCTTGATAACACCTCGTATGACGCGCACGGCTTTAATGGCGATTTAAGCTACGCGCTCACCGATAATCTGACTGTGGGCTACACCGGCGAGTACTTCGATACCAACGCCGAAACGAGCACCACGATCGATGATCCGACCTACGGTAACTTCTCGGGCGAAATCCCGAAGTGGGAGCGCCAAAAGCACAAGCTCTACGTGCATGCCTACGACCTCAATGACTACTTAGCGGCCGTTGAGAGCTCGGTTTATTACCAAAAGAACACCAAGGACTTTAATTCCAACCCACAACGGGGCCTGGATGTCGCGGTTTATAACGAGCAAGAAAGTGTCGGCGGTAACTTACAGCTTGAGTGGAGCTTAGGTGAGCGCTTCTACCTCATCACCGGCTACGACGGGCGCCAAGAGACCTTGGATAGCTCAAGTGGGGTGAGTGTGGCTATGGGCCCGGTATTTCGCGGCAACTTTGACATTAAGGACTCAGACTACAAGCAGCAAAGCCACGCCTTCTATGCCTTGCTCTCGACCTATCTCACCGATGAGCTGACCTTAAACACGGGCGTGCGCTACAACTACATCAAGACCAAGGCAGGTAGCTCCAATCTGTCAGGTGCGATTACGGTAGATGGTCAAACACGGCCGATTAATATGCCGCTGGAGTATGACGATGTCTCGCAGGTGAAGACCTTAGGCTCCGTGGGCTTAGTCTATCGTCCGTGGGATAACGGCGCCTTCCGCGTCAACTGGTCGCAGGGCTTTCGCGTGCCTAATATCCAAGAGCTCTTCTTGTTGACCTCAACTGGTACCTTGCAGATGGGTAATCCGGACTTGAAGCCAGAGGAGTCTGATAACTTTGAGGTCGGTTTCCGCTGGGAAAATCCTAACGGTGGCTTAATGGCCGATGCCTCCTTGTTCTACACCATCTCGGACAATTACATCGAGACAGCACGCAATGGCCAGTTCTACACCTACCACAATATTGCTGAGGCTAAGAGCTACGGCTTTGAGGCGGCCTTATCGTATCTGACCCAATGGAACGTCGAGCCTTATCTCAACGTTACCATTATGGAGCGCAAGTACGAGACTCAAGCTGGCTCCTCGACTAATACAGGTACCCCGAAGTTCTTTGGTAACACGGGTGTGAAGTACTACGGCCGTTACTTTAATTTAGACGGCTTTGCCAACTTTGCCACCCAAACCAAGAATGACAACTTAGACGGTTGGTCGTACTTTGGTCCGCAAGAGTACGGTGGCTATGTCACCTTCAACCTGCGCGTCTCCACCAGCTTTGGTGATAAGGATCAGTTCACGGTCTATGGTAGTGTCGAGAATATCTTAGATAAGAGCTACCAGACCAACGAAATCATTCATGAGCCAGGCCGCTTCTTCACCTTAGGTGTCACGGGCAAGTTTTAGTCCCGCGCTCTCTTGGTTCTAGCTCATAGCTTCTGCGCCGCGCCGCCGGGTCACTAAGGCCCGGCGGCGCTGTCGTTAGAGCAGCTCGTACTTGATTGGAATCAAGATGCGGTTATTGAGCTGGCGATTACCGGTATTAAATTGCAGCATCGACTGGGCAAGCTTTTGCGCGGCCGCATCCAAGATCTTATGCCCCGAGCTGTGCTCTAAGCGGTAGCCCACCACAATGCCGTTCTCAACCACAAATTCCATCATGACCGTGCCTTCGAGCTTACGGCGCACCGCATTGCGCGGATAACGCGTCTTGCTCTTGATTTCATTGACCAAGAGCGAGGTCAGCTGGGCCTGCATCTGGCTGTTAAGTGCTGCAGCTTGTTCCTCGGGCGCAGCTTTGGCAGGTGCCGCCGGAGCCACGGCAGGCTCAGCCGCCTTTACCTTAGGCTCAGTCTTAGGCTTTGGTTCAGCCTTAGGTTGTGGTTTAGGCTCAACCTTGGGCGGTTCTGGCTTAGGCTTGGGCTCAACCTTAGGTAGCTCAGGCTTGGGCTCGACTTTTGGCTTTGGCGGCTCAGGATTGAGCTTAATGTCCGACTCGAGCTCGGGAACGGGCTCCGGAGTTACTTCAGGCTCTGGAACCGGATCTGGTGCTGGCTCTGGTTCTGGCACCGGCTCGGGCTCTGGGGACTCCTCAGGACGGGGCTCGGGAGGCGTGAGCTCTGGGGTGGCTTCCTCGTCCGTAGGAAGCTCTGAAACCTGCAAGGTCAGCTCGACCGCTGCAAAGTTTTGCTGCGGGGTAATGACAAACTCAGGTTGATCCCATACGCCCACAGCAATCAGTGTGGCAAAAACACCGGCAAAACCTGCGGTGCGGGCGATGAGATCGGGGTGCTGAGTTGAGAACAGGGCCATAGCTTATGGAGTGTCCGGGGCGGGCGCTGGAGTGTCAGCTCCTGCTTGAGGGTTAGCTTGGGTGTTGGCTTGAGCTGGGGTAGCAGCGGGCTGTGCTGAGTCGATCGGGGTTGAGACCACGACCAAGCGCCCTTGGGTGTAGGTGCGCGCTAAATCAGCGATATGAATGAGTTCTTGGCTCGGGGCAGCGGCATCAATCACCAGCTCTAAGGTCAGCTCGTGCTGGGCCTCAGTGCTCTTTTGCAGCTCAGCGGCAATCAGCTCAGGCAGTGCGTCCTTGGTGGCTTTCGTGTCCGCGCCCACGGTGTAGTTGCCTTGAGCATCGACACTGATGCGCATGGTGTAGGGACGCTCTTCACTCTTGGCGGTGCTCGATTGGGGCAGATTGAAGTCGATCACCGGCAGGGTGAAGCTCATGGTCATGATGAAGAAAATGACCAGCATAAAGGTGACGTCAATCAGCGGCGTCAGATCCACCGCCAAATCGTCGTTCTCTAAATCGTTCATGACTGCTCTTTAAGCTCTGGGACTAATTCGGTGTGGTGGCATAAGATCAAGGTGATCTTATTGCGAAAAGCACGTAAGTTGATGAGCAGGTAGTAGTGGATGATCAGCGCCGGAATAGCCAAGGTTAGGCCCATCACTGTGGTGAGTAAAGCCTCCCAGATACCCCCTGCCAGCATATTGGCATCAGGCATAGCGCGCTGCGAGAGGTTGGAGAAGACGTCGATCATGCCTAAGACTGTGCCCAATAAGCCCAGTAAAGGACCAATGGCGGCACAGAGCTTGAGGAAGTAGAGCGAGCTGTAGATGCCCTTTAACTGTACTTGCATCAAGGTGTTGATGACGAGCTCGCGCTCGCTTTGGTCGCTGCTTTGCTCTTGGGCTTGGGCCTTGGTGATGATGTCGCTGAGTACCGAATGCGGCGCAAAGCCTTGCTTGGCGACTAAGTAGGCCAAGACGATGCCGCGAATGGCCATAAAAATCGCGATCAGGGCTAATAAAACGATAGCTAAGCCGGAATAGCCGACTTGGTAAAAGAGATTAACCATTATGGGGACAGTCCTAAGGGCACGGTGGTGAAGCCACAGATGGGCGTTATTTTACCCGCCTAGGGGTATTTTGGCGCACCAGGCCCATTTTAGCGGTGCACTTGATGCGCGCGGGCCATAAATCAGGTAAGCTTTTCGTGTTTCTTGTTTGTACTATCCCCTGGGTGTGTGAAAGTGGGGGCAGCGGGAGGATTGATTTAGAAGGGATTTTTTGATGAGCTTTAATGGTTTTACGGTGGCCTCTGAGGTAGAGATTCGCCCTGCGTGCCATCCAGATGGGGTCAGCGATAACACCGCAGCTTTGCAAGCGGCGATTGATCAGGCGGCAGCCGTGGGCAATGAGTCGTGCCAAGGCGTGGTGCTGCTGGAGCCAGGTGTCTGGCGCAGTGGTCCTTTAGAGATGAAAAGCTACGTGACCTTGCGCTTTAGTGCCCAGACCACCTTAAAGGCACTGCCTGAGAAGGACTTTGTTGCTGCCTATATCGGCGCTCCATCGCAGCCGCATGAGGCCTTAATCCACGCTCATGGCGTGACCCGTTGCGCCATCGAGGGCCCAGAGGGCTTAGGGGAGCCGAGCGCGGTGATTGATGGCACGGGCGAGCATTGGTGGCCTGCGGCCATTGAGGCGCGCGGCTGGCTCAAAAACGGTGAGGTCGAGCGCTTTACCCAGGCCTTCCCTGGGATTGTGACCGCTAATGGTATGCCGCGTCCGTGGCTGATTGAGTTGAGCTGGTGTTCTCAGGTCAAAATGTCGGGGATCAAGCTGACCCAGTCGCCAATGTGGACCTTGGTGGTACGCAATAGCAACGAGGTGCTGTTAGAGGGCTTGTGGGTGATCAACCCTGAGTATGCCCCTAACACCGACGGTATCGACTTGGTATCGAGCCGTGACGTCACGGTACGGGGCTGCTATGTCGACACCGGTGATGACAATATTGCGATCAAGTCGGGTATTAAGCAGGACGGCGCACCACGCTGCGAGGACGTCTTTATCAGCGAGTGCTCCTTTGGTCAAGGCCATGGCCTCTCGATTGGTTCGGAAACGGCCAACGGTATTGGCGCGATCAATATCGCTAATGTCGTCTTTAAGGGTACGGGTACCGGTATTCGCATCAAGTCAGCCCGTGATCGCGGCAATCGCATCGGCCCAATGCACGCGCGTGATATCACGATGCAAGACGTGGAGACCGCGATTTTGCTCACCTGCTCGTACGCCGGTCAATCGGGTGTAGGCGATGCCGTAATGGATTCCTTAGTGGCTCCGCTTGAGGCGGCAACTCCGAGCGCGACTACCCCTTATATCAAGGACATCACGATCGAGAATCTCAAGGCGCGTAACATTAAGTACGGCGTGGTCTTAAGTGGTCTGCCTGAGGCTAAGCTTGAGCAGCTTACCCTCAAGCATTTGGAGGTGGAGAGCCAATATGGCCTCGCGGCCCGCTATGTCCAAGGCGCTTTTTGCGACTGTAAGATCAGCGCTAAGTTAGGTGCGCCACTGCGTTTTGGTCCAGAGTGTGCGATCGCGCAAGATTAAAGCATGCTGGGGCCTAAATTAAGGCGATAGCGCGCTTAATCGGGTGCTATAATGACAGCCAGACCATTTTTTAGACTTTATGGTTTGACCTATGAGCATCTTTGACACGCGACGTGCGGCTTCTGCCGATAAGCACTTTCTTAATTCTCTAGTCAACGGCGGCGCTCCGGACATGATTGTCTGGAAGTCGCCGGTTGAAGACTTCAATACCAACTCGGTCTTGACCGTCAATCCCGGCGAAAAGGCGCTGTTCTACCAAAATGGCCAGCTGATGCAGGTCTTTGGACCAGGCCGTTTTGAGCTCAAGACCGAGAATTACCCTTTCTTAAGCGATCTGCGCAATGTGCTCAGCGGCGGTGAGTCCACTTTTCGCTGCCAAGTCTATTTTGTGCGCACAGCTTTAAGCCAAGAAGTGCTCTGGGGTACGGACAGTCCAATCCAATTGCGCGATCCAGTGCAACAGATTCAGACGGCGCTGATTGGCCGGGGCGCCTATAAGATTCGCGTGGCTGATGCCGCCTTGTTTATCACTAAGCTGGTCGGCTTCATCGATGAGTTCAGCACGCGCAGCTTAGATCTCTTCTTCCACAACCAATTCCTCCAGACCATCAAGTCCCATATCGCCCGTGATATCGCTCAGTCCCAGCAAGAGATTTTGGGCGTGATTACGCGCTTAGATGAGCTCGCCTTTCAGCTCAAGCGCGAGTTGGCGCCGGTCTTTGCCTCGTTTGGCTTGACCCTTGAGATCTTCAGCATTGCCGCCTTAGATATCCCTGACGATGATCCGAACCGTAAGGCACTCGAGGCAGCCTATCGCCGTACCCGTGAAATGCAGATTATGGGCAAGGACTATCAGCTTATTAAGACCATGGGCATTATGGAGGACATGGCCAATAACCAAGCCGCTGCCGGAGCAGGCGCCGGGATGGGGATGGGCATGGCCGCCTTTGGCCTGATGGGCCAGATGAGCCAGAACATGTTCCAGGCGGCCCAGCCGATGGCCGGGGGTATGGCGCAAGGCGCTACGCAAGGCGCTACGCAAGGCACGGCCCAAGGCGCGGCACAAGGCATGGCGCAAGGCGCGGCACAAGGCATGGCGCAAGGCGCTACGCAAGGCACGGCCGATCCCCAAGCCAAACTCACTAAGCTTAAGGGCTTGCTCGATGCGGGCTTAATCTCGCAGGCGGATTACGATGCGGCAAAGAAGCAGATTTTGGCGGATTTGGTGGGCTAAGCTATGGCACTGATTCTCAAGCTGGTATTCCCGGTAATCTTTAATCTGGCCTTTTTCTTGGCTCTAGGCTTTACGGCTACCACGTCCCAGTGGCTGTCGTGGGCTGCGATTAACGTATCTTATGGGGCCTTTTTGTGGACCTTACGCGAGCCGGTTAAGGCCAACCTCAGCGTCTTGCGCTTTAGCCTGTACCTGATTGGCGCGTGCTATTGGGTGGTTGAGCTGGTGGTGGGCTTGGTCTTTATGCTCTTGCTGGCCCACTCTCCAATGCTGGCGGGCATTGTACAGCTGGTGCTGTTTGGCCTCTTTCTCGTGGTGCTGCTCAGCTCCAAAATGGCCAATGTCAGCACCGAGCAATCGCTTGAGCGCCAGCGCACCCAAGGTCAGTTCTTGCAGGGACTGCGTAGCGGCGTCAGCGCTTGCTACAGCCAAATGAACTTGACCGAGCTGCAAGACTTAGAGCAAGCCTTGGAGGTCAGCCCACTGGTCTCCACCGCTGCGGTTGCGGCCTTAGAGCAAGAGCTTAGAGCTAATCTGAGTAAGCTTAAGCAAGCGGTCGCCGCCCAAGATCACAAGCAGGCCCAGCAGCTGGCCGCAACCATGCTGCTGCAAGTCAAGCAACGTAATGCGATGTTGGAAGCCACAGGAGTCTAGTCATGCGCCGCCGCGAAAATCTCAAATTGCAGCAATTCCACTGCCCGAGCTGTGGTCAAAACATCACTCAGTTAACGCCGTTTAAAGCCTCGATTGAGTGTCCGTACTGCCATCAGGTCTCGCTCAATCCGCTGGTCGTCGATAAGTCGATTTTGGTGCCCGAGCGCGTGATTCCTTTTACCGTATCGCGCGATGACTTTGGCGAGATGATCATCGAAGAGCTGGTCGACGAGCCGAACTTACCGTTAGATCTCTTCGATCAAATCACCTTTGGCACGGTGATTAAGGCCTTCTTGCCGATGTTCGAGTACACCGGCTCCTTTGACGGCGTGTGGAATTGCGAAGAGGCCTACACCGTCGAGCATAAGCGCCGCCGCAACAATACCACAGTGGTTGAGCGTGAAACGCGCTATCGCCCGGTCTCAGGCCAAGCCTGCGGCAATTACTCGGTCTTGGCGCTGGCCTATCAGGGCAAGGATATCCCCCGCGAGTTCCAGCGCTTTGTGCATGTGTTTAACACCCCGGAGGCCAACTCCTATCCGTTCAATCCGGAGCTGATGGGCTTAGATAGTGGTGAGCAAATCCTCACCTTAGAGATGAACCTCGATCCACGCAATGTCTGGGTGCAACAGGCTGAGGATTACGTTAAAGCGCGTGCGGTACGTGCCTGCGAAAATCAAGCGCCGCGCCAGCGCCGTAACTTCCGCTGCTCGACCAGTATCGATCCTGATGAAGAAGGCGTCTATACCATGGTGCCGTTTTGGCTGGTGAACTTCTTCTATGACGGTGAGACCTGGAATTTCTTAGCCGACGGCACCGGTTCCTGGCGCCATTTGTCGGCTCCTAAATCGACCCTGATTTTTATTCTGCGCTGGCTGGGCGTGCTCATAGGTCTTGGTTGTGCGGTCGCGCCGTTTGTCGTGACCCCGCCTAACTCTGAATACCGGATTCCGGCCATAGGCGCGGCCCTAGTGGGAACGATCTTGTGGTATGTGGGCTATAACGCTTACAACCGCCATCGCCGCATTAAAGGGGCGTGCCGGGCTTTCCCGCAGAGCAAGTTTGCGCACAAGCACCGCTAACCTAATCGCCCCGCACTGTGAGGACGGTGCGGGGCAGAAAACAAAAAAGCGCAGCTTAGGGCTGCGCTTGATGTGAGTTTGTGATGAAGGCTCATGGGGCAAGCCCCATGAGCTAAGAGAGTTTATTTGTCATTAAGCAGGCAGGCCGCGCCGATAATGCCCGCATCGTTGCCTAAGGAGGCTGGGACGGCGCTCGTTTGTGGGGCAGCAGGCAAGTGAGAGATTTTTGCAGCTTTTGCCCAACTTTTCCGGCTCTTTGGGCGATGCTTCTTTTTTCGGGGGAAATTGGGGCGCGCAGATAGTGACCTTGTTTGCATATAATGGCGTTTCTTCTTAACAAGATAGGTGCCTTACGATACGATGGACATATCTGCGCGTTTGCTTAGGTGTCAGTGCGTGCTTGGTGCTGATGCAAACTTTGTCTTGGGGGCTTATGCTCTTAGGGCCAAGCTTGGATCAAAGTCAGGTTAGCGTCTCCTTAGCTCCTTTGTTTAGGGTCTGTCGCGGATAGTATTCGTTTTGGGTACTCAATAGGGGTCGTAAATGGTAAACGAACTGATGGTGGAGTTGTCACGTCTGCAATTTGCAGCTACGTCCATGTACCACTTTATATTCGTGCCGCTTACTCTTGGTATCTCGTGGCTCGTCTTCATTATGGAGCTGTGCTACGTTGCTACCGGCCGCGTGATCTATCGCGATATGGCCAAATTCTGGGGTAAGCTGTTCGCTATTAACTTCGCGATTGGTGTTGCCACCGGTATCACGCTTGAGTTCGAGTTTGGTACCAACTGGTCGAACTATTCGCACTACGTCGGTGATATCTTCGGCGCTCCATTGGCCTTAGAAGGATTAATGGCATTCTTCTTAGAGTCCACCTTCATTGGTTTAATGTTCACGGGCTGGAAGCGCTTTGGTAAGAAGACCCACCTGCTGATTACTTTCTTAACCGCTTTAGGTTCTAACCTCTCGGCCATGTGGATTTTAATCGCCAATGGCTGGATGCAGTACCCAGAGTTTGCGCAGTTCTCGCCAGAGCGTATGCGCATGGAAATGATCGACTTCTGGGGCTTAGTCTTCTCCGAGGTTGCTCAGACCAAGTTCTTACACACGGTCATCGCAGGTTACACCACCGCAGGCTTCTTCGTGATTGCCGTCAGCGCGATCTTAATGTTACGCCGCAAGTCGTTACAGTTTGCTAAGCGCTCGATGACGATCGGTATCGTCTTCTCGCTCTGCGCTATGGGCGGTTCGGGCTTAACCGGTGATATGTCGGCTTTATTAGTAACCGAGCATCAACCGGCCAAGCTGGCCGCAATGGAAGCTGAGTACGAGACTCAGACGCCACCTGCTTCCTGGTCGATTATGGCTCTGCCTAATGAAGACGAGATGGAAAATTACTTCTCCATCCGCGTTCCAGCTTTATTAGGCCTGATCGCGACCCACTCCTTAGACCAAGAGGTCCAAGGTCTGCGTGATATCGTGGCTCAAAACGAGATTCGTATCAGAAGTGGCTTGCTTGCGCACCGCGCTTTAACTCAAATGCGCGCTGGTGACACTTCTGAGGATCTGATGGTCACCTTCAAGCAGCACCAAGACGACTTAGGCTATGGTCTGCTCTTAGTGGAGCACGCTCAAGATCCATTAAACCCAACGGAAGAAGAGATTAAGACGGCCGCACGTCACAGTGTCCCTCCAGTCTTTATCAACTACTATGCATTCCGCATCATGATCGGCATTGTCGGTCTGTTAGGTCTGTTGGCCTTAGGTGCTGCCTTCTTCTTATGGTACAAGCGTGATCTGCACACCCGTGAGAAGTTACTCAAGGTCTTAGCTTTCTCCTTACCGCTGCCATTCATTGCGTGCGAAGCAGGCTGGGTTGTAGCCGAGTTTGGTCGTCAGCCTTGGGCTATTCAAGACGTACTACCAACCTTCCTTGCTACTTCGACGCTGTCGCCATGGGATGTTGGTCTGTCGCTCATCTGCTTCATCGGTATTTACACCATCTTCCTCTTGATCGAAGTCAAGATGATGATCAATGCCATCAAGAAGGGCCCAACCCTGACCGATCCTGAGCCAGAGGGCAAGGGCTACCCACCTCTGCCTCCAGCTCCAAAGCCAGAGGCCAAGGTTGAGGACAAGCCAGCTGACGCCGTTGCTCCTGCTGCCGCTGAAGCCGCCGCTGCTGATGCCAAGGCTGAAGCTGCCGCTGAGCCTGCCGCTGAGGCTCCTGCCACTGAGGCTACTGCTGCTGAGGCTGCTAAGGAAGAGGCTAAGGACGAGGCCGTGGCTGAGGCCAAGGCTGAGCCTGAGGTTGCTGCTGCCGCTGAAGCTGCTCCAGCTGAGCCGACCATTGATGCCAAGACGGTCGAAGTACCAAGTGCTGAGACTTTAGCTGAGGCTAAGGCTGAACCGGCAGCTGAAGCTGCGGCGCCTGCTGAGGCTAAGGCCGAGGTTGCTGCGGCTAAGTCTGAAGCTACTGAGCCTGCCAAGGCTTAAGGATGGAGGTGTCTTAAATGATTTTTGATTATGATACCCTCCAAGTTATTTGGTGGATTTTGGTCGGCGTGCTGTTAATCGGCTTTGCCCTGACCAATGGTATGGATATGGCCGTCTCCACCCTCCTGTTTAAGGTGGGTCAAAACTCCAAGGAGCGTGGTGCCATCATTAGCACCATCGCCCCACACTGGGACGGCAACCAGGTATGGCTCATTACCGCAGGCGGCGCGATCTTCGCAGCTTGGCCTGAGGTCTATGCCGCGTCCTTCTCGGGCCTTTATTGGGGCATGCTCTTAGTCTTATTTGCCATTTGGCTGCGTCCATTGGCTTTTGACTATCGCAACCACAATAGCGATGAGACTTGGCTTAAGCGTTGGGATATCGCCTTAACCGTCGGTTCCTTAGTTCCAATCCTCATTTTCGGCGTCGCCTTTGGCAACCTGTTACAGGGCCTGCCATTCTGGGCCGACGAGAATGTCCGTTGGCACTACGATGGCGTCTTCTTAACTGCCTTACTGCCATTGCTGGATCCATTCTCGCTCTTATGCGGCTTAGTCAGCGTCTCCATGCTCTTAACCCAGGGCTGCTTATGGATTCAGCTGCGTACCGTCGATGATATCGCCTGCCGCGTTCGTGGTTTAACCTTAAAGCTGGCTTTACTCACCGTCGTGCTCTACGGCATTGCCGGTATCTGGGCTTACAGCTTTGATGGTTACCAATTAACGGCGCTGGCTCCAGAGGGCTCGTTCCACACTATCACCGGTAAGAGCGTTGAAGTCGTACCTCATGGCCTCTTTGCTAACTACGGCAAGCTGTGGATCTTATGGTTAGTCCCAATCATCTCGATCTTCTGCTTTATCAAGGCAGGTATCGCAGGTGTAAAGGGCAATGCGGTCAAGGGCATTATCTACAACAGCGTAGCGATTGCCTTTGTGATTATCACGGCCGCGATCGCCATGTTCCCATTTGTTATGCCATCGAGCATTGATCCTGAGTCGTCGCTGACCATTTGGGATGCTTCGTCCTCGCACTTCACCTTGCAGGTCATGCTCTATGCCGTAATTATCTTCGTGCCAATTGCTTTGGCCTACACCATTTGGGCTTACCGCCGTATGTGGAATAAGGTCTCGGCCGAAGATGGCGAGATTTCTGAGCACTAGGCTCAAACGACAGTTGAGAAAGGAGCAATCATGCTTTATTTAGTTTGGATTGTGGGATTACTGGGCGTTTGCGCTTTCTGCTTAGCAGTCTGCTACTTATTTGATCTGTGGGACTGGTTCTAACCCAGGGTGAGACTGGGGCTAACCCAGTACTGGAACTAACCCAGTACTGGAGCTAACCCAGCTTCCCACTTAACCTCGGCGGGCCTTTGCGCCCGCCCCCGGTAATCTTGGCCCCGCCTGCGGGGCCTTTACGTTTTTTTTTTCTGGCTTAAAGTTTTGGTAGTTGGAGCGAGGTACCTCAAATCGCTACTTCCACTCACAACGCTGCGCAATTGCAAGCCGCTAAGGTTCAGCTCAAGAGCTGGAGCAAGCGCTCTAAGTTATCCTTGCATCTGCTGATGTTGCTGACATTGGTCGATGCTATTTTTTTGTGTGCTTTCTACGGCCTGATCTCAGCGGCCTTCGCTCCCTTTGTTTTAAGTCAGGACAGCACCCAGCTGTACCTGGCCCCTTATGCTTTAGGGCCAATTGTGGGCCGTCTTTTAGCACGCCTGGCGATCGCCCGCGTGATCGCCCATATTTCCTACGTGGTCGAAGGCACGATTCGCTCTGAGCTGATGGCCAAGCTCATCTCCGTAGGTCCACTTTCTTTAACCGTGAAGTCCTCGCTTAACACCTTGCTGGTTGATGCCTTAGACGACATCATGCCGTACTTCACGTCCTTCCTCACCACCTTACGCTATGCCATGATTATCCCGGTGGTGTGCTTAGTAGCGGTGGCCTTAGTCAGCCCGTGGTCGGCCTTTATCCTATTTTGCATGGCCCCGCTCATCCCCTTCTTCATGATTATGATTGGTAAGGGCGCTGAGCGCTTAAATCAGCGCCAGTGGCGCCAAATCAGCCGCATGGCCCTGCGCTTTCACGAGGCCTTATCCAAGCTCACCTTGGTCAAGCTCTTTAACCTAGAGCGCACTGAGATTGTGACCATTGCGCGCCTGACCAAGCGCTGGCGCGTTGAGACCATGCAGGTGCTGCGCATTGCCTTCCTCTCGGCCTTGGTCTTAGAGTTCTTTGCTACCTGCGGTATCGCCTTATGCGCGATCACCCTGGGCTTTGCCGTTTACGAGCGCGGCTTTGATTACAGTTACGCCCTCTTTGTCTTATTGCTCGCCCCAGAATTTTTCCTGCCGCTGCGCCAAATGGGCCTGACCTATCATGCGCGTATGCGTGCCTTAGGCGCTATGGCCGGTTTAACTGACCTCCTCCACGAAAAGGAGCATTTCCCGCGCACGCAGCAGGCGGCTCAAGCTGCCCAGCAAGCGGCTCAATCCGCTGAGTCCCGTGCGCCCGCCCCATGGCAGCAGGCCCCTTTTACGATTGAGCTTGCCCAAGTCACGGCCTTGTACCCCAACGGTCGCGCCGGTATCACCGACTTTTCTGGCAGCTTTGCCCCCGGCACCGTGACGGCGCTGGTGGGGCCATCAGGCGCCGGTAAGAGCACGATCTTGCAAACGATTGCTGGCTTTACTGATCTCACCAAAGGTAAAGTCTTAGTCAACGGCCATGAGTGCAGCCCTGAGGACTTGCGCACGCTCATGACCCAGATTGCTTATATCCCGCAGCTGCCGAACCTCTTTTATGGCACCTTACGCGATAACCTCAAATTAGGCGCCCCTGAGGCCAGCGATGAGGAACTTAAAGCGGCGCTCTTTCAGGTGGGCGCGGGCGAATTATTAACCCGCTTTAGCGATGGCTTAGACCATCATATCGGTGAAAACAATCGAGGTATCTCCGGCGGTGAGACCCGCCTGATTGCCCTGGCGCGCGCCTTGGTGCGCAAATGCCCGATTGTGCTCTTAGATGAGCCGACCGCTTCCTTAGATCGCGAAAGCGAAAACGCCTTCTTGCAAGGCCTAGCCGCCCTAACTCACGACAAGACCGTGGTGATGGTGGCGCACCGCGCCGAGCTCATTGCCTTTGCCGGTAAGGTCATTGCGGTGGAACCAAAGGAGCAGCTAGAGGAACAGCCAGAGGATCAGACTACGGCGCAACCACCGGCGCCAGCCACAGCGGAGGCCGACCATGCGTGATTATCTGCGCTTTATGGGGCTCATGAAGAAGGAGCTCTACGGCGTTTTCTTTGGCGTCTTCATGTCCTTTATCGCTTCGCTCTCCTCGGTGGCCCTGATGGGTACCGCCACTTGGTTCTTAAGTGCGATGGCGGTGGCGGGCTTTTATGATTACGCCCTCAATATCTTCATTCCTTCGGCCTTAATTCGCCTCTTGGCCTTGGCGCGTACCTTATTGCGCTACGGTGAGCGCTATTACACCCATGACGCGACCTTTAGATTGCTAGCGTACTTGCGCGTCTACCTCTTTGAGCGGGCGCTGGCCCTAGAGGTAACGCAGGCGGTTAATTTCAAAAGTGCGGACTTGCAGCGCCGCCTGCAAGCGGATTTGGAGCGCCTGGAGATGCTCTATATCCGCCAGTTCGTGCCTTTTGCCTGCGCCGTCTTAATGGGCCTGATCTTAGGAGCGGTGCTCTTGAGCTTTAGCGTGCACCTCATGGTCACGACCTTGCTCTTAATGGTGCTGGCTGCGGTGGTCGCACCGCTGATTGCCACCTACAAGGGCCGTCGTTACTCAACCTTACAGAGCACGGTGGCGATTAAGCTCAATGACCAAGTCTCAGAGCTCATCGCAGGCTTTTTTGACCTGATGCTCTTAGGCCAGCACTATGAGCGCGCCGCCGAGTTCTTGCGCCAAGCGCAGCTCTTAGCCTGGGCACGCAGCCGCATTATCTTCTACGATCAGGTAGCCCAAGTGGTGCTCTTAACCTGCTCAGAGCTGACCTTACTTTTGATTTTGCTCGAGAGCGTGCCTCTGGTGAGCGCCGGGGCCATGTCCTCGCCGCAGATGATGATGTTAGGTGTGGTCGCGATGGCAAGCTACGAAATCTTGCAGCCGTTAAGTGCTGCTTGCCTGAACTTGCCGTACGTTATGCATTCAGCTCAGCGCGTCGCCGAGCTCTTCCATATTGGCACGCATGATCTGAGCTCTGACTCGGTGGCGGTGCTCAAGTCCGACGAAGCGGCCTATGCCGCCTCAGGCGGTGAGCTGTCGCAAGTCAGCAGCTTTGCTCAAAGAACCCTTGCTAAGGACCAACCAAAAACCAATGAGGGGGTTGGCGCCAGGAGCTTGGAGGTGTGCCTTTCTCATGTGGCCTTTAGCTATGATGCTGAGCAAGCGCCGCTCTATCAGGACTTAAATCTGAGTTTTCGCTCAGACCAAAACTACCTGATTAAGGCGCCGTCAGGGCGGGGTAAGAGTACCTTGGTGCTTCTGCTGACCAAGCTCTTGCTGCCCCAGACGGGCACCATTACCTTAAATGGGCGCGACTATCGTGAGCTTTCGGGGGCCACGGTGCGCGCGCATTTTGCGGTGGCGCTGCAAGACATCACCTTATTCTCAGGCTCGATCTTAGATACCTTTAGGCAGGCCAAGCCTGACGTGACCGAGGCCGAGGTCAGAGCGGCGTTAGATATCGTCGAGCTCACCGAGCTCATCGCGCAGCTGCCGCACGGCTTAGAGGAGTGGCTGGGCAGTACCGGCCTTACTATCTCGGGCGGCCAAGCGCGGCGCTTGTGTCTAGCGCGTGCCCTGGTCAAGGCGGGCAATAACTTCCTGGTGCTCGATGAGCCGGGCGAAGGCTTGGACGCGGCGCAAGAAGAGCGCATTATCGAGCGCATTCAAAAGCTGCGTAAGGGCGTAATTATCATCACTCATAAACCAGCCGGTACACGTTTAGCCGATCACTTAGTGACCATCTAACTAGTCAGACGTAAGCGCTGTGCTATCATGCAAGGCCATGCAAAGCTCAAAAAAATTAGGTGCGCTCAGTGAAGTAGCGACTGCTCCGGCAGTCCGCGCATCGACCCCAGCCGGGGCTCACTCAACTAAGCTTCAGCCTCACCTGCGTGAGGCTGCGCTGCCGCATGCCCCGGTGGAGGAAGTGGAAGCTGAGGTCGTGACCCCTGAGGACGTTACCTCTGAGGTGGTAACCCCCGAGGTCGTAACCTTAAGCCCTAAAAAGTCAGGTAAGCCTCAGAGCAGTAAGGGACAGACTGCTGCTGCGGTCACGGTCGAGCCGGTCACGGTTGAGGCCACCGAAATAAGCGCTGATGAGGCCGATGCCGCGCGCATCCGTTATGGTCTCGAGCATTCTTTTGCTCAGCATTTTGGGGCACCCGATGATATCGCCTCCCAAGTGGTGCCGCGTGAGGCCCCGGTCGACGTGGAAGTCCTGTCCGATGACTTCGATGACGACGGCTCCGATTTGCCGGTGGTAAGCTCCGAGTCCGATGAGAGCGCAGACTCCTACGAGGTCGACTCCGGGGATGAGGACACGTCCTATCCGGTTGTACCTCAGGGCAGCTCCTCACGGGCTTTAGTGCGGGTCAGCAAAGGCAGCTCCTTAGGTGCCTTTATGCAGGCGGCCAAGCGCGAGCCGATGCTCACCCCTGAAGAAGAGCACAAGCTGGCGCTGCGCTTTCGCGATTTTGGTGACTTAGATGCGGCCCGTAAGCTCGTGACCTCGCATTTGCGCTTGGTGATCAGCGTGGCGCGCAATTACGCCGGTTATGGCCTGCCGTTACCTGATTTAATCCAAGAAGGTAATATTGGCCTAATGAAGGCGGTGCGCCACTTCAATCCTGATGTGGGCGTGCGCCTCGCGGCCTTTGCCGTGCATTGGATTAAGGCGGAGATCTTAGATTACGTGCTGCGCAATTGGCGCATGGTCAAGGTCGCCACCACTAAGGCTCAGCGCAAGCTCTTCTTTACCTTGCGTGAGCTCAAGCTGCGCTTAGGCTGGTTTACCAACGACGAGCGCGAAGAGGTCGCCAATGTCTTAGGCGTGACCCCGCATGAAGTAGCGGAGATGGAAACGCGCATGGCGGGCTCAGATATGAGCTTTGATGCCGATAGCAATGATGACTCCAGCACTGCGGCCGCCTTACCGTCGCCTGCCTCTTATCTTGAGGATGAGAACTCGAACTTTGCTCAGGTCTTAGAGAACTCGGACTACACCAATTGGCAGGTCACGAAGCTCAAAGAGGCCTTAGCCTCCTTAGACGAGCGCTCGCGCCACATTCTAAAGCGGCGTTGGCTCGACGAGGACAAGGCGACCTTGCAGGAGCTGTCCCATGAGCTCGGCGTCTCCATTGAGCGCGTGCGCCAGATTGAGAACAATGCCTTAGGCAAGATTAAGAACATCTTGCTCCAAGAGGGCGTGGCCCCTGAGGGCGCCACTGCACGCTTGACTATGACAAGCGAGAAGAAGAAAAAGACGCGCGCCCAGAGCACCAAGCCAAGTAAAAGTGGGCGGGCGCTGAGTGTGGTGCAGCGCACCAAGACCAAGAGCGCGGCGACCAAGTCAGGTGCCACCAAGGGCGTCAAGGCCAGCACCAGTGCGGCGCACAAGGCCGATCTGCACAGTGCCCACGTCGTGGTCACGCCACAAGATGACGCGGCGGATGTCCCGAATGTCAGCCTAAAGCAGGTCGCTACCACCGTGACTAAGGCGCAAACCACCAAGGTCAATCAGGCGACCAAGCTCAGCAAGGCCAAGAAGACCTCCACTGAGTTAGCCCCAGCCTAAAACACAAAAAGGCGACCCTAGGGTCGCCTTTTGGTTTGAGGCTGCCCCGAGAGCGGGGCAGTCTGGTGCAAGCTCGAGCTGACAAACCAGCTTACAACGCTGCTTATAAGGTCAGCTTACAACGCCAGCTTATAAGGCTAGCTTACAAGGCCTGCCTATAAGGCCAGCTGAGCGCGCTGGGCCAGCTGCTGCCCAAAGCCTTGGGTAAAGTCAAATTGACCGCCCCATGGCAGCGTGCTCAGGTGCGAGATGACGTGGACGTCGGCCTGCGGCACGATCTGGTAGGTAACAGCCATAAAGTCGGCATCACCGGCGACCTTTAAGGCCTCAGCAGCGAGCTCACTAAAGCGCTTGATCGGCTCATGCGCGGTGTTGACCAAGTGGAAGCGATTAGGCTCTAAGGACACGGCATAAGGCAGCATCTTGCCTTGGTCATCAAAGACGGTGATAGCTTGGTTCTGGTGGCTTAAGGCGCACAGCACTTGGCCGTGAGCGCACCAAAACTCGAGCTGATGGAGCGACATGCTGCCCTTAGTCTTGATCACCTCTAAGGTGGCGTTGACGATTGGGTCGTTCGGGCCAAAGATGAGCAGCGAGCGCGGAGCGCGGGCCTGAGCATTGAACGGCTGGGCTTGGGCGCTGGCACGAGCTACGGCCTCAGATTCAGCCACAAAGTTCAGGACCTCGCTTGGTTGGTGCTTGTCGCGGCTTGGCATCAAGAGCTGGTGCTGTGGGGCGCCGCTATTGGTTAAGCGCAGGCTGTTGGGCAGACTATCCCACGATAAGACCTCGGCGGCATTGCTATTAAAGCCCTCAGCGCTGAGCGTGCTTAACTCAGATACGGCAATCGTGGCGATTGGTTGGGCGATAAACTCGGAGTTAACCCCGCGCTCTTGTAAGAAAGCGCTCAGATCAGCAGGCAGGGGCGTCTGGTTGACGGCGGCACGAACGCACAGCTGTAAACCTAAGGTGTTAGGACGGACTGCTAGGTCGACGTTGATGCCTTGCAGATTTAAGCTGTGCTCGGCTAAGAGCAGACGCTCACAGCGCTTTAACGGTAAACCAAAGGCTTGCTGAGCCAGGATCTGCTCTAAGGCGCCGTTTAAGCGATAAGGGCGGGTGCTGCTGCCTTGGGCTAAGCAGTGCAGCAATGGGTTAACGTCACCTAAGCCTTGCTCTTGTAAGTAGCGTGGGCCGTCAAAGAGGACGCTGGGCAGGCAATCCTTAAAGCCGTAGTTGGCGTAGTGGTAAGCCGGATCTGGGTTGCCATCATTATGGTAGGTGATGTCCGGATACTGAGCGCGATACCACTCTTCATCAAATAAGGCACTGTTACGGACTAATTCAGCGCGTTGGTTGGCATCGAGCGCGGCGAGATTCAAAATTGGCTGATACATAACGGGCTCCTAGCGCTGCTCTACGGCGTTAATGATAAGTTGGGTCTGGCACGGCCAGGTTGGCTCACATTGCCAGCTTAATTGTAATTGCAGCTTCTTGCTGCTCGACTCAAGCGCGGAAGAGAAGATCTTGAGGGCGGCTAAGATCAACTTGCAATCACCGAAGATAGTGTCGAGCTCGCTATAGGCTGGGCTGCCGTTTAATGGCAGTTCACCGCCTAAGGTGAGTGCCAGCGTGGTGCCATGGCGATAGAGCTTGCCCATATCGCTGGCAGCGAAGAGCTTGAGATTGTCTTCACTTAAGTTGCCCTTAACCAAGTCCACCTTTTGCGCGGTGACTAAATCGTTGAGGGTAAAGGTGGTGAAGTAGTCATGGACCGATACGCCCGCTGGAGCGCGACCCACAAACTGCTGGCCCTGGGCGTTGAAGTAGACTTTGCGATAGGAAACATTAGCCAGGATCCCCTTGACTACGGCGGCCTCGATTGGGCGGGCGACCGCCTTGGAGGCGACCGCAGCCTTAATGGCTTGGCCGATCAATGGGTTTTGGGCAATTTCGACCACGGCCTTAGGGTTAGGGGCTAAGAACTTCACCTGCTTGATGCTGCCCCCATTGAACAGGTCTAAGACCGTAACGAGGTTCGGGTTGAGGTCGAGCACGCGGGTGCTTGGCAGGTAATAGGCGGTGTGCAGCTTAGCGGCAAACAGCTGGATCAACAGACGAGTTAAAGGCTCAAGCATAAAGCCAGCGGCGCTATCGTCGCTAAAGCCTAAGGCTTCGTAGCCCGAGAAGATCTGCTTTCTTTGGGCATAGAGGGAGAGCAGGGCAGTGCTATCCCACGAGCGCAGCAGGGAGCTGGCTAGAGGGCGGGCCAAATAAGCGCCGAAGAAGCGCACTAAGTAGCAGTGAACGGCCTGAGCTAAGCTGGAAGCCTCATCTTCTTGGGGCAGTGCCTTAAGGGCGGTCATGAGGGCGTTAAAGTCGCAATGCGCGGCACGCAGTAAGGCCACCAGCCCTTCATCGTGCGCTAAGCGCTCCAGCAGTGCGGTCAACGCAGGCTCATCCTTGATTTGGGCCCCGGTAACCTGGGAAAAATATGGCCTTAAGACGGCATTGAATTGGTCTTTAAGCGCAGTGCTCATAAAATTGCATCCTACAAAATTAACACAGCCTAGCAACAAAACCCAGGCATGCGCCTTCCAGTTAAGCGCAACCCATCAGTTTAGCATTATTGGCTTAGTCCAAAGCAAGGAACGCAAGCCCAGCCCAAACCCAGCTCAAGCCCAGCTCAAGCCCAGCCCAAGCCCAGCCCAAGCCCAGCTCAAGCCCAGCCCAAGCCCAGCCCAAGCCCAGCTCAAGCCCTGCGTCTGTGCTAAGCTTGCGGCGACCGTGCTAAGCTTAGGGGGCTTTGTGAGGACTTGCTATGGCGCAGTTTAAGATTTTGCCCAACACTTACATTTTGTCACCGCTGATTTGCTTTAGTCGCAAGCGTCTCTTTGAGGAGATGAGTGATCTCGCCGCAGCGATCACGGGAGTGGAGGCGCGGGTGCTGCTGACGGCTTTAAATGAGCGCGAGGCGATGGGCTCGACGGCCTGTGCTAAGGGCATTTGCATTCCCCATGGGGTGATCCCCGAGCTCAAGCAATCGGTAGCGGTGCTAGCGTTACTGCAAGCGGAGATTCCTTTTAACTCGGTGGATAGCGACTATCAGGGCGTGGATTTTGCGCTGGCCTTTTTCCTCTCGCCCAAGGACAAGTACGAAGAGCGTGCTCAGATGCTGCGTCTGGTCAGCCGCGAGCTCAATAATCCTGATTTGGCCAATTCCTTTCGCAGGGTGTGGCAGGACACCAATAAGCTCATGATGCTGATGCTCAAGCTTGATAACTTGCTCTTTGCCAACTACAAGCCGATTACTCCTCCTAAAGAGACCAGCTCCACTAACCCGATCGTGCAATTCATCACCGAAGCGATCGGCGGCGTTATGGACGACAACTAAATTCAGTGCCAGAATGGGCGCCCGAATTAACCAGCAACGCCCAAGCACTAGGCATTTGATCTGCATTTTGCTTGCTGCAGGGTAAAGCGCGCTAAGATGGGCGGGTTGGTGGCACATAGACGCAGTGATTTCTAAGAGATTTGGGAGGTGCTATGGCCTACGAACAAACTCAAGATTTAACCAAGGTTCAGGCTGCAGGCGCTCACGAAGCTCAGGCCCAGCTTGAGAGCAGCACCGCCGTAGCAGGAGCAGCAGGTGCCACCGCAGCAGAGGCAGCAGCAGGTGCCACCGCCGAGGCTCTCTCTGCCGAGGGCGTGGCCCCCAGCGCCAGTGCAGGACTTGTGCAGCTGGTGATTATCTCCGGCCGCTCGGGCTCGGGTAAGACTGTCGCGCTCAGAGCTCTTGAAGACTTAGGCTATTACTGCATCGATAATTTGCCGGTGAACTTCCTCCTCGAGCTGACCTCAATGGCGGCCTCGCGCTATCCAAAGTTGGCAGTCTCGATCGATATTCGCAATCTGCCTGAGAACGATAGCTTTCTTGCGACCTTAATCAACGACATTAAGGCCAATCCTAAGATTCACTCCACGCTCATCTTCTGCGACGCCGACGACCAAGTCTTAGTCAAGCGCTACTCGGAGACGCGCCGCTTGCACCCGCTCTCGCGCAAGAATCTGTCCTTGAGTGAGGCCATTGTGCTCGAGCGCACCAAGCTTGAGAATATGGCCGGTTGGGCCGACCTTAGAATCGACACCTCAGACTTATCGGTACACGATCTATCAAATGAGGTGACCCAAGTCATAATGGGGCGTCCGGAGCGTCGTTTGGTGATGGTCTTTGAGTCCTTTGGCTTTAAAAACGGTATTGCCAAGGACGCCGACTTCGTCTTTGATGCGCGCTTCCTGCCTAACCCTTTCTGGGAAAAAGAGCTGAGATCCTACACTGGCCTTGATCAACCGGTGATCGATTTCTTCCACCGCCATCCTGAGGTTGAGGTTTACATCAAGCAGATCGACAACATGCTAATGTATTGGCTGCGCGACATTGAGTCCAGCAACCGCAGCTACCTCACGGTCTCGGTGGGCTGCACCGGCGGCTGCCACCGCTCGGTCTATATTGCGCAGTCCTTAGCCGACCTCTACCAAAGCCGAGGCTTTATGGTTCAGGTGCGCCACCGCTCGCTCAATATCACCTCAAGTAGCCATCGCCTCGAGAGCAAAACAAGCACCTAAAACCCCGAGGTAGGCTGCTCTCGTAGCAACGCCTGAAGTAAGGCCCAATGCCGCAGCAACGCCCAGCTTGAGACCAGGTCTCGCCCCGGTCTCAAGCTGGGCGTTGCCGTTAAGCGGGCCACCTGCGCGGGACGTAACCTGAGCAGACGGCGTCGGAGCGTGGTGTCGCTTGAGCGGACGGCGCTTGAGCGGGCCTAGGTGCGGGCGCCTCCTCCGGTTTGAGCTCAGGGCGCCTGGTGAGGGAATGTTAGGTTGAGGTTATGCTCTCGAAAAAATGTGTAAAAAATTGTTGACAGGGGTTAATGTCGCCATTACAATGTGCATCGCTTTCAAACGCTAGCGTTTGGCGGCGCTTTTTGTTTATGGTGTTCCTCCTTAGTTCAGTCGGTAGAACGGCGGACTGTTAATCCGTATGTCGCTGGTTCAAGTCCAGTAGGAGGAGCCAAAACAACCCCCATTAGGTCAGCCTTCGTGCTGATTTTTTTTTTGTATCTGCGCAAAACACTTAACATAACCAAACTGGACTTTTACATAGGCGGCTAGCGTCGGCACTGCTGCCTAAGTTGGTTGGCTCTTCTTACGCTTTGGCTTATTGCGCTTGGTCGTAGGCTGGGCTGCGCTCTGAGCTGGATGTGCCATTTTTTTCAGGCTTTGCTGAATCGCTTCGGCATGTTCGAGCCTTTCTTCAACGTAGTAGCAAATATCACGAGAACTGCCGCGATAGTTTTTGAAGTAGAAACGCAAAAGTTTAAGCCAGAGCGGGAAGCGCGGATCCGCTGCGATTTTTCTCCAAGTCTTGGGGGTGTTGTTCTGCTTAAGTTGCTTGTGGAATGACGACTCCAATTGCTGAAGTACATCGACAATTTGGAGATAGAACTCTTCTAAAATCGCGCCGAAATAATCAGCAATAATCTGCTGTTGCTCGTCCTCGTCATAGCCATCGTCGTATTCATCCATCAGGTTGTGGCTGAGTTTATACAGCACATCATATGCGTACTCACACCATTGCTCACACTGACCTTTGGGCAAACGTAGCACCACCGGCGTAATGTCGGCGATGAGTTCAGCCATGTCATAGTCAGCTATTTCAGCATTACATTGGACCAGATTGATGTTTCGTTGGCGATTTGGGGTAACGTTAGCATCGCCTAACTGGTCAATGAGATGCTGAGGGGGCTTAAGTTGAGACATAGTCTATCCTTATAGTTGTGTTAGATGTTGAGGCTCCGAAGTGTGCTCTGCCAAGCGTGCTGCCGCTGGGCACTAAGGGACAACGGGGGCGATCACTGTGCTGAGCGCCGGAGTCAGTAGGGCGTGTTAGCGCTTCTTGTTCTTGTGAAAGCTCTTCGGGCGCGAAGGTCTCTTGCGCGATTTGTCGTTCCGTTTTTGGATCCGGTCTCTTCTTTCCAGGATAGTTGCGATGGCGTTTCCGAGCCAAGGCACGATAATATCGAGGTTCTCTTGCTCTTCTTCTGATGCTCTGTTGGTTTGACGATAGAAATCGAGGATATCAAGCCAGGCTGGAATTGCTGGATCAACTCTGATGCGCTGAATGTTCGGGTTGTTTTTGGTTAGTTCCAGTAAGCTAGGAAGTGCCTCAATGAATGGCTTTTGCTGATTGATGATAACAAAGAGGAAATGGTCGAATAGGCCCGTGCGCAGTCTTTGCACTTCATCCCGATCGCCTGCATTAGTGAAAATGATGATTGAATTGAGTGTGGTGTCTGCATACTCCATCCAATTTTCGGCAAAGCCAGGCTCTAAGCGCAGTAAAACGTCTGCTAGATCAAACATGACCAACGTAAACTTGTCATTTGACATATGTGATTAATTATTATGATTGTCCTATTTTAATATTTTTATCTCC
>CALXXU010000012.1 GCA_944392765.1 uncultured Anaerobiospirillum sp.
ATCGCAGGCTCCAAGTGGCGTGAGTGGAATGGTCAATTCCGCGATGACGTCCGCTCCTTTATCCGTGGCGATTCCCACTCGCTCAAGAAGTTTGTATTGCGCTTAATCGGCTCGCCTGATATCTACAACGAGCGCGAGATCGACCCACAAAAGAGCATCAACTTCATTACCTGCCACGACGGTTTCACCCTGCATGACTTGGTGACTTACGCCTATCGCCACAACCTCGACAATGGCGAGATGGGCCGTGACGGCAATGACAACAACTACTCGGCCAACTACGGCATTGAAGGCGAGACCGACAACGAGAGCTTAAATCGTCTGCGTCTGCGTCAATGCAAGAATATGATGGCCTTGACTATCTTATCGATGGGTACCCCGATGATCTTAATGGGTGATGAGATCTTGCGTACCCAAAAGGGCAACAACAACGCCTACTGCCAAGACAACGAGCTGAGCTATATGAACTGGGAATTAACCCCAGAACAAGAGGATATGCTCAACTTCACCCGCCAGATGATCCGCCGTCGTACCATGCGTACCCGAAGCTCGGCGACTCATCGACGCAAGTCCTACACCATGCTCGATCGCGTCTTGCGCAGCACCAAGCTGCAATGGCACGGCGTACGTCCATTCCAGCCTGATTGGTCGGACCAAAGCCATACCATTGGTGTGCTCGCCTATTGGGGTCAATACCAGATCTACGCTTACGTCTTCGTCAATGCTTTCTGGGAAGATCTGCAAATCGAGCTGCCACCGCTGCCACGCAATGCCAAGAGCCAGTGGAGTCTCTTGGTTAACACCGCCGATGAGACCCCACAAGATGTCACCAACATCTTTGCCATGCCAAAGTATGGCCCAGGTAGCATCTTAAATATCGAAGCGCGCTCCCTTATTATCTTGGTAAGTCCTGCCTTCTAACCGAGCAAACTTGACCAAGCTCCCAAGACAGCCCGCCCCAGCTTTCGCTGCGGCGGGCTGTCGCGTCTTGGTAGTAGGCAGAAGCTCTTGAGTAGGCAGAAGCTGCCCCGCTGTGAGCTTGAGCGCGCTCACACAATAGGCCTTTGAATAGGCCTTTGCGTGGGGGTACGCCTTTTTTGAGCGCGGGCCCGTGCTAGAATGAGCCGTTGTTATTTTCTGTCGAGGATTTCTGCCGTGGACTTTAAGCCCGTACCACCTGATGGCAAGGTCTATGACCTGCGCAACCAAGGTAAAGTTAAGACTACTGAGGAAGTCGAGCAAGAAAAAAAGGAACGGCACGAAAAGATGCGCCGCAACCTGCGCTTAGTCGCGATCGTCTTAGCAATCTATTATTTTGCTAGCGCCGGCTATTCGTGGTACCAAGAGTCGCAATTGGAGCAAGGTGCGGTCGTAGCCCAGAATATGGCCAATCCTCTGGCCAACCCACATGATTTTCGCAATACCTTCAACAGTTTAATCAACGCTGCTGACACTTCCCTGCCAACAGCTAACGCCAATGACACCCCTGAGGGCTTCATTGCCGTGCTCTCCACTGCAGTCGAAATGCAGGGCTACGCTAAGCCTAACTCTAAGGAATTACAAAGCGTCCAAATTCAAACGCGCTATCCTGACGCCTTCCCGCCTGAGAGCTTGGTCGCTTTTGAAAACTTCATCTTAGCCTGTGAGCGTATGGCCGATCCGAACGCGACCATGGAGCGCGCTCATGAGGTCATGAACAATTTTGGCTTGGTTCCAGCTGTAGACGCCAACCCTGACGATAAGAATTTTGAACCGGCCGTAGTGCAATCGGCTCACTTTGAGTACCGCACCACCTTTAGCGCAGGTCCGATTGATGAGCTGACCTTGGTCGCCACGCCAATCATCAATTTGATGAACACAGCAGGTGGCGATGTCCCAGCACTTGAGTCTAGCTCGCAAGCAGTAGCAGCTAACTCGGATGTACCAGCAGTCAGCGACGTGACTGCGGCCAACGGCGACGTGCCAGCGGTCAACAGCGATGTGCCAGCGCTCTAGGCTTTTTGCTCTAAGATTTTGCTCTGTTCTTTTTTGACTATTTTTGGAGGCGGCGCCCGGCAATTTAAGCTCGGCGCCGATTTTTGATGAAAGTTGGTATTCTCGCTGCCGGCGGTATCGCCAAGACCATGGCTCGTACTTTAAACGAGCTCAAGCATCCTGAGATTGAGCTCTACGCTGTAGGCTCACGCACACAAGAGCGCGCTGACGCCTTTGCGCAGGAGTTTGGCGTACCTAAGGCCTATGGCTCATACGAGGATTTAGCCTCCGATCCTGAGGTTGACCTCATTTACATTGCCTCCCCACACTCGGAGCACCATATCCACGCTAAGCTTTGTCTTGATCACAAGAAGGCAATCTTAGTCGAGAAGGCCTTTACCGCCAACGAACAGATGGCCCGTGATGTCTTAGCCTACGGCAAGGCTCAAAACACCTTAGTCACCGAAGCCATTTGGACGCGCTATATGCCATCGCGTGCCATCATTATGGAAGCGATTAACGCCGGTAAAATCGGTACCCCGTACTCGATTCAGGCAAACTTAGGCTACCCAATTTGCTTAAAGGAGCGCATTGCGCGCCCTGAGCTCGCGGGCGGTGCCTTACTTGATTTAGGCGTGTACCCAATCAACTTTGCCATGATGTTCTTTGGCCACGACATCAAGGAAATTAAGGGTATCTGCGTCAAGGGCCCAAGCGGTGTGGACCTGATAGATAACATCAGCCTCATCTTCAAGGACGGCAAGATGGCCTCGCTCCATGCTACGGCAATGGGTCCTGCCAACCGCATCGGTATCATCATGGGTTCTGAGGGCTATATCGAGGTCCAGAACATCAACAATCCTGAAAAGGTTAAGGTCTTCAATAAGGATCACCAGCTGATCGAAGAGCTGCCGCTGCCTCAGCAGGTCACCGGCTATGAGTACCAAGTAATCTCGTGCCTGCATGCCTTAAAGGAAGGCCGCCTAGAGTGCCCAGAGATGCCACACCAGCACACCTTAGACGTCATGCACGTGATGGACGAGCTCAGAAAGCAGTGGGATATCAAGTACCCATTTGAATAGGCCGCCTACTCACAGCGGCTGCCCTAGTGCAGTCAGCGTATAGTGCCAAGCGCGCAAAGCCCTCCAAATGGAGGGCTTTGTGTTAAGAGAGCGCGGCGTGATCAGAGTTAAAGCAATTGCTTACCGGCCACGAACACGGTGCAAGTGCATGGATGTACCTGCTCGGAGGTAATCAGCTCGCCTAAGCTGTCGCAGTGAATGGAGCCGGAAAGCGGATTCTTGATCGAATCGACATGGCCTTGGATAGTGGCTTCGATCTGCGAGTACTCAAAGGCACGATCGGCGTGTTCCATGGTGCAGTTGATCAGCTTTAAATTCTTGCAATAGCACAGCGGCTGTAAGCTCTTGATATGGCAGTTGATCAAGGTCAGACCATCGGAGTACCAAGCAAAGTACTCAGTGCTGATCGTGCTGTTCTTGACCGTGACATTCTTAGCGTGCCACAGCAGATCCTTAGTCTCGATCGTGCTGTCCTCAATCACGGCATTTTCTACGTACTGGAAGGCGTACTTGCCGGTAGCCTTGACGTTCTTTAAGGTGAGGTTCTTGGCCTCTAAGAACGCATAAACCGAGTTTAAGCGGCAATCGCTCATGACGATATCAGAGCTCTTCCAGCCAAACTCTTCCGAGTCGATATCGCAGCCGCGCATAGTGATGTCGTGGCACTCTCGGATATTCTTAACCGAGTGCAGAGTGCAATTCTCAATTAAGCCGTGCTCGTCGTACCACAGCGGGGCACGAGTCTCTTCGTTGAAGGTGCAGCCGCGCATAATGAAATTGCGGTCATGCCACATGACATAGCGCATGGCAAAGGTGCTGTCTTCAACTAAGAAGTTAGAACTCTCTTTTAAGGCCGATTCACCATCGACCGGACCGCCAAAATGGCACTTAGAGACCTTAAGCCCCTCACTGTGGTAGAGAGCACGCTCAGCATCAAAGGACTGACCTGACAGCTCCTTAGCAAACTTGGTGGGAGCCCACTTAGGTAATTGCTCGGTGGCTACTTCTGATTGCATATCACGCTGTTCCTAAAAGATTGGCGTTATTGATTGACTGACGGGAATGATTGCGGTGAGCCGCATACCTGGCCTAGCTAAAACTAAGTCCAGACGGCTCACCGCAAAGGTTATACAGCATAGCGCTAATCGCGCCAGTTGAGCTCACTGGGGGCAAATGCACCCTGATGGTGCCTTTGCTCATGTAGGGCTTAGGCCCATAAACCCTAGCGAACTTAGGCCCAGAAAAACTAGTGGGCTTAGGCCCATCAGGCTCTACTTCTGAGCGTTCTTTAAGTATCGGGCTAAGACGTCTTGGGCGACCTTGCCTTCAGCGGCACCGATTTCCTTTTGCATGAAGTTAGCAAAGTCCTGCAGCTGCTCAAAAGTCCAGCCGACATTGTGAGCAATGCGATAGTGCGAGTCTAATTGGGCTGGAGCAGGTAAGCTGGCTAAAGCAGCGATGGTGATGATCTCGCGATCCTTAAAGGACAGGACATCTACAGCAAAGATATCGCCAAAGAGGTGCTCCTTGAGGTAGGTATCGATATTAGGGCTGAAATTAAAGAGCGGTCCCTTAACTGGAGCGCCACTGGCCTCAGTTTGAACCTTGGTGCCTAACTCACGGATATTAGTGCCCTCAGGTAATGGAGTAGGCTCTGGGCCCATATTGAGGGTGACACCCTTTTGCTTATTTTCCTCGACGATGCCTAAGAGCACGCCCAAGGCGGTTAAACTGCGTGGGAAGCCGCAATAAGCGTAGATATGCTCTAACCCAGCCTTAAGCTCATTGACGGTCATACCTTGAGCTAAAGCCTGCTCTAAGGCAGCCTTAAGCTCGGTGGTCTTGCCTTGGGCAGCATAGGCGGCAACCTTGGCTAAGGCATACTCACGTACCCCCAAGGTGGTGCTGCTGCTGGTGGCAGCTAAGATCTGATGCTCCCCCGAACCGGCCGAAACCGCGCCATCACTTTCAGCGGCTAAGCACAGACCAGCAGAGCACGATACGGCTAAAACTGCCAACTTCAAACCACAAAACTTCATTTCCCACTCCTTACCTTAAAACACCTTATAAGAGCTCAAGGCCACGCAAACGGAAATCTGACGCCTTGAGCGCATGACGTCATATTAGGGAAGTTGAGGTTAATCGCCTAGCGCCATTCTTCTCAAAGCCTTGCCTAAATTTATCGCACTTTGCCATAGATTTTTCTTATGACATGAAATGTCAAAATAGAATTTGCTATGACAATGGCGCAAGACTAAATTAATTGCATGGCAAGCACAGGTGCTTGCGCCCTTGTTATGGAGATTGTCGCGATGTTAACCAAGCTTCGTTTTTCCTTATTAGCAGCTGCTGCTCTGACTATGTGCGCTAGCGCCGCTGATGTGCGCCCAACTCAAGGCTCACCTGCTGGCGCAGGCGTAGTTGACCCTTCGATGGCTCCAGGTCACACCCAAGTGATCGATGGCTTAACCTTGACCACCGATTGGGATAAGGTTTTTGAGTTAAGCGATGCAGTGGAGCACTCCAAGGTGGTATTCCACAATCGCTTCGGTATCAAGTTGGCCGCTGACCTCTATTTGCCTAAAAATCGTGAGGGCAAGCTGCCCGCCATTGCCGTAAGCGGCCCATTTGGTGCGGTCAAGGAGCAAGTCTCCGGTCAATATGCCCAGAAGCTGGCTGAGCAAGGCTTTATTGCCCTGGCTTTTGACCCATCCTTTACTGGTGAAAGTGGCGGTGAGGGCCGTTTCATGGCCTCGCCTGACTTCGGCACTGAGGACTTTAGCGCCGCAGTCGACTATCTTTCCAATCGTGACGATGTGGACGCCAATGCCATCGGCATCTTAGGCATCTGCGGTTGGGGTGGTTTTGCCGTCAATACTGCCGCAGTAGATACCCGCATCAAGGCCACCGTAGCTTCAACTATGTACGACATGACGCGTGTGACCGCCAAGGGCTATGATGATGCCGCCGACACCAAGGAAGCTCGTGCCGCTATGCGCAAGGCTTTCAGCGAGCAGCGTACCTTGGACTACAACGCTCCTTTAGCTAAGCGCGCCGGAGGCGTACCAGCTGAGCTGCCCGAGGACGCGCCACAATTCATGAAGGACTACCACGCTTTCTACAAGACTGAGCGCGGCTATCACCCACGCTCCTTAGGATCCAATGACGGCTGGCTCTTTACCTCGGCCTCGACCCTGCTCAATGCCCCAATTCTGCACTACGCTAACGAAATCGACAGTGCGGTCTTAATCGTCCACGGTGCCGATGCCCACTCGCGTTATATGGGTGAGGGCGCTTACAAGCAGCTCGTCGGTGACAACAAGAAGTTAATCATCGTCCCTAACGCACGTCACACCGACCTCTACGACGACTTCACCAAGATCCCTATGGACGAGATCGTATCCTTCTACAACACTTACCTTCAGTAATTACACCTTATTATAGCAAACCTCAGTGATTTTGGCTAATTAACTTTATTATAATCATCAAGCAAAACCGCTTGTTTAAGCCGTTCTTCTGAAATTTTATAAAATTATAAAACAAAAATCTATTAGCAAAAACTAATGGCGTTTGCTATAACTATGCGGCAAGGTTCGAGCTCGACGAGCTTGGGCCTTTTTTATTGCGCAAAACCAGCCCTTGCGCACTTGCCATCACACTGCGCCCTCAGCATATCTCCTCAGCGCGCAGTGCGCCTCTTCTCAGCGCACAGACGTGCAGTGCTTAGAACCTAAGGCCCAATTGTTGTCCTTAGAGCTTAACCCCAGGGCTAACCCTGAGCGTGGCTGCGCAGTTTCTGCGCTTTTAGAGCTTAGTGATCTCGTAAGCTTCGCCCGCGATAATTTGGTGCTGCGTTTGCGGCTCGTCTTGAGCATTGTCCGACACGTTGTCCTGCGCATCAGGCTGAGCATCAGGCTGAGCATCAGGCTGAGCATCAGACTGTGCCTGATCCGGTGCGTTGCTCTGCACCCCCAGCTGCTCTTGCAGCTGAGCGATCCGTTCTTTGAGCTGAGCTTGTTGCTCTTTGAGCTTTTCCTGCTCTTGTTTGGCATCAGCAATCGCTTGCTTATTCGCCTCAAGCTCTTTAATTAACGCTTGCTCTTCTTCTTTTGCTGCCGCCAGCTGCGCTTTGAGCTCTGCGTCATGCTGAGCTTGCCGCTTTTGTGCCTGCTCCATAAGCAGCTCATAAGAGCGGCAGACCACCCACTGACCTTGGTGCACAAAGCCTACTAAGAGGCGGCTGACACAATCACGGGGATCTTCCACCTCGTAGTTGATGTTCAATATGTAATAGACCAAGTACTCATCCTGATCAGGGTTGTAAATCACGCGTGCGCCATCACGGAAGCTTTCAGGTATAAAAGCCAAAACTTCCTCGGTGCTCAAACGTTCAGCCTTTTTCTTCTTGGTCATGATCACTCCTCACCAATCCACCACTCGCCCATCATAACCGCATCTTGGGCCTTACGACAGCCAATTTTCTCGAATTAACCTTTAGGCTCATCGTTTGGCCCTTCCATCTTGGTTCTATCACGCCCCCGGTAATTGGTTTTGTGCTAAGATTTTGGCCCCGCACGGCCGTGAATATGCGGCGCAATGCTACAGCACAATACGGCGGCACCAAATTACGGTGCAATATAGCGGCAGGCACACTACGGCTTGGACAGAGCCGATGGGATTTGTCACGTTTTCTGAAGCCTAAAGAGAGAGGTTTGGTATGGGCTTAATTGAGGTTTTTATTACCGCATTGGCGTTGTCGGTCGATGCCTTCGTCTGCTCGGTCATTAGCGGCAAAAAACGCCTTGAGTCCACCCAGCGTCTGGTCACAGGCCTTACCATCGCTGGCTCCTTTGGCTTTTTCCAATTTTTGATGCCAGTAATTGGCTTTGTCGCTGGTATCACGCTGCAAAAACACTTTGCCTCAATCGACCATTGGGTCGCCTTTGGCCTCTTAGCTCTGGTCGCGCTCAATATGCTCAAGGAAGCCTTCTTTGATAAGGACGACGACAAGGAAAAGGCTGAAGCTATCTTAAAGCCTGATCCTAAGACCCCTTGCTGCCAGGAATGCTTAGCCGAGAATCGCGCCGCCCCTGAGCGCTGCAGCGCTTGTGAAAAGCTTGGCGCCTACTACGCCCACAAAGAGTGTAACCGCAAGCTGCAAATTGGCTTTTTCACCTTGCTCGCCTTAGCTGTGGGCACCTCGATCGACGCTTTAGCGGTCGGCGTCTCTTATGGTCTGATCCAAAACACCATCCTGTTAACCGCCACCATTATCGGCGTAGTCTGTGCGCTGTGCTCCTTAGTAGGCTTCTACTTAGGTCAGGTCTTAGCGCTGTTTACACGCCTTGACCCAGTGCTCAATACCGTAGGCGCCTTAGTGCTCTTAGGCATTGGTACCCGCATTTTGCTCGAGCACCAAGCCCTTTCCTTTCTGAGCTAAGCACTTCTGGGCGCAGTACTCCAGGGCTGTTTCCAATGAGCGCAGCTAGCTTGTCGGCTATCGCCACACCCATTTTGCGCGCTCATTGGTAGCAGACCCTTTAGTTTGGGGGATGCTCATTTGGTTTGGGTACACCCTTTAGTTTTCTTGGGCTGGAACCATTTTATCCTCAAAGTCGGTACGCACACGGCCCTGCTCCACGCCAATTTGTGAGAGCAGATAGGACACGACCTTGATCGAACCAGCCCAGGAGTAATGCAGGCCGTCTTGGAACACCGGAATATATTGGCCTACTAAGAGCTCGCAATTGCCCTCGATACAGATCGCATCGTTAGGATCTAAGTAGCGCACCGGCGCCTGATACTCCTCTAAGCCTTGGTTCTGCGGCAGCTGCGCAATCGTGGTGTCGAGTAGCTGGTTGAGCGGCACAGGGGCTAAGTTCTTGCTCTCTTTGCAGGTGATGTACTTAGCCATCAAGCGGCTTACTGGATTGTCTAACGCTTGCAAATACATGCAGGTACTGCCCACGTCATAGACACTCTGGCGCGGCGTGGCCACCACGTAGATGCGATTAGAGCCCGTACTAAAATCAGCCACCATCTGCTCTAAATCCGAGCGCAACACCTTTTCATAATCATCCCCGGCAACTGCGCGATAATCCTGACCTTCCACCTCAGGACGCAACACCGTGGTTAAGCGATAGCGCGGCCAGTCTTGAGCCACCACCACCGGCAAGTTAGGGTATTGCGCGATCGCGCGTTGGGCCACCTCATAGCGCAGACGGCAGCCCTCATCGACATAGCCCTCGGTGCGGCGCGTTACGCCTTGAGCAAAGGAATAGCAGCCGTCGCGGAACACCGTGATCACATGCAGACCGCGATCGATCAAATCTAAGGTGTAATGGCGCGCAAAGCTATCGCCGATCAAGATGAAATCAGGCGTCCGCTCCAAATCACCGATATGGTTGATCTTGCCGTCAAAAGGTACAGTGTGGCCACCGTATTGCGCGTAGCGTGTGACCTCGTAGCTCAAGCGCGCAGTAAGTCCCGTGCTGCCCACGTAATAAGCCCCGCCTGTCACCAACGCATAGCCTGCCAAGAAGAGATAACCAAAGTTACGACGGCGCTCTACGGCATAGTGCAGCGCAACGCCTAAGAGCACGATCGGCACTGCCAGCTCTAAGCACCACACATCAAAGCCCAGCTTAGTCACTAAGACCAAGAGCGGCCAGTGCACTAAGTAAATAGCGTAGGACCACAGACCGAGCTTTTGGAAAATACCGTGGCGCAAGAGGCTGCGGTGATTCCCAGCCGCGATACACAAATAAGCGCCCACCATCGGAACTAAGGCACTTAAAGTCGGCCAGCCGGTGCTGTCATCAACCAAGGCAAAAGAAATAAAGAGGATGACAAGACCCAGCGCCTCGACCTTAAGCGGCGTCAGGCTCAAGATATAGTGGCCGATCAGACCGCGTAAACGCCAGGCCGAGTCTGTGACCTGCGTGCCCGTCATGGAACCAGTAGCGCGCTGAGCCCAGCTTTGTAAAGTCGATAATGGATAGAAATAGGCTAAGGCGCCAAAAAGCAGTTCAAAGGCACGCGACGGTAAAAGATAATAGGACGCACGCGGCACATAGAGGGTCATGAGCACAGCCACTACGGCCATGATCAGGGTCAAGACCAATAAGGTGCGACCTAATAAGCGCTCAGCGATGACCTTGCGCAGCACCATTAAGATCAAGGGGTAGAAGAGATAGAACTGCCACTCCACCGAGAGCGACCAAGTGTGCAAGAACACCTGATCTAAGGCCGAATTACCAAAATAGTCGGTCTTTTGCGCAAAGTAAATATTGGAAACAAAGAGCAGCGCGTAGCAGCCCTCCAGGCCCAAACGCTTGAGATCGGAGGTGCCAATGAGCAAGATGCCAATCAGGCCAAAGACCAGCACGGTGACCAAGAGCGCTGGGCAAATGCGCTTGGCGCGGCGTTGATAGAAGTCAACTAAGGAAAAATTACCCTGGGACAGGCCTTTGATGATGATCATCGTCATCAAGTAGCCCGAGATGACAAAGAAGATATCAACGCCTAAGAAGCCTCCTTTAAAAAAGGTCACCTCAGGCAGCAGCATATGCACCAGGTGATAGAGCGTCACTGAAATTACGGCAATGGCACGTAGGCCCGTGATATCTGCTCTCAGCTGCTTTCCCATATCTTATCCTCAATGAAACCCAGGCGCTTTGAGCACGCCCTATGCCAAGCTCAGCGTCAATCCCCTCAAGCTACGGTGCAGTCCAAGATGCGCTTTGCCCTCTGATAGCTTTGCCCTCTGATGGCTTTACCCTAAACTGAGCCCGCCCGCAACCAACGCAGTGCTAGCTTGTGGCAATGATTTTGACCGAGCCATTAGTCAAATCAGTTAAGGTGCGCTCCAAATGATCAAGCTTGCTTTGCGGCAAGATCACCTCAACTAGCACATTGGCGCCATACTCTTCTTTGACTAAGGTCGCGCGCATGCTTGGAAGCAGATACTTAAACTTAGGCAGGTAGCGATGCTCGATTTCTGCCACGAGCTTGGCCGCAATCATGCGCTCGCAGGTAGGCAGCGTCTCTAAGGCCTCTTTGACGGAACCCTGATAGGCCTTAACTAAGCCGCCCGTGCCCAAGAGCACGCCACCAAAGTAGCGGGTGACCACAGCGCTAAGCTCGCCTACCCCACAGTGCAGCACGACGTTGAGCATCGGCTGACCAGCCGTGCCCTTTGGTTCACCGTCATCGGAGCAACCACAAAAGGCAGTCGAGCCGGGTGCGGTGGCGTTAAAAGCAAAGCAATTGTGATTGGCCTCAGCGTGCTGTGCGGAGATGGTCGCGATAAAGGCCTTAGCCTCATCAACCGAGGCAGTATGAGCAATAGTGGTGATAAAACGGCTGCGCTTAATGATGATCTCATGGACGTGGTATTGCCCCGGCTTTAAATCCGGAACCAAGTAGCCGTCAGCGCTCGCTGCCGTCTCTTTTGCCTTATTCTTGGCCATGCCTGCTCCCTGCGTCAATTGCATCAATGGAATTGGGGCATTATCCCACAGCACGGCGGTACGGCCAAATGAGAGCATGCAAATGAATGGTGAGGACAGTGTGAGATAGAAGGGGAGCTCGACGCAAGAGCGCTCGGCCGACACGGGGAGGAAAGCTGAAGCTGAAGCTGAAGCTGAAGCTGAAGCTGAAGCTGAAGCTGAAGCTGAAGCTGCGCAGCCAGGCTGCGTGCTTATGAGCGGACCGCCACCTTATGATTAAGTCCAGTCTTACAAGCTTAAGACCAGTGCAATGACCTAAACCCAATGACGATCCGCAACTTTGCTTGTTTTTGTGGTAAGGCTATTATACAAAAACTATGAGCACTTGCCAAGGGTCTTGGGACAATTTAGATCGTGAGCGACAAAATTTAGCAACTCAATCAGGTTTTATAAGCGCTTTTGCTGCAAAAATGCATGGCGTAACTGTAAAAATTTGGCGCAACCAGCTGAAATAACGCATAAATTTGCGCAAGCACTGCAAAACGTTGCAACTAACCATGAACTTGCAGGGCGCGGGCGGCAGCAAGGAGCTGACACCAGCAGCGACGCTTAGGCTCTGGGAGCTGGAGCTTCACTAAAGCTGGTCATAGCATTGCGACTTTTAGGCCAATTTCCGCGATCGCGGATTTAGCGTGCGGGGATCAAGGTAACACAAAGAAAAAGGCAAGTGGGCGGTCTTTAGGGCAAAAAATGCAAAGCGTGAACTGCCCTGACCAATTAGGCCTGCAAGGTTGACAAATTAAGAAGGGATTTCAATTGCCCGGACGGGCACGGCAGGAAATGGTCGGTAGTGCGGGATTCGAACCCGCGACCTCTTGCTCCCGAAGCAAACGCGCTACCTGACTGCGCTAACTACCGACGCGGAGCTTATTGTACACCTTTTGCGCTGGAGCAACACATTGCCCTATTAAGGAGCAATGCGTCCCCGCAATTAGCTAAGGCACCTATTACGGCGCCTGAGTTAAGAGGTTAGGTGACGGATTTTAGTGCCTGCTACCAACAGCGCTAGGCTTAGTTCGACTGCTCGGACTTGCGGCCCAAGAACTTGTTCTTAAGCGGCTTTAAGTAGTACCAAGCGTAGAAGCCTAAGATCATGAGCAAGATACCGCCCAAGGACAGGCCATAGCGCCATGGCGGCAGATCGGTTAAGTCCGAACGTACCGCATTGGAGCTGAAATTGCCAATGCGGCAACCACGAGCTGTGCACTTGATCTCACGGCCATAGGAACCGGCGCTATCCCAGATGTAGCGCGGCATGCGCAAGGTGATGCGGTCGCGGGCAAACCTGCTATTGCTGTCTTGCATGAAATTGGTGATAAAGTTGAGCATCGCCTTAGGATCAGCACCTAAGCGCCGCATTTCTTCATAGCTGACACCCGGCTCAATCACTAACTGGTAGTCACCAGCGTAGAAGCGGCCGCTATAGGAGAGCTCGTCGATAATGTGGCCCTGCGAGTCAACATCAACTCGAACTACGACATCACTGCCAAATTTGATATCGCCTGACACGTAGGTGTGCGAGCTGGCGCCATTGACGAAATCCAACACCGCCTGTGAATTGACGTTTAAGTTGCCAATCTGATTGATCGCGCCCTCAAGACCACACAGGCTCAAGATGCCCGAGTTCACATTAACCGCATTGGCTCTGACATTACCTAAGATCGTGCTCTTGCCTGCAATGTGGTTTAAGTTAAAGGAGTTACCGCTGATGTCGCCTGCCAACACCACCCGCGACTGACTATTGCCGATATAGTTGACCTCAGTACCGTCGACTAAATCATCCGAGGCAAAGTGCGCCCCGTCAGCAAAGATCGGGCGATTGAACTCATCTAACATCACACCTAAGTTGATATTGGTGGTGAGGTAACGATCAATGATCTCAGTGGCAGTAAGACCTGCTAACTTACCGGTGCGCTCCAATTGCACCTCAGCGTCGAGGAGCTGACTGTTCTTGCCATCGTGGGCTAATGCAATTGCGCCTGAGCCAGTGGCCAGCGGCTTCCAGGTCGAATAAATACCGCCGGTGACCTCGGCTTGCGCCGTGATGTCGATATTCTTAACCAAGGACGACTCATCGATGTAAATCGCGGCTAAATTACCCTCGACCACACCGTCGATCACGAGATCTGTAACCTGTGGCCCCTTTAAGTCATCCGTTAATGGCACCTTGGCCGCCTGTTCCTTGGTGGCCACTCCTTGCAAATAGTCGACGGTACGGGCACGGGCGTACGAGCCACGATACTCAATGAGATCAGAGTAGATGTTTGAGCCCATATCGACCTTGATGCCGATACCCTTAGCGCCGGTGGCAGCGATCGAGCCTGAGATATAGGCCCGGTTATTGGCACCGTAGGTAAAGCCGATACCAATGCCATTTTCACCCGAGGTCACGATACGTGATTGGCTGGTCTGGTAATAGAGATTATTGGAGCCGTCAACGCGCACACCCATAGCGCCCGCACCCTTAGTGTTGACGTTGCCGGAGTGAATGACGTTATTGTAAGAGCCATATAAGTGCACGCCGACACCTAGTGGCATAATGGCCGGAGTACGCTCACGGTAGCTCTCGGAAGCATGGTCGTAGTAGGAATAAGAACCACGAACTACGCGCGTAATTCGCTTATCGGGAGTACCAAAGCTATAGAGCGACACGCCATAGAACTCACGCGGCTCTAAGCGATAGCCTAAGTCGCTTAAGATCGCCAGCTCTGCCTCGGTCAAGAAACCGTAGTTCTTGTATTGATCGCGCGACATCAAGGTATTGCGCAGATCGATGAGCGGGCGCCCTAAAGCGCTGAAGGTGACCGGAATGCCGTATAAAGCTTGCTGGGAATTGACGCTGCGCTGCTCCATCAGCTCCTGAGCATGGGCCGCAGCGCTAGTTGAGGCTTCTTCCTCATCTTGCAGCGAGAGCACCAATTTATCCTGCCCTGCCATTGTGGCTTCCGCCCCTGAGGTTAAGGCCTCATCAAACTCGCCGTCCTCTTCTTCTTGCTGGGCAGCGTGTAAGGCTTCCTCAAAGGAGGTAGCCCCATCGAGCACGAAGTTCTCAGCCTCAGTCGGTGCAATTGGGCCCTCTTCCTCTTCTTGGGTGAGGTAATCTTCCTTGAGCTGATGTAAATTCCCGGCGATCTCAGCCGTTGGAGTATTACGATCAAGCGAGTCGGTACGATGCAAGTCAAATTGGGACCCAGCATTGCCCGGAGCTAATAAGGCATTGAGATGAGCGCCGACAAAGTAGAGCGGAGTGGTACCATCGGCACGCTTGCCATAAGGGGCCGCAAGCTCATCGGAAATTTTTTCATCGGCCTGCACAAAGGCACTGCGCTCAGGCACATACAGGTGCTGATCAAAAGAATGCAATGGCGCTCTGAAGCTTTGGCGATCGACATCAAAGGAGCTATTGATACCAACTAAGCGCAGCCCCGTTTCCAGACCCTGGACAAAGTAATTGGACTGCAAGACATTGGCCGGCACATGGCGCACTTCACCGCCAAAGACGCCCTCCTTCATCACCTCAGGAATCGGCGGCGAGAGCAGCACCAAACCATTGTATTCATGTGGACTGCGACATTTGCCCTTTAAGTCAGCCTCGATATAACCCATACCAGCGCACGGGCCATCTTGATAGACCAAGTCACGCACGACATTTAAGTGATGCACCGGACGATGGGTGCGTTTCATTTGTTGAATGACAGTTGCGCTCTCCGCGCCCTGCTCAGGGTAGAGCACGCCCTCACCTATGCCAATCTCAGCGCGCACCGCATAGAGTGACTCAGGCTTCACTAGATAAAACGGCACATGAAAATTGCTCGCCTGCGGCGTGTACATATGCAACAGGTAGGAGACAAAGCTCATACCCTTATGCAATTCATCAATGATCAGGGCTTGCTGACGCGCGTTTTGATCGACCGGAGCCAGCATCTTCTGCTCAAGCACAAAAGGGATCTGGGTTAAAAGCTGAGCTGAGCCATCGGTAGTATCAGCTAAAGCCGAAACATGGAGCAGACGCTCCGGCCACATATTGCCGCAGTTATCGTTGGCGATATCAGCAAAGCTCGTTGCATCGATATTGCCTTGACCAAAGATACGCGCTAAGAAGCTCGGCACTTTACGGGCTAAAGGATCGTCCTCTTTTGACAGATCTTGCGCAAAATTTCCCGCCGCTCGCGCTTGATCGGCAGCGGCATGCGCCATCACCGCAAAAGTATTGCGCCCAGGCTCATCACCACTAGTTGCAGCACCAGATGCTACCTCAGCTGCGGCACGCTCAGCCGCTTTTTGTGCTTTAGCCTGTGCAGCGGCTTGCTCAATGCGCCCATTGCTTCCAGCAGCACTGGCCATAGCCGCAAAGGTATTGGACGTTGCGGTACTGGACGTTGCAGCACTAGACTCTGCGGCATTGGACGTTGCAGCACTAGACTCAGCGCTATTGGAGTCTGCGGGATTGTACTCAGCCAAAGCCGGAGCGCTCAGCAGCACCGCCAGCGCCAATGGCGCTAAGCGCTTGGTCAGTGTCTGCTTGAAACTAGGATAAGAGCACATATCGTGATCATAGAGCTGAGTCATAACCTACCTCGTTACCAAAACTTGGTGGCCCCATCATACCTTAACGCTGGCGCCATGGCGAATTTAAGCCCCATAACGGCCAAGGTCGGCCCGGTAATGGCGAAATTAGATCCTATGTTCATCCAGCAACAAAGAGGCCGCCCGGTATTTCCGTGCGGCCCCAATCAAAAAAAAAACGAAGAAAAGTCTGGTTATTGCTTAGAACTCAGGTGGGTTGAGCAAGACCACGCGGCCTGAGCGCTCGCTTAAAGCTTGGTGCAAGATATCTTGGTTGACCTCAGGACGGGCAAAGAACTCTTCTTGCTCCTTGGTGAAGGTAAATGGCAGGTTCTTGTCTAAGGTCTCGAACTCTTCTTCGTTCATCGAGAGTGGCTGGTGCACCTCAATGTAGAGATTACCCTCAACATCTTCGGCGATCTTGATTGGATCGTTGATGAACTGCACGCGCGTACCTACGGCTACGTTATTGAACAGGTACTCAATATCATCATTGCGCAGGCGCACGCAGCCGTGGCTTACGCGCAAACCAATACCGAAGTCAGCATTGGTACCGTGAATAGCGTAGAGACGGCCGATATAGATGGCAAAGAGGCCCATCGGGTTATCAGGCCCTGCCGGCCAGACCTTAGGTAAGGTCTCACCACGGGCGGCATACTCCTCATGCATCTTTTGGGTTGGGGTCCAAGTAGGATTGGCGCGCTTGCGCTCCACCTTGGTGACCCAATTGAGCGGAGTATCAGTGCCTAACTGGCCAATGCCGATCGGCAAGACGTCGACCTCATTGTCGTGATAGTAATAAAGGCGCATCTCCGGCGAGTTGACGATAATGCCCTCTCTTGGGGTATCAGGCAGGATCAAACGGCGCGGGATAATAAGATTGGTACCGGCCATCGGCACAATCGGGTCGACGCCCGGATTGGCCTCGATCATATTGGAAAGTCCCAGCTGAAAATGGGCCGCGACATACTCCAGCGTGGTGGTACCACCGCGCTCCACCAGATAGGTGGTATCAGCGCCCACCACCTTGGTATTCTCATCGATAGGATAAGTGACCGCAGAAGCGACCGCACTCAAACTCAGCGTCACTGCGACCACGCAGGCTGTAACACCCCAGCGCACTAGGCCCCTACTTTGTGCTAACCCTAACGCATGCATTTCCTACCTGCCTTTAATTCCTCAACAACAAACTAGCACGCAATTTAGCATCACGCTCACCTCTTGACAACCGGCAACACGCAGCGGCGACGCACCAAAATCAAACAATGGTCTCCAGACATTGCACCAAAAGACAGCATTAAAGGCAGAATAAAGGCGGATTTTAGGCCAAAAGCCCCTGATTTACCTTAGCGCAGGGCGCAAAGAGCAGATAGCTAAAAACAGTTTTGGGCTAAAACGGCGCTTTAGATTAGAATGGCGTTCTTATCCGGCGCTGACATGGTGCCCTTAACGTGGCACAATATGGCGTCGCGCTGCGGCGAGGCTCACTTGGCTAATCCTCACAAACACTGTTAAAGCACTGTTTTATCAGTTAAACGTTTGCTTAGCCAAGTTAGCCATGCCGCCTGGGTCCCTCGTACTAGCATTTACTGGGGCAATGTTTCTAATTTACCCTTCTCGTTTGGGAGCACGTTATTTATGGCAACCAACCACGTTGCGTATAACCCTCAAGAGCTCGAGGCAGAGGTTCAAAAGTACTGGGCTGATCACCAGACTTTCCATGCCAAGGCCGATCCTAATAAGGAAAAGTTCTACTGCTTAGTAATGCTGCCTTACCCTTCAGGTAAGCTGCACATGGGCCACGTACGCAATTACACCATCGGTGACGTGATTGCCCGCTACCAGCGCTTAAATGGCAAGAACGTGTTAAACCCAATTGGTTGGGATGCCTTTGGTCTGCCAGCGGAAAATGCCGCCCTGCAAAACCACGCTCAGCCATCTGATTGGACTTATGCCAACATCGCTGACATGAAGCGTCAGCTCCACCTGTTAGGCTTCTCCTATGACTGGGCCCGTGAAATTGCCACCTGCCGTCCTGAGTACTACAAGTGGGAGCAGCTCTTCTTCACCGAGCTCTATAAGAAGGGCTTAGTTTACAAGAAGGTTTCCTCGGCTAACTGGTGCCCACACTGCAACACCGTATTAGCTAACGAGCAGGTCGTCGATGGCTGCTGCTGGCGCTGCGATAGCAAGGTCGAGATCCGTGAGATTCCTCAGTGGTACTTACGTATCACCAAGTACGCCGAAGAGCTCTTAAACGATATCGATAAGTTAGAGGGCTGGCCTGAGCGCGTCCGTACGATGCAGCGCAATTGGATCGGCCGCTCGGAAGGTTTATCGATCACATTCAATATCGCCGACTCCGACGACAAGGTTGAGGTTTACACCACCCGTCCTGACACCTTCATGGGTGTTACCTATATGGCGGTAGCCGCCAACCACCCAATTGCCAAGAAGGCCTCGGAAAATAATCCAGAGCTCGCCGCCTTCTGCCAAGAGTGCCGCACTCAGAAGTTTGCAGAGGCCGACATTGCCACGATGGAAAAGAAGGGCATGCCAACTGGCGTTTATGCCATTCACCCATTAACTGGCAAGAAGGTACCAATCGTTGTTGCTAACTTCGTCATCATGGACTACGGTACCGGTGCCGTTATGGCCGTACCAGCCCACGATGAGCGTGACTTTGAGTTCGCCACCAAGTATGGCCTCGAGATCAAGCAGGTTATCGCTCCAGCTGATGGCAGCCCAGTTGATTTAACCAAGGGTGCTTACGTTGAGCACGGTGTTACCGTCAACTCCGGTGAATTTGATGGCCTCGACTTCAAGGGCGCATGGGAAGCCATCGCTAAGAAGTTAGAGAGCATGGGTATTGCCCACCGCACCGTCAACTATCGCTTACGTGACTGGTGTATTTCCCGTCAGCGCTATTGGGGTGCCCCAATTCCAATGCTGACGGTAGAGGAAACCGGTGAGATCGTCCCAGAACTGCCTGAGAACCTCCCAGTTACGCTGCCAGGCAATGTCACGATCGACGGCATCACCAGCCCATTAAAGACCGATCCTGAGTGGTACACCACCACCTACCAGGGCAAGAAGGCCATTCGTGAGACCGATACCTTCGATACCTTTATGGAGTCGTCCTGGTACTACGCTCGTTACTGCTGCCCACGCCTTGATACCGGCATGATCGATGAGGAGGCCAATTACTGGCTGCCTGTTGACCAGTACATCGGTGGTATTGAGCACGCCGTTATGCACTTACTGTACGCCCGCTTCTTCTTCAAACTGATGCGCGACGTCGGTATGGTCAAGTACGACGAGCCATTCAAGCGTCTGTTATGCCAAGGCATGGTGCTGGCGGACGCCTTCTACTACTTAGACGACAAGGGCGCCCGCGTTTGGGTATCGCCACTTAAGGCTAAGGTCACCCGCGATGAGAAGGGCAATATCGTCAGCGCCGTGGACGAAGAGGGTCACAGCTTAACCCACATGGGCATGATCAAGATGTCCAAGTCCAAGAATAACGGTATTGACCCAGAGCATATGGTTCAGACCTACGGTGCCGACACCGTCCGTCTGTTCCTGATGTTCGCCAGCCCAGCTGAGCTCACCTTAGAGTGGCGTCAATCTGGTGTTGAGGGCTCCAAGCGCTTCTTACAGAAGCTGTGGAATCAGGTCAACGATTTAGTTGAGTCGGGCCCAGCCATCGCTTTAGACAAGAGCAAGCTTGATGCGGCCGGGCGCAAGCTGCGTCACCAGCTGCACACCACCATTGAGAAGGTATCGGACGACATCGGTCGTCGTCAGACCTTCAATACTGCGATTGCTGCAATCATGGAGCTCTTAAATGAGACCGTGAAGTACACCGATCAAAGCGAGACCGCTCGCGCTCTGCGCTATGAGATCTACAACGCCGTAGTGGTCATGCTCTATCCAATCGTGCCTCACATCTGCTTTAAGCTCTATGAGCTCTTAGGCAACAAGGATGAGCTCGACGTCAACGCTCAGTGGCCAAAGACCGACCCAGATGCCCTCAAGGCCGAGGACATTCTGTTAGTTGTTCAGGTCAACGGTAAGGTTCGCACCAAGATCAACCTCAGCGCTGACTTAAGCGAAGATGAGATCAAGGCCAAGGTTCTTGCAGACGAGATCGTCCAAAAGAACATCGAAGGCAAGCAGGTCAAGAAGTTCATCTACGTCAAGGGCCGCTTAGCCAACGTCGTCGTAGCCTAACCAAGCTTAGCCTACGCTAGCGTAGCCTAAAAAGCCTTAAGCTAGCTTGAGAACCCTCAGCTGGGATTCCGGCTGGGGGTTTTGTTTTCTTAATTTTGCCGCGCCTTAATGTAAAATAACGGCACGGTCAAGCCCACCAGGGCTTATCATGGATAGGATCTAAGGTCAGAACCTAGAGTCTTATCATGGACAAGACCCAGGGTCTTATGAGAAAAAAAGGCAAATAAGGTGAAGCCATGAGCGCAAGAAAGGTTAGTGCACAGCAAGGATTACTCAAGCGATGCATCGTCGTACCAGTTGCCTTAGCCCTCTTGGCGACAGGCTGTGGCTTTCATCTGCCCAATCAAGCCAAGCTTGATGACACTATGCCTGAGGTCGTAGTCACAGGCGACTACCACGATCAATTCTACAAGCTGGTGGTGCGCCGCCTGCGCGCCAATGGCGTTACGGTTTACGCTCAAGATAGCGGCTACAGCCCAACTGATGATGAGCGCGCCAAAGATCTGCCAACCCTGATCTTGCCGCGCCCTAATGTCTTAGATGAAGTGGTATCGGTTAACTCGCGCGCCCAGAGCTTGGAGTACGCCTTGGTTGTCTCGGTTGCACCTACCTTGGCTATTCCTAACCACCGTCCGATCATGATGCGCAACTCGGTTACGCGCGCGGTCTTAAATAAGCCTGGCCAAGCCTTAGCCTCGGATACGGAAAAGGCCATCGTGATCCAAGAGACCAAGGAGGACTTAGCCGACCAGCTGGTGATGCGTCTGTCCTACTTAGGTCGCTCCTCCGATCCTGACGCCTCGGTGCCGCAACCGGCTGAACTCATCTTGGCTCAAGGTGAATCCAGCGCCCAAGACACCGCCGCCGTCACCCAAGCTACCACGCAAACCCAAGGCATGACCTTACTTGAAGCTTTACAGCAGCAAGACCAATACGAGAGTGCCCAAGGCACCCAGCTGACACTCGATCAACTCAATAATGGCCAGCGCATACTCAACAACAAGAGCTATGAGCTGCCTAAGGTTAAGCCTGAGCCATTACACCAAGCCCCTGAGCACCTCTACTAATTCTAAAAAGGGACCACCATGCCTCGTTTCAATGCTGAGAGCAATGTTGATGTGTACGTTGTGTGCTCGGATGATCCCCTGCTCAAGCTCGAGCGCACGAGCGCACTCATCGCTCAAGGCCGCAGCAAGCTGCCCGACGCCGACTTCTTGCTCTATACCTTTTCGGACTTGCAAGGCTTTGGCGGTGCCAACCTGCAATCGATTGAAAATGAGATGTCCGACCCCGGCCTGTTTGGCGGCGATCGCATTATCAAGGTCAATTTAAAGGACTTGGACGCCACGGCGATCGAACTGTTTAAGTTGGTGGCCGCGTCCTATCGTCCTGGTCTGTTTATCATCTTAGAGCTGCCACGCATTAATACCATCTACACCAAGGTCGACCCCCTCGATCCAACTCCGTTAAAGCACATCTTAAGCTTTGATCCCAATGTAGCCCCAACGCCCAAGAAGGGCGCCAAGAAGCCTAAGCGCCAGACGAGCCTTGAGACGCGCAAGAAGGAGGCGATGGGTTACTTAAAGGGGATGGGCGCGCACATTGAGGTGCTCTATGCCCCCGAGGGCCCCGAGCTTAAAAGTTGGATTGGCGCGCGCGGGCGCAAATACCGGCTCAACATTGCCCCCCATGTAGTCGAGTTTATCGCCCAATCGTGCGACAACAACCTCTTAACCATTGACCACAGCTTGCAGCTGATGGAGCTCTTGCACTCCGATCAATCCGGAAACGTAAGTGAGCTCACGATGGACGAGGTCGAGACCTACTTTACCCAAGATGCGCGCTACAACGGCTTTGAGCTACCGCAGGCCATTTTAAGTGGTGATAGCCTCAAGGCTCTCAACGTCATCAGCTCATTTTGCTCAGGCCAAGAGATGAATCTGCAAGCGGCCCTATCTTTACTCATCGGGCGTATGGATGAGAGTCTCACCAGCGTCGCCTTAGGCAAGGAGAAAAACATCAGCCGCGCCCCGTACCGCGAGCAAAACATCTTCTTTATGTCGCGCAACGTCAAGGTCAAAGCCTCTCAAGAGGCCCTGATGAAGGCTATTCGCGAGATGCCCGATAACCTGCTCCACTTCTTAAGCCAATGCTTAAGTGAGGCGAGTATCGCGCTGTCACGCTTTGACGCTGAAAGCGCGCTGCGTGCGCTCCAGCGCATGGCACTGGCGGTCAACAACGGTGCGGTGCGTTTCTTAAGCCCCGAGCTGATCTAAAAGCCCCAAGACAGAACCCAAAAAAGAAAAAAAGAAAAAAAAAGAAAAAAAGAAAAAGAAAAAAGAAAACGATGCCAATTAGCAGCGCGCCCCTGCTCGCCTTTTATGGGGGCTCATTTAACCCGGTGCACTACGGTCATCTCAAGACCGCTCAGTACTTAGCGCAGCTCTTACCTGAGAGCAAAATCATCTTCCTGCCCAACAGCAGCCCGCCGCACAAGGACACGGCGAAATTAAGCTACGAGGCACGTCGCGCGATGCTTCAGGCCGCCATTGCAGAATGTTTACCCGAGTGCGACGCCCACGGGCAATCGCGCTACAGCATCAGCGATCTCGAAGCGGATGCTTCGCAGCGCCACTACACCGTGGATACGTTACAAAAGCTTAAGCAGCTTTACCATAATAATGAGCTTGCCTTTATTATGGGCTGGGACTCGCTGGCGACATTAGATCAATGGAAGCAAGGCTTAGAGCTGCACCACTTGGCCAAGCTCATTGTTTTCAAGCGCCCGCACACCGAGCAAGAGTTACCACAGGCAGTACAGCAATCTTTAGCGCAGTACCCCGAGCACTACCTGATTGTGCCCAATCCCGAGTTTGACCTCAGCTCAAGCGCGATCCGCCAAGCAATTGCGCTGACTAAAGCAAACGAGCCCCTGCCGGAGCTCGCGGCCGCGCTCCCTCGCTCCGTACATGCCATCATTGCGACCCATGGCTATTACCGCTCAGCATAGGCGCGCACAAACCAGACCGCGCGGGGGCTTGATAGGCGCCCACCGCCAAGCCTGACCTCGTTTCAGAATGAACCCTATGTCCTGGAGATCAGACCTTACTTGCACTTTCTATCAGCGGCCCATGTTGGTAACACCAACATATAAAACGCCCATAAACAAAGCCATTAAAGCGATTATGCCGATGGCGTAGAGATATTCAATCACTGAGCATCGCCTCCCTAACGCTTCACGGGCCCATGCTGAATTGAGAGCAAGCTGTCCAACCTGAGCAGCATAGGCACTGTCAGCAGGCTTAATGCAGCCGTGCCTTAGCAGTTTCCTCTTACCACCAGCTTACTATCTGCGCGTCAAAAGATCGTTCTTGCTGTGAGCTTTAAGTGCTTGCGTGCTGGTGAGGCACATGGCGCTTAGGGCCTGAGGCAGTGTGGTAAAATGCCAAGGTATTCTTTTTCTGGGAGTTCCTTTGATGGACCAGTCGTCACTGAACCAAGCACCTATGCATGCTGCCAACGAGCCGATGGACAACGCATCCAATCGGTTCTTAACCCCTATTAATCGCGATAACGTCGCCGAGAAGATCCAAACGGTCGTGATGACTGAACTGAGCGCGTACTACCCATTGCCTCAGTCCTTAGTCAATGCCCATATCAGTATTCTTAACAACCCAAAGCTGTCGCCTACCGGCAAGCTCTGGCCTAAGTCGCTCTTTATCCCGGTTGAAGCTGCGATCAACCTGTTAAGCCAGATCATCCAAAAGCGCTTGGGCTCGTTCCAGTCGATCGATGCTCAATCCCCAGAAGGGCTTGATGCTTTGATCACCGTGCCTTCAATGTGCTGCTGCCTCTTACCTTGGAGCAAGTTAGGTACGGTCATCCACAGCGGTAGTAGCCTCAAGTTTGACGCCAAGCTGCTTGACACCCCAACGGCCGAGCTTAAGGATCTGCCTCAGTGGTCGCTCTTTATCGACTTAACCGAGCGTGATCTGTCCTGGAACAATCGCAAAGTCTCAGGTGTCTTCTATGCGCGCTATGCCTTAAGTCACCCAACTCCACCTGCTGACCCGAACGCAGATCAGTTCTTGATCGATAACCTCATCACGATCGTACTCTTTGACAATGGTGGCTTGGACTTAGGCCCATTTGTCACCTTAAATGAGGGAAAGACGGTCAACCAGGCAATCGACGAAACCCGCAAGCGCTTACAAGAGAACCAAGCTGAGGTCGCTGGAATCGATTCGTTAAGCCCAGAGCAGGTTAACCAGCTGATCGAGAGTACTGTAGTCCACAGCCGTGAGATCTTCTTACCGCTGCTGCACTTACTTTCCAATCAGGACAAGCTTGCCGACAAGCATGGTCGTAAGCAAGAGCTCTTAGCTAATCCTGAGGCTTATGCCGTTGAGGGTGGCTTAGCTCTGCCTGATGCTGACGTCATTCGCGAGTACTACCTTAAGTAGGATCTTGCTTTTCTAGGGCGCACCTTGCCGTGCGCTGACCCAGCGCCCACGCCGCTTGTCGGTTCGGGCGCTTCGTTTCTATAGTCCTCTGATGGCAACTTCATGACCGCTTCTACTTGGCTTTATTCCTCATCTTGGCTTTATTCCTCATCGTTTAACTTAGAGCAGCTTGCTGCAACTGTCGCCCAAGTCGCAGCGCAGCTGCGCACTCCGACTCCGGTTGATGCTGCAGTGCTAGCAAGTTTTGTGGCTCGCCACAACGCCGCACTCAAGACCGGGATCGCAGATAAAACCCAGAACGGACGCAACGGCGCTGAAAAAGGTAAAGCTGGAAGTGGTAAGACTGATGGGGGCAAAAAGTCAGGGGCACCGCTTTATCGCCTGATCAACCAGGATGCGCAGCTAACCGGCGCGGCCGCTACGGCTAATCAGCAAATTCAGGCTATCTTGCAGCAATACCAAGCGAAGAAGGATCAAGCTAAGAGTGCCGCGCCAAATGCACGCCTGGGGCCGCAATTTTTCCTGGAGAGCGCGCAAGAGGTGACCGCTGAGAATGCTGGGGTGCTTATTGACTTGAGCCATCAGCTCAACCGCACCGAGTTTAAGGTCAACTCAAGTGATGACTTACAACAACTCAACAGCGTTGAGGAACTCTACCAATTGCCTCTGTGGGCGCTGCGCCTCAATTTAGCTGAGGATGCGGATTTAAGTAGTTTAGAGCTGATGGTTTTGCCCCAAGAGGCCCCGAAGCCTCACTATCGTGGGTCATTGTTGGTGGTACTGCGCCTTAACTTTGCACAAAGCAGCCTGACGCATCTTACCACCCTTGCCTACGATGAAGCCCCGCAAGTGAGCTGCGCTGCTTTGCTCTTAGAGGCAGTCGCTCAAGTCGATGCTACTTTGTTAGCCCAAGCAGGAGCGGGCGCTGAGCTCTGTGAACAGCGCTACGACCAAGTGGTAGGTGAAAGCTTTAGGGATGAGCTTCTTGAGGAAAGCTTGCTCTTAGCCCCTTACTTTAAGCCTAGCACCACCCCTGAGGCACGCTATCAGGCCCTAAAGAGCGCCGCTTGCGCTTTAGGCTATGCCCTAACGCATTTAGGGAAGGTGAGTGAGGCTAACACTCTCACGCCTCTGTCTTTAGAGACTTTAGCACCTGCTGTCTGCAAATGCCTTGCGCTCTAACTGCGCTGCGCTTTTTCTGAACCTTTTGGCGCGAACTCAGTCCAAATGTTGGAACAAGTCTCGACTTGAGTCGAGTACTTGGTTTAAGATGCGCGCGGCGTTGCCTTAGTTGGCCGCATTCTTTGTTCGTTTTGTTTTAATTTGTTGCGTACGGAAGCTCCTACCTTTGTACAGCTCGCATGATTTCACCACTCAGGAACTGTTAGCACTTGCTACTGCTTCCTTAGACTCCTCCAAAGTTCAAGACTTAAAGACCATCGACGTCCATGAGCACAGCTCACTGACCGATGTCATGGTCATCGGTACTGGCACCTCCAATCGCCATGTCTGCGCAATGGCCGATCGCTTGGTTGAGTATCTGGCCAAGCATGATATCCACGGCGTCGCCGTCAGCGGCAGCGAAGAGGGCAAGTGGGTCATCATCGACTTAGGCGTCGTCATGGTTCATCTGATGCAGGAAAGCGAGCGCCAACGCTACCAGTTAGAGAATCTCTACGAGGCGATGGCCGCTGGCGTAGCTGAGGCCTAGGATGCGCTTTTTACTATTGGCCGTGGGCACTAAGATGCCGAGTTGGGTCACCACCGGCTTTCAAGAGTACCAAAAGCGCATGCCGCCGCACTTAAAGCTCGAGCTCCAGGAAATCGAGCCGGTGCGCCGCGTAAGCAAGGGCACGACCGATAAGGCCAAGGAAATTGAAGCCAAGGCGATCTTGGCAGCCCTGCCTAAGCGTGCCTATATCATTGCCTTAGATGAGCATGGCAAGCAATTCACCTCGATGGAGCTTGCCGCTAAGGTTCACGACTTCCAGCAAATGGGCTCTGATGTCGTGATCATCATCGGGGGGCCTGAGGGTCTAACCTCCGAGATCTTGAACAAGGCCAACGAAACCATTTCGCTGTCCAAGCTCACTATGCCCCATCCTATGGTGCGGATCGTCATCGCCGAGGCACTCTATCGCGCCTACAGTATCGATGCCGGTTTGCCCTACCATCGAGCCTAATTTTCGTCAGGTAACAGGTCAGCTTCGTGTTTTTTAACAAACGCAAAAAGCCCAAGGAGCGCTTGCTCTTTAACAAGAAGGTCAAGAAGCGCAAGGCTAAAAAGTCCGCCACCGGTATCGAGGTCAAAAACGTCGAGCTGGAGACGCGTATCTTTAAGCTGCGCGTCATCTTGGGCTGCATTGTCGTGTTGATCTGCTTTGGCGTCTTGTTCGCCAATCTCTACTACCTGCAAGTCATCTCCTACGATGACTACCAAACCCGCTCCAACGAAAACCGCATCCGGGTGTTGCCGGTGGTTCCGCAGCGCGGCATCATTTATGACCGCAATCATGTGGTGCTCGCTGAAAATCGCCCGGTGTTCCACCTCGTGCTCTTTCCGCACAAGGATATCGACACCCGCGATACCATTGCACGCTTAGATGCACTGATGAATTTGGAGCTCACCCCAAGTGATGTCCAGCATATCTTAGAGCTGACGCGCACCCGTCAACGCTTCTCGGGAGTGGAAGTGGCCGATCTGCTGACCGAAGAGCAAATTGCGTTGTTCTCGGTCAATCGCCATCACTTCCCCAACGTTCAGCTGTCCTCGGACTTAAAGCGCTACTATCCTTTTGCCAATATCACAACCCATGCGATCGGTTACGTCTCACGTATCAATGCCTCTGATATCGAAAAGCTCACCGAGCAAGGCATTATTGACAATTACGAGGGTACGTCCGCGATCGGCAAGCTCGGTATTGAAAGCTACTATGAGCGCATTTTGCACGGCATCACCGGCTCTCGTGAGGTTGAGGTCAACAGCCACGGTCAAATTCTACGTACCTTAAAGTACAATCCACCGACCCATGGTAAGGACATCACCTTAACCTTGGATATTCGCCTCCAATACTATGCCCAAGAGCTCTTGGGCGATATGCGCGGGGCTATTGTCGCGATTGAACCGGCCACCGGTGGCATTTTGGCCTTTTACTCCAATCCGTCCTACGACCCGAACTTATTTGTGCGTGGTATTCGCAATAATGAGTACCAGCGCCTGTTAAAACATCCAGGGCGCCCGCTCATCAACCGCGTCACCCAAGGTGGCTATGCTCCAGCTTCCACGGTCAAGCCGCTCTTGAGCATTATGGCCCTCAATGAAGGCTTAACTGAGCCCGAAGAGCGTTTCTGGGGCGCACCGTACTACACCTTGCCTAACTCAACTCACCGCTTCCGCGATTGGCGCAGCTGGGGTCATGGCTGGCTTGATATGTACCGCGCCATTGAGCTCTCGGCTGATACCTACTTCTACGATATCGCCTTTAGAGCAGGCATTGACACCATTCATAAATACCTCGATCTCTATGGCTTTGGCCGCTCGACCGGGATTGACTTACACGAGGAGTCGCTGGGCATTAACCCATCGCGCGAGTGGAAATATCGGCGTGATAAGCAGCCTTGGCATATGGGCGACACTATTCCGATCGGCATAGGCCAGGGTTATTGGACCACGACCTTGATCCAGCTGGTGAAGGCGCATGCGATGCTCGCCAACCATGGCCGCTTTGTCACCCCGCATCTGCTCAAGGAAATCGTTGACCCTAAGAGCCTCAATATCCTCTCGATCTTCCACGACCCAGAAATGGGACGGCGCCTCGAAGTCAAGGATCAAAGCTATTTTGATGTGGCGCGCGCCGGCATGTACCTCGTAATCAATGGCAAGGAAGGCACCGGCCGTAATGCCTTTGCCGGCACCACTTATAAGGCCGCTGGTAAATCTGGTACCGCCCAAGTGGTCAACATCGGCCAAGGCGAGAAGTATGATGCCAGCAAGCTGCGCCAAGAGCTGCGTGACAACGCCTTATTCGTAGCCTTTGCTCCGTATCATCGCCCGCGCATCTTAGTGGGCATCATCTTAGAGAATCAAGGTGGTGGCTCGTCAGTCGCAGCCCCAGTAGTGCGCAAGCTCATGGATCGCTACTTTGAGCTCTATCCTGATGGTTATGAAGGCGAGAAAGTACCACAGCGCGTCAAGTTTGGCCGGGGTGGCTTCGTCACTTTGCAATAGCAGGCACCAGATCGTATGGAAAAGAACCCATTAGAAATGCCCAACATGCCCTCACAGCAGCCGCTGTTGGTGCGTTGGCACTTAGATCTCCCGCTGATGCTGGGTCTTTTAATGTGCCTGTGTCTGTCCTTATTTGTGCTCTATTCGGCCTCCGGTCAGCATGTGGAGATGCTGGAGCGGCAAGTGGTACGTACGGGTCTGGCTTTTGGCGCCATGATTGTGGTGGCCCAAATTCCGCCTAAATTTCTGTTAAAGCTCGCCCCTTATGCCTACCTGGCAGGCTTAGCACTCTTAATCATGGTGGAGCTCTTTGGTGATATCTCCAAGGGTGCGCAGCGCTGGCTCAACTTAGGCTTTATGCGCCTGCAACCTTCGGAGTTCTTAAAGCTCATCATTCCGCTCACTATGGCGGCCTTTTTAACGCGCAACCCGCTGCCACCCAGATTTGTTAATGTCTTGATTGCCTTTGCCCTGTTGGCCGCGCCGACCTTGCTCATCGTAATCCAGCCAGATTTAGGTACTGCGATCTTGGTGGCGGTATCAGGCTTTATCGCCATTTTCTTAGCCGGCCTGAGCTTTTGGTGGCTTATTGCTGCCGCCGTGGGTGGCGCTATTGCCATGCCGATTATGTGGAATTACGTTCTCCACGACTACCAAAAACAACGCGTTTTGACCTTTATCAATCCAGAAAGCGATCCTTTAGGTGCGGGCTATCACATCATTCAAAGCAAGATCGCGATTGGCTCCGGTGGCATTTATGGCAAGGGCTGGCTTGAAGGTTCGCAAAGCCAGCTTGATTTCCTCCCCGAGCCGCACACCGACTTTATCTTTGCGGTACTAGCCGAGGAAACAGGCCTCATTGGCTTTATCATCATGCTTTTGATCTACTCCTTCATCATCTCGCGCTGCCTCTTTATCTCTCTGCATGCGCGCAGTAACTTTGAGCGGATCTTAAGTGCCACCTTCACCTTCAATCTGCCGTTTTACATCTTCATCAACGTCGGCATGGTTTCAGGCATCTTACCGGTGGTAGGCGTGCCCCTACCGATGATTAGTTACGGTGGTACCTCGATGATCATCTTGGCGGTGACCTTCGGCATCATCATGTCGATCCACACCCACAAGAAACAGACCTTCTTCACCTAATGATTAGGGGCTAAAATTGAGGGGAGCACGCCTATCAGCGCGCACGCCCCATTCAATAGGGGTGACCTCAGGGCATGCTACCTGCGCCCCATTACGCCTTAGGTGGTGACCAACCGCTGCCGCAGGCAGTGACCAACCGGAGCCACAGGCAGTGACCGACCGCTGCCGCAGGCAGTGACCAACCGGTGCCACAGGCAGTGACCGACCGCTGCCGCAGGCAGTGACCAACCGGTGCCGCAGGTTGAGACCAACCGGTGCCACAGTGCGCCCAATGCGACCATTAACCTGAGACGACCTGAGGCAGCGCCCGGCTAATTTCGAAGAATAAGGGGAAATGCGATGTTCACCTTACGCCCAGCTACCAGCGCGGACACCCCAGCCCTCACCGCTATTTACGACTACTACGTCCAGAACACGGCAGTAAGCTTTGAGTATGAGACCCCGAGCGTTGCAGAGTTTAGTGCGCGCCTTGAGCAAGTACGTGCGCACCAGCTGCCGTACTTAGTGGCTGAAAATCAGGGCCAGCTCTTAGGCTATGCCTACGCTTGCCCCTTCTCAGAGCGTAAGGCCTATCTGCCTTCGGTGGAACTTACCATTTACTTGGCACCCCAGCACAAGCGTCAGGGCTTAGGCCGTGCCCTGTACCAGGCCTTAGAGCAAGAGCTTAAAGCTCAGGGCTATGAAAATCTCTACGCCTGCATCGCAACGCCGGTGGTCACGCCCATCAAGGATAATGAGAGCCTCTTGCACTACGCACTTGCCGATACTAATGAGCACGACTACATCAGCTGGGATAGCGTGCGCTTTCACCACCATATGGGCTTTCGCTTGGTTGGCGTGTTTAGCCAATGCGGCTTTAAGTTTGGGCGCTATTTTGACATGGTCTTTATGGAAAAGCTGATCGGCGCGCATAATGCCATCCCAAGCAGCTACTAAGCTACGACTAGGCTGCTACCAAGAAAAGGCTTAATTAGCCATGGTCTTTGTGCTATCCTAAGAAAGATTTTGGCTTTCGTTTTTGCGGCGAAAGCTTGGTTTTTTGGGTTGGCGGATGAGCATATGCCTAAGCTTAACAAACTGACTGCATCGTTATCTCTTCTCACTTCCGGACACACTTTAGTCCTCGCAGGCGCCTTGACCTTAGGCTTGACGAGCCACCAAGCAACGGCTGCCAGTGGCGCGGAGATCGATATCATTGAGCTTGCACGCTATGCCAATATCGATAGCGTGTTACTTGACCGTGCTATTACCCAAGCAACCTATCAACAAAAGATCATTGATGCCATGAATCGCCCTTATGAGGGTAAGCCATGGTATATGTACCGCAAGCTCTTTATCACCGATAAGCGCATTAAAGGCGGTATTGACTTCTATCTTGCCCACGAGCAGGAACTGCTGCGGGCGCAACAAGAGCTGGGGGTCGCCCCTGAGGTGATCTGCGCCATTATCGGTGTGGAGACCTTCTACGGTCAGAATATGGGCACCTGGAAGGTGTTAGACGCGCTCTACACCTTAGGCTTCCACTACCCTAAGCGCGCCAGCTACTTCTCCAAAGAGTTTGCCAACTACGTCAAGCTCGCCACGCGCGAGGGCTGGGAGCTGACCTCGGTTAAGGGCTCGTACGCCGGTGCTATGGGCATGGGTCAGTTCATGCCTTCGTCCTACCTCAATTTCGCGATCGACTTTGATGGCGACCAACATGTCAACCTCTTCACCAACAGCACCGATGCTGTAGGTTCGGTGGCCAACTACTTCAAGGGCCACGGTTGGGTCTTAGGGGGCGGCGTGATGTATCCGGCCCATGTTGCTGGAGTACCACAAGGCACCTTGGACGCCCTGATGAAAAAGGAGTGGAATTTAACCCCAGCTGAGCTCGTCGCCGCTGGTGTCACCACCAAGGTCAACCTCTCGCGCGATCAAAACGTCCGTCTCTACTCCTTTGAGCTTGAAGATGGCAGCTACGACTACCAAGTAGGCCTCAACAACTTCAACACCATCACCAAATACAATAAGAGCCCGCTGTACGCTCGTGCCGTCTATGAGCTCTCTGAGGCTATTGCCCAGGGCTATGCGCAAATCAAGCAGCAAAGTGGCGCCACCGGGAAAAATCCCTAGCACCGCTGAATTTGAAGCAGAACTCTTGAGCACAGAAAATCAAATGTTAGATGCGATGGAGCATGAGGCCCGTCAAGAGCAAGCTCAAGAGCTCGAAGCCGAGCTCTTTGGTACCCAGCTTTAAGGTGATGCGCGACGCCACAGCTTGAGCGCTGGCTCTAATGATGACCTAAGCCAAGAGCGTTAAACTAAAATTGCGGAACCGTGCGCACGATTAAATTTTGCTTGTTGAGAAGTTTGCATGAAAGATCATCGAGTCGGGCAATTTAAGGCTAAGCTGGCCCTGGGACTGTCCGTCACGCTCTTAGGAGCTGCAGCCCTAGTGTTAAATGGCTGCCAAAGTAATATCCCTGAAATTGCCACGACCACCCACGGCGCTAACGCCGGTGATGGCTATACCTATGGCACGGGCCCAAACAAAACCCGTCCTTACCCCCAAACTGATCCCGTAAACATCAATGGCGTGGGCGGTGCCACCCCGAAATATGAACCCCTGTCACGCGGCGGCAATAAGGACTACACCGTCTTAGGCCAAAACTATATGGTCTGGAGCAACTGCCATTCCTATCAAGAAATCGGTACTGCTTCTTGGTATGGCCCTGGTTTCCACGGCAATAAGACCTCCAACGGCGAAACCTACAATCAAAAGGGCTATAGCGCCGCACACAAGAACTTACCGCTGCCTTCTTACGTTAAGGTCACCAATTTAGAGAATGGCCGTGCCGTCATCGTACGCGTCAATGACCGTGGTCCATTCCATGAAAGCCGCATCATTGACCTGTCCGAAGGTGCCGCCAAGGCGCTCAATATGACGGGCAAGGGTACCGCCAAGGTTAAGTTAGAGCTCATCGATATGCGCTCAGGCACGGGCAATATCGCCAATACCAATGAGCCGGGCCAAAATCTGGCGCAAGGCGTGATCTCGTCGATTATCACCAATAACACCAGCTCCACCACCCAAAAGCACCTCTCGCACTTAGGCCAGTACATCTCCGAGGTAAAAAATGGGGGTGAGCCCACCACCCAATCCAAGGTCGCAGCTGGAGTCGCCGGACTCTACCTCTTAGGCCAGGTGGGCGAGGCCTTGAGTGATGATAGCTCAAGCAGCTCAAGCCGGAGCACGACCAGCAGCACGACGAGCAACCCAATGCCGAGCACTAATTTGCGCTCGACTAACTATACGGTAAACTATGCCACCCCGGTCGCCGCTGAATCAGGGCAAGCCTATGTCCAATTCTTTAGCTCGACCTCACAGGCCCGCGCCACCCGCATTCAGTCGCTGCTCAAGGATAAGACTCCTTACCCTATCATCGTGGTTGCGGAGGAAGGACTCTATCGCGTACGCATTGGCCCAATCCCGCAAAAGGACTTGGCTACATCCTTAGAGTACATGAAGCAGTTGGGCTATCCTGACTCCTTTATCAAGCGCATTCCATAACCACACTAAAACACCAGGGACGCGGCGGGAACTTAGCGCCGCGCCAGTGCTCTAATACCACAATTTCTTACTCATTTTCTTCCTGTGTTCTTGGAGGATAAACGTAAATGGCGGTTAATATGGCTCACTTAGCTGCAAGCAAGCACCGACGCAAACTGCGCTCCCTGCTCACAGCCATGGTTTTAGGCTCAACCTTGTTCGTCGGCGCCTTAAGCGCTCACGCCGAAGAAGCGATACCTGATCCATTCGCCGCCGTCCGAGCCCAACAACAAAATGGCACCAATCCGCCTCCGACCACTGATGCGGCACTGAATCCGGCACCGGTCGCTCCGATCATCATTCCAGAGGCTCCCAGCTTTAACGCTGAATCCTGGGTTTTAATGGACTATGCCACAGGCCAGGTTCTGTTTGAAAAGGATCAGCACAAGCGCATTTGGCCTGCTTCCTTGACCAAGATGATGACTTCCTACGTCATCGGCATGGAAATCAAGGCCGGGCGCTTAGATCCAAACAGCTACGTCACCGTTCCTGAAGACGCCTGGGCTAAACAGGAGGTCTTCTCTGATTCCTCCAAGATGTTTATCGAGGTGGGCAAGAAAGTTAAGGTCTCCGACCTCAATAAGGGTATTGTGATCCAATCGGGCAACGACGCCTGCGTCGCCATGGCCTTTGTCTTGGCCGGTTCCGAGGAAGGCTTTGTCTCGGTGATGAACACCTACGCCAAGCAATTGGGCTTAAACGACACCCACTTTGCCAACGTCCATGGCCTGTATGACGAGAACAATTACTCCTCAGCCTATGATATGGCCTTATTAGGCCGCGCCTTAATTCGCGACCTCCCTGAGGAGTACAAGCTGTACGCGCAAAAGGAATTTACCTTCAACGGGATCAAGCAGTACAACCGCAATCGCCTCTTATGGGATAAGACCATGAACGTGGACGGCATCAAGACCGGCCACTTATCGGCGGTGGGCTATAACTTAGTCGCCTCCTCGCAGCAAGGCAGTATGCGTCTTATCGCCTCGCTGATCGGTGCTAAGAGCGAAAGTGACCGCGCCGCTTTCTGCAAGCAGATGTTAGGCTACGGCTTTAGATACTTTGAGTCCTATAGTCCATTTGAGCAAGGCAAGACCCTGCTCACCCGTGAGGTCCGCATGGGCGACGTCGATATGGTCAACTTATCGGTCGCAAGCCCTGTTAGCATCATGATTCCACGTGGGGCTCAGCAAAGCGTTAAGATCAGCTACGCCCTGACCCAATCGACCTTTGTCGCCCCGATCAAGAAAGGCGACCAATTAGGTGTAATCGAGTTTAAGCTCAACGATAAGACCTTAGCCAAGTACCCATTGGTGGCGACCAACGACGTCAACGAAGGCTCGTTCTTCTCGCGCCTGTGGGACAAGATCGTCATGAGTATCATGAATTAAGGGATTACGATGGAACTAAAGCACAAGTTTGATCAAGTCTTAGACTTCCCATGTGACCAGCACATGCGTATCGTCGTGTTAAGTGACGACACCCAACCCGAGCGCCTCATCGACACGGTCAATGAACTCTTACCGGAGTCCACCGGTATTGATGGGGTCATTAGCCAACGCCAGTCGGCCAACGGCAAGTACACCTCCTATCAGCTGCGCATCAGATTTAAGAGCGCCGCCGAGATGGAGCTGCTCTACGACAAGCTCGCCGGTTACGACTTTGTCATGCACGTGCTCTAACCACGGCAGAAAACAAACAACAAAAAAAAAAAGAAAATGTGATGAGCCAAGTCGGCTCATCACAGCAATAAAGGGGATCAGCGGTGGCTCGCAAACAGAGCAGTGATGCAAACTCAAACGGCTTTGAGCGCGAGTTTAGCAACTTCTTTCGTTCTTTGTGCTACTTGGTGGTGCTGAGCATCCTGTGCTTTATCATCTTTGTGGTGCTGGCACTGTTTCGCATCTCCAGCTTCACCTTTGACACCTACGACAGTGTCAATGCGATCCCCTACAACGAGGTGGGCCTGATTTTAGGCACCTCCTCGCTCACCTCCGATGGTGCGCGCAATCCATTCTTTGTTAACCGCATCCAAGCGGCAAGCCTGCTCTATCACCGAGGCAAGATCGATTACGTCTTGGTCTCAGGGGACAATCGCCACGCCTCCTACAATGAGCCGCGCCAGATGATGAATGCCTTGATCAAGGCGGGCATTCCCCAAGAGCGCATTGTGGCCGATTTTGCCGGTTTCTCCACGATCGACTCGATCGTACGGGCCTCCAAGGTCTTTATGCTGCGCAATGTCACCATTATCTCGCAGGAATTTCAAAACGAGCGCGCCCTCTTTATCGCCAAGCGCGAGGGCATGGAAGCCATTGGCTTTAATGCGCGCGACCCCAGCTCCAAATGGGCCCACTCCATCGTTTACATCCGTGAGATTTTTGCCCGGCTCAAGTGCATCTTAGACGTGTACTTCCTCAACACTCAGCCGACTTTCTTAGGCGATCCGATTCCGATTGGTACGAGCCCGATGCCTAAGGAGCCGAGCAATACCCCGAAAAAAGCCACCTCGCGGCCTAAGCAACCCGGCCTCTCGGCCTATGCCTTAAAGCATGGTATCAACGAGATGACCTTAGTCGGCAAAGAGCAAACCGACAGTGCGACCTTCTTGCGCCAGCAGCGTGAAGCGCAAAAGCATTTAGAGCAAGTAGTAGCACGCGACTCCGATCAAATGGACGCCCAACTAAAGCTTGAGCTCAACTAGCTGAACTCAACTTGATAAGTCCAAGCTCAACGAGCAGAGCACAAAAGCAGCCCTAGGCTGCACTGTGCTCAGGCAGCTTGGCGCCCACAAAGGCGAGCAACTCGCGCACAGTGGGAGAAAGGTTAAGGCGCGAGGCCACTGCCGCTAGACCTCATGCGGTACACCGCGCCATTGCGGCAGCACAACTTCAAGCTCCCCCGTCTGCACCAAGGACGCGGTCGCCCGAATCGGCTGAAAGAAAATACCGACGCCCGCACGGCACATGGTGAGCATGGCCTGAGAATAATTTAAGACAAAGACCGGCTTGACCTTAAGCTGACGCATTGAACCTGAGCCTGCAGCGGGCACAAATCTCCACTCATAATGACACGAGGCGATGCTGAGCAGGCGATGGGAGAGCAGATCCTCAAGGCAATGCGGCGTGCCCAAGGAAGCCAAGTACTGAGGACTGGCCACCATCCAGCTGGCAATTGACCCTAATTTGCCGAGCTGTGCGGTCAGCGACCATACCAGTACGCACCTTGATATTTGGTTGCTATCGATGGCTATGATTTGAGTCCCGGTCAACCGATAGCCATCAGCAAACCGGCAAACTTCAAGGTTTTGGTCTCGCAATGGTCGCCGACCGCACAGGTCGTAATTTGCGCGCAATATAGCCCGGAGCTACTGCTGCGCCTTCTTGAAAGCCCACGTCAACCGAATCGCGCACCAAGTCTAAAGGCGTCGAGGTCAAGGTAAAATTCAGCGTCAGGTTAGGATGCTCATTTTGAAATTTCGCCAAAAGCGTCACGATATAGAGATCTAAGAAGGGCATGGAGGCGGCCACGCGCAGCGTCCCCTGAAGCGTACCGCTGGGCGCAAATAAGGAATCGGCCTCTGACAACCAAGCCTGTAAGCGCGGCACCAGCTCTAGACCTGCGGCGGTCACCGTAACTTGGCGCGTACTGCGCTGCAACAGGCGCACCCCGAGCTTGCGCTCCAAGGCCGCGATCGAACGTGACACCACCGCCACCGAGGTGCCCATAATGGCGGCCGCCTCAGTAAAACTCAAAGTCTGTGCGACCAAGACCAAGGCCCGTGCCGCCTGCATTTGCTCCAAGCCCACCTCCCGCCCAGATTCCTGTGCCAAAATTATTACCCAATGAGCAAAACAGATTTGCGCATAACGCAATAATAACAGGTGCTCTCGCCGCTAAAATAAGATTCAGAGAAAAATCAAAAAGGAGCAAGCGATGAAGACCCTACGCCTCATCTATCCGCAATGGCAAGGCGGCATCATTAACTCATTCACCCCGGAGCTGAAGCCTGAGGACGCAAATCTGGGCTATAGCTTAGGCAGTCAGCTCTTACAGTTCTTAGCTCCTGAGAACCCAAACCAAGCTACGGCTGTAGTCCCAGTAAGTACGGCTAATCCGCTTGACCGCACTGTCACCGACGGCATCAGCAATTGGCCGGAGATCAAGGCGCAAACTCAGGCTGCGCTTAAGATCTTGGATGAACAAAATCCTGAGCGCATCATCACCTTGGGTGGCGAGTGCGCAGTCAGTGTCGCGCCTTTTGCCTGGCTCAAGAAGAAGTACGGTTCTAAGACCGCCATTGTCTGGATCGATGCCCACTGCGACCTCAATCTGCCGGGCGACACTTACCCTGGCTATCACGCTATGGCCTTAGCCGCGCTCTTAGGCAAGTGCCCCGAGCAAGTAACGAGCTTATTACCTGCCACCTTTACCTCAGAGCAAGCTCAGGTCGTGGGCCTACGTGATTGGGACGTAGGCATTCAGGCGCGCCAACAAGAATGGGGCGTCAAACACGTAACCTCAGAGGAACTACGGCAAAGCCCAGATACCATCAATCAATGGCTTAAGACTATTGGTGCTGAGCACGTGGTGATCCACTTTGACATGGACGCCTTAGAGCCGACCGACCTCTTCTCGGCTGTCGCGGCGGTACCACATGGCGTCACGGCCGCCGAGGTGGTAGGCCTGATCAACCGCGTCGACCACGAGTTTAACTTAGTTGGTCTGACCATCGCCGAGCCAATGCCGCGCATCGCCATCAAGCTGCGCAATATGCTCCACGGCATCAAGCTGATGCAAGACTAAGCACCAAGGCCGACCTCGCGGTAAGATAGAGCAAAGAAAATTATAGGAGGTCGGCCATGGGCCAAGGAAAAGACGACAGCAAGCTCACGATATTCACGTACGCGCAAAATTGGCTTGACGATTTGGCCGCGCAAGGCTTGTCCGCTAATAAGCTTAAGAGCCACCAAATGATGTTGCGCGTACTGCACAAGTATCTGGAACACAGCGGCAAAGTTGATAACTTTAAACTCAGTGACCTGAGCCCCACCTTAATCACTGCTTGGTTCGCTTGGCAGTTTGATGAAAAGGATTTGGCGGCCAGCACCGCCAACACGCGCCTGCGCATCCTTAAGAGCTACCTAGAATTTGCAGCGCACCAAGACCCAAGTCTTGAGCCAATATACCAGGCCATCGCCTCACTCAAAGCTCCAGAAAAGCCCAAGTACATCACGCCTCAAGCGATTGAAACACTGCTCAATGCCATTCCAGACAGTGAGCTACGCGATCGCACCTTGCTTAGTGTGCTCTATGAGACAGGCTGTCGCCCTGAAGAGCTCTGTGATCTCACCTGTGCAGATGTCATTATCGAGCCAAATGGCGTAGTTCAGATCTGGCTTGATCGCAGTGGTCCCGCCGAACGAGTGATCATCCTCTGGAGCCAAGCCCGCAACCTGCTGGTAGCCTACCTTGAGAGCTTAGGCAAGCCGACCCCCAAGCACCTCTTCACCCTGCTTGGCACCCACCAACAGCTCACAGTCAGTGACCTTAATGAGCTGGTGGGGCACTATGCCCTGATGGCCCACTTCAAAGACATGCCCTGCCAAGTTACGGCTGAGATGGTTCGTGCGGCGCGCGCTATGCAACTTTACCGCAGTGGCATCATCACCTCAAACATTGCCTCATTCCTCGGTGTCTCGACCTGCAATGAAGCCATTAGCTTAATCTTCCCTAAAAATGTCCACAAAACTCTGAGCCAATTGTCCCAGCAGACCGTCTCGGTTGACGTGCAAGAAAAAGGTTGGGGCCTTATTTATTACCCCGCTCCGAGCTGGGCCAATGCCCAAACTATTTTGGGCAAACCAACCCCAATCCGACTCATATGCATGCGTCGGCTGAACTCCTAAACTTGGCTCAGCGCTAACAGAATCTAGAACAACAAAGCCCCCTGCCCCACCAAGTAAGTTGGCAGGATCGAGGGCTTAGTTAATTACACACGCTGTGGTAGTGACCACAACGTGGTAGCGCTATTCGTGCGCCTAATTAGAGCTTGAGGCCAGTGTCGTTACCTTGCTGCTCAGGTGGGATGACCTCAGCGTCAACCACTGGGATATCCTCGTCGCTAGCTGGTGCAGCCTCCGAGGTAGTCTCAGCAGCTGGTGCGGCCTGCTCTACTTGACCTGCCTTGCCTAAAACAATGCGGTTCATCAAGGTAGCAAAGGCAGCTGGGTTCTTTAAGGTACCCATATTGGTGAGCTCTGCTTGCTGGAAGATAAACTCAGCGTAGTCCTTAAAGGCAGCCTCATCGCTTTGAGCCTGAGCCTTTTGGACTAACTCGTGGTTTGGATTGAGCTCTAAGATAAACTTCTCAGCTGGCAGATCGTTGCCTTGGAGCTTGGCAAATAAGCGCATTTGCTCGCTGAAGAAGCCGTCCTTGGAGCGAACTAAGCAAGCTGGGCTTTGGGTTAAGTCTGAAGATACCTTAACGTCTAAGACCTCGTTGCCTAAGGCGCTCTTGAAGTGCGCAATTAAGTCAGCGTTGTCCTTTTGCAGCTGCTCTTGCTCCTGCTTGACGGTCTCATTCTCAAGGTCGCCTAAGTCTAAGTCATCGGACATGACCGAGACGAACTTCTTGCCCTCAAACTCATTTAAGTAACCGCAGATCCATGGATCGATTGGCTGCTTCCATAAGAGCAGAACCTCAAGACCACGCGACTTCATACGCTCGAGGTAGGAGGAGTTAACAGCCTTGTCGTAGTCGTCAGCGCACAGGTAGTAGATGTTCTTTTGGCCTTCCTTCATGCGGCTGATATAGTCTTGCAGGCTGACATGGCACTCAGGGGCGGTGTCATGGGTCGAAGCAAAACGGATCAGCTTTAAGATCTGGTCGTGATTCTTATAATCGTCGGACAGACCTTCCTTCAGGATATCGTTGAACTGAGAGCAGAACTGAGCGTACTTGTCCTTATCTGCGGCCAGCTTCTCGATCATGCTCAAGGAGCGCTTAGTTAAAGCAGACTTTAACTTGCGAGTAACAGCGCTCTCCTGGAGCAGCTCACGGCTGACATTTAACGGCAGAGCGTTGGTATCGATGATACCGCGCATGAAACGCAGGTAGGAAGGCAGGAACTGATTGTCCTCTTCCATGATGAAGACGCGCTGGACATAGAGCTTAATGCCGTGATTGTTTTCACGGTAGCGCATATCCATCTGCAGGTTCTGCGGAATATACAGTAAGGAGGTGTACTCTAACTCGCCCTCAACCTTATTGTGCGACCAGGTAAGTGGGTCCGTATAGTCGCCAAAAGCGTGCTTGTAGAAGCTCTTGTACTCGTCCTCGTTGATTTCCTTGGCGGCACGAGTCCATAAGGCCTTAGCGTCGTTGATTTGGACGTACTTGAAGACCATCTTAGGAGCAGCTGGGGTCTCGCCGTCAGCTGGAGTCTCAGCTGGAGCAGACTCATCAGGTACCTCATCCCAGAGCATTACTGGAACGGAGATGTGGTCGGAGTACTTAGTGATCGCCTGACGTAAGGTCCAAGGCTCTAAGAACGAAGTCTCAGTGTCCTTTAAGTGCAGGATGATCTTAGTGCCACGCTCAGGTACAGTGATAGTCTCGGACTCAAAGGTACCGCTGCCGTTGGAGCTCCAGCGTACGCCTTCTTCTGGCTTAGCACTGGCCGAACGCGAAATAACGACGACTTGGTCGGCAACGATGAAGGCCGAATAGAAGCCGACACCAAATTGGCCGATCAATTGGGAATCCTTGGCTTGGTCGCCCGATAACTTCTTGACGAAGTCCTCGGTGCCCGACTTAGCGATAGTACCTAAGTGGGAATTGGCCTCGTCCAAGGTCATACCGACACCATTGTCCTCAATGGTTAAGGTCTTTAATTCCTTGTCAGCACGGATGCGGATCTTGAACTCAGGATCGTCCTTGATGAGATCTGGTTGGGTCAAGGACATGAAGTGGAGCTTATCGATAGCATCGGAAGCATTGGAAATAAGCTCGCGTAAGAAAACCTCTTTATTGGAATAAAGAGAGTTGGCCAGCAAGTTTAAAAGCTTGGTAACTTCGGTCTGAAAGCCGTGAACGGTGGCTGACATATGTGCAGAAATCTCCCTTCGCGAAAGCAAGTCAGGCTCAAGCCTGAGTTAACTTTCTTCACTGTGAAAACAGATGGGGGCACAGTGCCAGCTTTTCAAGGCCTAGGCGCAAGAAAAACCAAACAAGCGACCACGAGCGCCCAATCATATGGTCTCAATCACAGCGGCAGAACCTTCTACAATCACTGCGGCAGGATCTTCTACAGCATGCGCAAGATGGTCTGCTAAGCGCTAAACGGGCGCCGATTCATCAGGGAGCTAGCCAGCGTCTTTTGGTCCACATTGTCGATGCCGCCGCCTAAAGGCACGCCCGAGGCAATCTTGGAGATCGCCTTGATATGGTGTTTGGCCGCAAGAGCCGCGATAAAGGATGCCGTAGCATCACCTTCGATCGTGGGATTGGTGGCCAAGATAAGCTCATCAAATTGCCCCTGGGAGAGCAGCTCATCTAATTGCGGCAAGCCCAATTCATTGGGCCCTACGCCATCAATCGGAGATAAGTGGCCGTGGAGCACAAAATACAGGCCTTGGTAGTTATTGCTCAGCTCAATTGCAGCAACATCTGACGGGCTCTCCACAATACACAGTTGACGGCTGTGATATCGCTCAGGATTGTGGCAGATATTGCAGATATCGTTATCGCAATAGTTACGGCACAAGCGGCACTGCTTGATATTGTGCATCGCGCTAATAAGGATATTACCCAGCTCCACTGCGTCTTGGCGCCTACGCTCTAAGAGGTGATAGGCAATACGCGTGGCCGAACGCTGGCCGATGCCCGGCTGAATTTGCAGTGCACGAATTAACTTATCAAGCTCGTTGGATGAAGACATCTGCCTGCCCTACAAAAACAAAAAAGAAAAATAAGAAAAGCAGTTGAGGCTAAAGACACCAAACCCAGCCAAGCAGAGCCCAGCTGGGTTTGCGTCAAAGCAAAGAGCAAGTGCTACGCTTAGAAAGGCAGCTTCATGCCTGGAGGCAGTGGAAGGCCAGCGGTGACCTCAGCCATCTTAGCCTTGCTTTGCTCCTCAACGCGACGACCGGCATCGTTGCAAGCTGCAGCGATTAAGTCCTCGAGCATTTCCTTGTCGTCAGCTAATAACGACTGGTCGATCTCAACACGACGTACTTCGTGCTTGCCATTAACCGTGACCTTAACTAAACCGGCACCAGCCTCGCCCGTGCACTCCAGCTGAGCAATTTCCTCTTGGACCTTAGCCATGCGCTCTTGAAGCATTTGGGCCTGCTTCATCATATTGCCCATGTTGAACATGTTGACAACCTCAAAAAACCAACGACAAAAAAGGTGAGTAAGCTCAGGCCATCAGACCAGGTCGGCATGCCACCTGCCCTCTAAGAAGAGTGCCCCAAGCAAGGCCTCATTTTAGACTATTTAAGCGCTAATTCTCAATGCACTTACCGCGCAGCCCCAGCAACCTACCCAACGCCAGCCGTGTGACGCGGATACTGGGCAGCAGGCGCGGCACTGTCAGCAGATGCAGTCCTGTAACGCATATTTGGCACCAGAGCTAACGAATTAAGTAAAGCCCCTTATTTTCGCGGTTTTACCACATGCATCCATGGGGTGGGGGTTATGCTTTTATGGGCAGTACACCGCCATGACGCGTTAAGATTGGCTTGTAATGGCCATTCCTAGAAAATCGATTTTCTTGGTGCCAAATGTGCGCTGTAAGTAGGCATAGCGCCGCCGCACAGCGCGACTTAGCTGCGCTGGGCGGCGCTCCAGATAGCAATAGGGCGCCACCTCGCTGAGGTGACGCCCTAAAAATGACTTTTCTTATGAGGTCAAAGTCTTAGATTTGCTTAACGGGAATCGAGAGGTTGGTGCGCTGCTTGCGCTCTGGACGGAATACCAGGTACAGAGCAATCGCAACTAAGACCAGAGCAACCATGGTGCCTGGGCCAAAGGCAACCTCGCCTACTAAGAAGCCACCTAACTCGTAGATGATTAAGGCTAAGGAGTAAGCGAAAGCTAAGAGGTAAACCACAGCAAAGGCAAAGAGGCGCTTGTTGTTGAGCTGACGCTTCATCGCACCTAAAGCGGCAATGCATGGGGTCGAGAACAGGTTGAAGGCTAAGAATGCTAAGGCAGCCGAAGAAGTGGTGAACTCAGCATTTAAAGCGGCACCTAAACCGGCATCATCCTCTGCGACCTCACCTAAGCCTAAGAGCACAGCTAAAGTACCAACCACGTTTTCCTTAGCTAACAGGCCGGTGATAATCGCAACCGATGCCTGCCACGAAGCAAAGCCCAGTGGAATGAAGATAAAGGCAATGGCTGAACCGAAGGCAGCTAAGATACTGTCATTAACATCAACCATACCGAAACCACCGTCGGTGAAGTTGAAGTTCGATAAGAACCAGATAGCTACGACCGTGGTGAAGATAATGGTACCAGCCTTGATTACGAAGGCACGGCAGCGCTCATAGGTGGAGCGTACGACATTACGCAGCTTTGGTACGGTGTAGTTTGGCATCTCGAGCACGAATGGCGATACCTCTTCCTTGAAGGCACTGTCCTTCTTCAGGATATAGGCGCTAAAGGCAATCGAGAAGACCGCTAAGAAGTAAATACCAGGGGCGACTAAGGTCGACTCAGGGAAGAAGGCAGCTGCAATCATAGCTAAAATTGGCAGCTTAGCCGAGCATGGCATCAGGGTCGTGGTAATAATGGTGATACGCTTTTCATTGATATTATCAATAGCGTTAGTAGCCATTACCGCTGGCACACCGCAACCGGTGGCGACTACCATTGGGATAATGCAACGGCCCGATAAGCCAAAGTGACGGAAGAGACGGTCTAAGATAAAGGCGACGCGCGTCATATAACCACTCTGCTCTAAGAGCGAGAGGATAATAAAGAGCACGATCATCTGTGGTACGAAGCCTAAGACTGCACCGACACCACCAATAATACCGTCAACAACTAAGCCCGAGAGCCAAGCTGGAGCTTCAATACTCTCCATTAATGAGGTAGCGGCGTTGGTCGCGTACTCACCAAAGAGCACATCGTTAGCGTAATCAGTACCCCAAGTACCAATCGTGCTGACTGCGAGGTAATAGGTGAAGTAAACCACAGCCACAAAGAGTGGAATACCGAGCCAACGATTCGTGGCGATACTGTCGATACGCTCGGAGAGGCTGTGATACTTCGAGCGCTGCTTAACTACGACCTCACGCATCAAGCCATCGATAAAGGCATAACGCTCTTGAGCAATCAAGCCCTCAACGTCAGTCTTAAAGTGCTCCTCGAGTGCTGCAACCTCACGGGTGACTGCCGTCATCACCTTCTCATTTTGATGATAGGCGGCTAAGTAAGCGCGATCTTGTTGCAATAAGGATAAAGCAACGAAGGCCAAATTGCCTTGATCAGCGTTCTTATTGCCAGTGCTACCAGCATGCTCCTTTAAGGCATCCATAACGCGAGCAATGGCGCCGTTGAGCTTTTCATCATAGCAAGGAGCAATTGCGCTTAAGGAATGCTCCTTGCTCTGCTTTTGAGCTTGCTCAGCAACTTCCTTGATCGTATCTAACAGCTGTGGGATACCTTCGCCGGTAGCAGCCGAAATAGCAACGGCCTTAACCCCTAAACGCTGCTCTAACTTAGCGATATTCAGCTCAATCTGCTGCTTTTGCGCCAAGTCCATCATATTAACTGCCAGCACCATTGGGCGGTTAAAGAGCATCAGCTCGCAGGTCAAGGATAAGGTACGCTCTAAGTGGGTGGCGTCCATGATGTTGATTAAAACATCATAATTACCGCTCAAGAGGAAATTACGAGTAACCATTTCCTCAGGCGAGTAAGGCGAGAGCGAGTACAAACCAGGTAAGTCAACCACCTTAAAGTCGTGGCTCGAGACATAGCCACAGGCCTTATCTAAGGTTACTCCCGGCCAATTGCCCACGTACTGGTTGGCGCCGGTAATGTAGTTAAACAGCGTGGTTTTACCGCTGTTTTGATTTCCGATTAAAGCAATAGTTTGGCTCATAAGAGGAGCATCCTTGCACAAAGCATTTTGGATGGGGCACCTAAGTTGTAAAGGCTGGGCCCTCCACCGCATTGACCAAAACACGATGCGCCAGCCATGCTAATAAGCTATTAAGCTGGCGTCAGCGTGATTGTGTCTTAAGCAATTTCGATTAACTTGGCGTCATCTTTACGCATGGTTAAGGCATAGCCACGTACCATGAGCTCGATTGGATCGCCTAATGGGGCGCGACGCAGCACCTCAACCTCAGTATCAGGGGTTAAGCCCATATCAAGTAAGCGGCGACGCAGCGAGGTGTGTAAACCATTTACGGCTACCACCTTGCCCTTGGCCCCGACCTCTAAGGTATCTAAAGTCTTACTCATCGTTCTTCTCACTATCTAGGATAAACAAAAGTTACCCTCAGCTAACTGAAGTTAGTCTAGCGCCACTATTACCCCAATTCAACACTTTTTTGTTCACGGTCACACTTTTTTAGGGCGTTTTTATTAAATTTCCTATGCAATAGCCATTTTGTGGCCACAGCCTAAGCACGAGGGCATGGTACGAT
>CALXXU010000013.1 GCA_944392765.1 uncultured Anaerobiospirillum sp.
CCGACGCAAAAAAGGTGCAGGCCCCCGAGGAGCCAACCGCTGAAACCGACACCACCGACGCAAAAAGGGTGCAGGCCCCATCGCAAAAAGGGTGCACCCCGCCGCAAAAAAGGCGCACATTAAAAAACGTTAATAACAACGTTTTTTCCACACAAAAACGCAGTACCAGCGATCCACACTCTGAGCACACCTCAAAGCAGCAAGCTCCAGCACCCCAACCCAGCACCTCAAAACACCCAAGATCCAGTGCTAACACCCCGCTGCATGCAGCGGCCACCAGCCTAAGAGCCCAACTAGTGCTCGACGGATGGGATCCTGACTTTGTGGCAGCTTGTGAAGCAGGTGCCAACCCATGGGATCCGGTCTATGAAACTTACAGCCCATGGGACGCCTCCCCAGAGTCCGAGCTTGACCCTGACAGTCCAGAAGCCGAGGCCGCTGACCTCATCGCCGACGGATGGGATCCGGACTTTGTAGCAACCCTTACTGCTGACAAGTCGCAACCAGATACCCCTAACGGCTTAACTCCTGAAGCCGCTGAGCTCATTGCCGATGGATGGGATCCGGCCTTTGTGGCGACAAGCCTTGCAGCTGACGAGTCTTCAGAAGCCAACGATGATGCTGACTTGCCAAGTCCTGAGAGCGTTGCAGCACCTGAAATGGCCAGCGGGGAAAAAATTACAAGCCCGCGCCAGCCTGAGGGAGCAACTGCACACAAGGTGCGCGCACCAGCATGCGCAATTTTTGACGCCTTTGGCAGCGACCCAGCAAGCGACAAGACCGAGGCTGGCCTTGAGTCGCAGCACGGTGCCAAGGACTTTTCCCCCGCTGGCCCAAGCAAGCCGGAGGAGTCACGCACCAGCCGGGTGCGCGCACCGGCATGGGCGATTTTTGATGCCTTTGGCGGTGACACCGCAAGCGCTGAGACCGAGGCAGGCCTTGAGCCGCAGCAAATTCCTGAAGCCGAGGCCGCAACGGAAGTAGCTGAACTCATCGCCGACGGATGGGATCCGGACTTTTTGGCAACAAGCCTTGCAGCTGGCGAGCTTGATGAAGCCAACGATGATGCAGACCTGCCAAGTCATGAGAGCGCTGAAATGGCCAGCGGGGAAAAAATTACTAGCCCAAGCAAGCACAGCGGACTAGTCGATCGCTGGCTTGCCGCACAAGGCGCTTCACTCATGAACTTTGATGCCTTTGGCAGTGGCACCGCAAGCGCTGAGAGCGAAGCTGGCCTTGAGCCGCAGCACGGAGCCAAAGACTTTTCCCCCGCTGGCCCAAGCAAGCCGGAGGAGTCACGCATAAGCCGGGTGCGCGCACCAGCATGGGCGATTTTTGATCCCCTTGACGAGCAACCTAAGCACAGCACGCCAAGCACCGAGGCCAAGACAGCCCCTAAGAAAAGCAAGCCGCAGCGCCGTCGCTCCACTGGTGCGAAGGCAGTAAGCACCAAGCCAAAGCGCACCACGCCTTAGCTTTACCCCCATCGGGCAGAGCTTAGGGCGCGGGCCCCAAGCTCTAGCCTTTTATCTAGCCCATTCATGAGCTCTGGCTCATGAGGAGGGAGATATGAACTATGAGCAACAACCAAGAAACGCAAATCAAGCAAGATATCGAGCAGCTGAGCCAAACTCTGGTCGAAACGAGGGCAGAACTCAAAGAACTTCCGGAGGCTATCGCCCAAGAAACGAGCAAGGCCTTGACCCCGCTGCAAACGATGCAAGATCTTTTGCCTCAAATCGCGGAGGCTTTCGATCTGGTCGAAGCTACACAGCGCGACAGCCTGCAACAGCTGAGCGAGGAAATGGTAAGTATGAGCACCAAGGAGCTTCAGAACACCGTGCAACCAATCAAAGAGAGCCTGCAGCAGCTCAACAGCACTACCAAGGAGCTAAGAGCTTTGCATCCAGAACTGCTGGCTATGACCGCCCAGCTCCAAACAACGAGCGACCAACTGAGCGCGCAAATCGCCGCCCAACGCAAGGAGCAGAACAAGCCACTATGGCGCCGCGCTCTGGTGACAGCAGCAATCAGCGTTACAGTCGCTCTGGTGATAGTAATTGGACAGGCCGCTTTAGAGCCTACCAAAACCGATCCGGATACACAGGCCGACGCGCAATGGGCGCGCCAGATATGGAGCAAGGCCAACGAGCAAGAACGCGCGTTACTGATGCAGATCGTAACGCGGCCCGCACCGTAGACCCAACCGCTTACCTCAACTCGTGCGGTTTTGAGGTGAAAAAGGAGGGCCTGCATTACTCGGTGAGGCGCAACGGTGATGAGTTTTACCGCCTAACGCGTAAGGAAGATGGTCACTTCGTTTGGACTGACCACTATGGCAGCAAGGGCGGTGACAACATTGCGTTAGTGCAAGAGCTTGAGCCCGGCACTAACTTTGTGCAAGCCGTTTACCGCTTAGCCGGTGAGCCGAGGGTGAGCCACGCCTTGCCTGACTACACCCCAGCACCGCGCCAACTGCCGGAGCGTACCCCGCCCGTTTTGCCCCAGCAGACTTCTGAGGCGATTGAGCAAGGGCGCGCTTATTTACAAAAGCGTGCAATTAGCCCTGAGATCATCCAAAGGGCCGAGGCATGCGGCATGGTGCGCTATGCCCCTGATGGAGTTCTTTTTTGTGGCTATGACGCCCAAGGACAGATCCAGAACGCCACCCGGCGCGCCGCATCACCAGATAACCCAGTGCCCAAGCGTGACCTCAAAGGCTCTAGCAAGAGCTTTCCCCCGGTTTTGTTAGGTGAGACGAACAAAGTTTGGATCGTCGAAGGCGGTGCCGATGCTCTGGCCTTGCATGAGATAGCCAAGCGCCAAGGCGACTTAGCCCCAACCGTGATCGTTTCCGGCGGGGCAAACGTCAGAAGCTTCCTTGATCAAGAGAACATTCAAGCTTTGCTCAAACAAGCCCAGAGCGTCACGATCGCAGGCGAGAACGAGAAGGATCAAGCCACCCAAATCAAGACCGACCAAGGACACCAACGCCAAGCCGAGCGCGTCGCAGAGATCACCGGCAAACCAGCCAACATTTGGGCCCCGAAGCCGAGCCAAGGCAAGGACATCGCTGACATGAACGAGCGTATTGCCGCCCGTACTCGTCAGAGCAAGGCACCGGCCCAAAATCAAACTCACTCCCCCGCAGGCTCAACTAGCCGCGAGTTAGAACGTTAGGAGACTTCATGAAGATACTGGCCATAACCAACGAAAAGGGCGGGGTCGGTAAGACTTTCTTAGCCACCCAGCTGGCCCTTTACTGCGCTAAGCAATTCTCTATTAAGACCGCCGTCATCGACCTTGACAGCCAAGGCAACGCCACGCACATGTTACACAAGAACAAGCTTGCTTACGATGCGCCCTTTTGTTCCCTTGATCTGCTCAAACCTGAATTTGAGCGATGCGTGAGCTTGCTCAAGTCCCAGCCGATGGAAACGGAGTGCCCTTTATTGCTGATCCCAGCTCCAGAGCAGGGACAGGACTTGATCAATCACACCGAGCAAAACGAAGCCGACTTGGTGAAAAGTATCAGCTACTTTAGCCAAGCCATGGACGAGCTTGATGATCTGCTTGACTTAGCGATCATTGACACCAACCCTAATCCAGATATGCGCAGCACGTGCGCGCTATTCAACTGCACTCACAGCATTTTCCCGATCCAATTGCTGTATGAGTCCCTTACAGGGGTGCAATCGCTCTACGACCGCCTTAACAAATTCACCAGCGGCGCACCCCGCTTTGACCAAGAGCACGGCGACTTGGGCCTTTTGCCGAGCATGGTCGAAAGCACTCCTTATCAGATCAAGGCAGGCCTTGAGTTAGCCGAGAAACAAGCTGACCTACTGACACCAATCCGTGAGGCTGTGGTGACTACTGGCCCAGATAACACCATCAGCGTTACTGAGAAGGAGTGCTTTGCCGCCATTAAGCGCCGCACCGTTTTCGCCGAAGCCCAAGGCGAAGGGCACCCAGTTTGGGAAATGCCCAACTCAGACCGAGGCTGGTATGAGCTCAAACGCACTTTCTTTGCGCTACTGGAGCGCCTAGACGTAACCTTTGAGCCCCACCCCACCCCCGAGCAAGAGCAAGCTTTTGCCGAGTGCAAGGAGCTGCACCCCGAACATTACCGGGCACTAGTGCGCCAGCTTTGGCTTAGCAACAACTTCAAAGACTTGCCCAAGCTGACCAAATCGCATGAGCACACCCTTGCTTTGCTCAACATGCGTCACAACGTGCCACTTTCTTACCTCAATGACTAAGGAGACATCAAATGGACTTTGGTAACCTGAAGTTAGGCATCAAGAAGACGAACGAGATCAACCCACTGCTCAACAACGAATCATCGCCGCTCAGAGAGCTGGACTTAAGCTTGATCGAGTGCGATCCCAACCAACCACGCCGCGAGGTTGACCCAGCCAAGTTAGAAGAGCTGGCCCAAGACATCAAGCAGCACGGCCTTTTGCAGCCGATCATCGTCAGACCGAACCCTGACAAGGAAGGTCATTTCATCATCATTGCCGGTGAGCGCCGTTTCCGCGCGTGCCAAGAGCTGAGCCTGCCCACGATCCAATCTTTAGTGCGCGATGATGCCAAGCCTGCTGAGTTAGGCTATTGGCAAATGGCCGAGAACATGAAGCGCGAAGACCTCAAGTTTTACGAGATCGCCGAGTTCATCGCCGCAAAAGTACAAGCGGGGGAGAAAAAGGGCACCATCGCTCAAAACCTAGGTATGCGTAGTGACATCGTTAGTCAATATGTAGCATGGCAGGACGCTCCCCAATGGCTTAAAGACTTAAAGGATCGCATCCCGTCAGTTCGTATCTTTTACGATTTTGTCAAAGAGGCTGACCAGCACTCAGATGACCTGCAATCGTTTATAGGGGCCTTGCCTGATGATGAGACTCTTAACAACGTGACGCTCAGAAACTTCAGAGCAAGTCTTGAGCAAAGCACTTTTCCCCCGCTGGCCAATGATAACGAGAAGCCTAACGATGCAGACTCTACACTGCTGCAAAATGCCGACAGCGACGAGCCGGAGGACGATACCACAGGCGATGCCAGTGCCAATGATGACGGCGTAATTTTACCGTACAGTAAAAATCAAGACGCCGAAACGGCCTTATCCGAGGATGATGGTGACAGTCCTGAGAGCTCTGAGCCTAAGTTTGGTTTTGCTGATGACCAAATGGCTGAGTCTGATGATGAAACTCTGGACTTCTCTGAGCCACAGCACGCCGAGCCTGAAGCAGTCTCAGATGAACCAGCCGCAGACAGTACCACTGACGACACTGAGCTGAACCTTGATGACGCTCTGGACTTGAGCCCGACTGAAGACGCCGCCCCTGACCTGAAGCTGGACGACACTGAGACAGAGCAACTTAAGCACCCACTGATTTTAGGACACGTCGACTCACGTGAGGCCGAGTTGCTTTACAAGCAACACCCAGCTTCAGACGGCTTTGTTTGGGTAAAGTTTGAAGATGGTAGCGTTGAGAGCATCCTTGCAGAACGCTTTGCGCTGAATCGGATCATTGAAGGTTAGCCAGATGATGAATGATCCTAATCCGAAAATTTTGCGGTCGCAAAAAAATCGATGATGCAAGCGGGGGAATTTGGCTAGTGCAGGATAGGCAATGTGTTGCAAAAGAGCCGCTAGCGCGTTCTTTTGAACCATTGCCACCCTGCTCATCCGAGGGACATTCTGACGAAAGTAGCGGCCCACGGGGGCCGGTACTTTCGAGAATGTGGGGACACCGCAGCGGGCCACGGGCCCGCGCGGTCGCAGCCCGGTGCACGGCACCGGGACTGCGGTCAGACACCGCCCGCCGCACGCGGCTTGGGCGGTCGCCTCAAAGCTTGCGCTTTGAGTCGGTCACAGCACGAGTCCCAGCCGCGCCCGGAGCGCAGCTTGGGACTCGTGCCTTTAGGAGGCGCAATGAAATCACCATTGCTTTACATACGCTTAGGCGCCAAGGAGCATGAGGCATGGCTCCAGTTGGCTGATAAGCTTGACCAGCGGCCCAACACCCTAGCGCGAGTCGTGATACGAGAGGCGCTAGATCAGCTGGCCCAAGATCGCAACGCTAGGGAGCGGCTGCAACGCGATCCATTTCAAACAGCTGTATTTACACGCCTAAACACCGCTGAGCTTGAATTGCTGGATCGCTTTGCCGATGAATTGGGCTTGACGAGATCACGCACTGTGGCAGCTTTGATCCGAGGCGTTTTGGCTCAAAGCCCCCAGTTCAGTAGCCGAGAACGTCAAGCTTTGCTCCAATCCAATGCCCAGCTCAGAGCAGTCGGCTTTAATCTCAATCAAGTGGCCAAGGCCATGAATGCGATTAAGCGACTTGTGGCCACCAAGCTTGAGCCCGCCCTGACTTCTGAGGGCGAGGCCAAGCTTTTGGCTCTGGAGCTTAAAGCTCACTTCTCCTTGCTTGATGAAAAGATGAAAGAGCTTACGCAGCAACTGGACGGCAAGAAGCTCAAGCAGCCCATCGACGAGCACCTAACGCACGTTTATGACTTGGTGCACGAAGCTAAGCGTCGTTTGCCCCAGCTTATGAAGGCGGAGGATGCTCATGAGTCGTAGTTCTGCTTTAGATGAGCTTTTGCCCCCAGCGAAGCTCCCTGACATCTTTCACCATCACCGAGGGCGTGTAGCCCGCGACAAAGAGCACTTTCAGCTGAATACCGGCAAGAAGGCGCGTGAGGCCACAGGTCACAACGTTGCTCGTGACAGCTTTGGCGAGAGCCTGAAAGCGCAAAGCTCAAGTGCTCTGGCCTTGAGCAAGAAACAACCAGCGGGGAAGAAAAATAGCGGCGGCAGCTCACGCGGTACACAGGGCGGGGCCAAGGGCGGCAAGCGCAGCACGCAGAAGAGGCCATCAGGCAAAGCCCCTAAGCCCAAAGATCGCAACTATCGCAATGCGAAGACTTACCAGAAGGGCACGGGCTTAACTCCACAACTCAAAGCCATTGGACTGGTAACCAAGGCCGCCGAGACTGTGGTGAAGTTTGATAAGGCCTCAACTGGCATCAAGACCGCCCACCATTTGACCGAGGCGGCCAACTATATTGCGCGTAACGGCCAAATGGCGGTCGAAGACCAAGACGGCACGCAGCTTACTCGTGAAGAGATGCGCGAGCGTATGGCGCAATGGGCTGAAGATCAGGATATGCCCGCCACCGACGATGACTTAAAAGGCAAGCGGGCCGCAGATGCACGCCGCCTTATTCTTTCTTGCCCCGCCGGTACCGATCCAGATAAGGTATTGCAAACCGCTCGTCAGTTTGCCAAAGAGATGCTCAAAGACGATGGTTTTGATTACATCATGGCTTTGCATGTGAAAGATGAAAACCACCCCAATGAGCCTGATCACCCCCACGTGCACATCTTGATTAAGGCCATCAACAAGGACGGCAAGCGCCTGAACCCCCGCAAGGATGACCTCAAGTTTATGCGGGAGCGTTTTGCCATTCTGGCCCGACGCAATGGCATCGCTATGAATGCCACCGCAAGGGCAGTGCGCGGCCAAAGCGAGCGCAGCAAGCCCATTGAGCGCGTTAAGCAGGAGCAACGTTACTTCGAGGAGATGACCAAAAGTCAGACCTCCACTAACGTTGAAAGTGAGCAAGCTACACCCAACACCGCGCAAGCCGCAGCGAAGGGAGAGCCAGCCGCCGGACGGGGCGAGCACGGCACAGCGCAGACCGAGCGGGGCGAGCACGGCACAGCGCAGACCGGGCGGGGCGAGCCCAGCGCAACGAAGGCAGAGCCACGGGCTCAGACTTCTGAGCAAACGCAAGCGCAAAAATGGGCTATCCACCGCAAGAAGGAAGAGCTTAAGGCCAAGGGCTCCACCCGCAAGGCCAGCGGGGAAGAAAAATCGCCACAGCCCCACCCATATCAGAAAGCCCGAGATGAAGAGATCATCACGGCCCTTAAGGAAGGCAAACCGCTTGACGAGCCCGAGGCTTTGAGCAAAGCCAAGCGCACCCGCAAGCAGGTGCAAGCCAATGCCGCTAAGGCCGTATCTGAACTAGCCTCAAGTGGCGATGCCGCAGAGCAAGCTCTGGCCGCTGGACTCAAAAAGCACTTTGACGACTTGCCCCCAGTGCAATCAGCTCAAGAGCGCCGTTATAACGAGGCTAAGAGCTTCATTGCAGCGAAGAAACGCGAGGCCAAGGAGCGCAAAGCGCGCGAGCAGGCCCAAGCACAGGCTAAAGCCCAAGCACAGGCTAAAGCCCAAGCTCAGACCAAGGCTCAAACTCAGACGCAGGCCCAAGCCCAGACCAAGTCCCAGCAGCCGACTGGCACTGCTCAGAAGACCACTGGCCCAGCCAAGCCGAGCACCGGCCAGAAGAAGCCCCAGAGCCAAGCTCAGAAGCACGCGATCAATCGCAAGAAGCAGCAACGCGCCGAGCAGGCTAAAGCTAAAGCCCAACGCAAGAGCAGCCCCGACATGGAGCGATGATCTGTGCGCAATTCTGCTTGATGCCCCGTGCCTCAACACTTCTTTGAGCTCGTTGGTTTTGGAGCATGGCGGCACTAAATACTCGTGCGCAAGGCCAAAGATGTGCTGTGATTTTTACCGTACAGTAAAAATCATGAGGCGCCTGAGCCCATTTCACATCTATTGAACTGAGCTCATTCTTGCATCCGGGCCGCCGCTCCACTATAATGAGCTTAAAGTATAGAAGTTTTATAAATTCAAAAGGGCACTTGTTACAGTGCCCTTTTTATTTGCTTGATGGGAGTGGCAGCTCTGGCCTTTAGCCCTTAATCATCAGGCTCAAAGAACTCATCGAGCGGCTCTTTGAAGTGATCTTCTTGACGAGCCTTAGTCCTGAGCTGATAAGACTCGTCGACCTGAGGCAAGTTGACTTCATACTGCTGAGCCAACTTGGCCAGCGTTGCCTTTTCGGCCGCACTGGACAGCTTGAAACTACTGTGCGCAGCGATGAAGGAGCTCAATTGAGCCACTGGAATGCGCCGCCCCGCAAAGTAGTCAAAAACCGAGGCGTAGCACGGATAGGAGATCAATTCGACTGCATCGATCCCCTTGAGCAAGCCGTAAGGCACTAACCAGACATCACCTAAGTTAGCGCAGAAGATCCCCGGAATGCGCAGGCCATCTTGATGACCTTTTGCCCCGCCGGTCACAGCTTTAGGCGCAGCTATGACCATGACATTAGTTAGGCCGCCCAGTTCACCATGACGGCGCTTGAAATTGAGTTCGTCGACATGGCACTGACGTGCTTTGGTTTTGCGCAGCTGAGCGGCGCGCTTTTTGTTCAAAGCGTCACGCTCATCTTGGGTGAGAGCAGCAAGCCCCTTGAGATGTTGCTTACTTGCGTAAGCCTTGCCTATGAGCTGGCCTAAAAACTCTGAGGCCGAGATCCCCTGAGCCAAGGCCATTTCTTTGAGCTGACTGATGGACTCATCAGTTAAGCTAAAGGAGCACTGGCGCTTCACTGCACAGGGATCCTTGCGCGGACGACCCCGCCCAACCTTTGGACTGGCCTTATCTACTGCTTTAGGGCTGGCGTTAGTCTGTGTCATAACCCTGCCCCTTTAGTAGAAGGTATAGCGGTCAAGCTGGCAGCTAAGCTGCACATCACCCGTTGCACCAAAGCGGTTTTTGCCGATGATGAGCAAGGCCTTATTTGGGTCTTGCTCTGGCTGGCGATGCAGCAGCATAACCACATCAGCGGTGATCTCCAGACGGCCTGACTCACGTAAGTCCGACAATACTGGACGACTGTCACGACGGCGGTGACTTTCGATATTACGGTTAAGCTGAGAGAGCACTAAGAAGGGCAGCTTAAAGCTTTGTGCCATTTTCTTAAGCTCAGATACAATCGCGCCCAGTTCACGATCACGATTAACTCCCTGAACTTGTTCATTGGGCTCTAGCAATTGTACAAAGTCGATCATGACCGCAGACAAGCCGCCAAAGGATGCCACTGCTTTGACGATTAGGCCGCGCAAATCGTACATAGTCAAGCCGCCGAGGCGATGACATATTTGCAGCATCGACACGGGCGCATCACGTCCCCGCTGGCGCCTCAAAGTGCGCGTTGTGATCTCATTGAGATCTTGCACCGAAAGCGCATCGAGCTGATCAGCAGTGCGCTGAGCGAGCTTACACAAAGCCCACTCCCAGAGCTGATTTGCGTTAAGCTCCAGTGATATCACCAATACTGGAAAGTTAGTATTGGGATTTGTGGCAATGTTAAGCATGAGGTTAAGCCCAAGGGTCGTTTTGCCCATGCCCGGACGCGCCGCCAGCATGTATAAACGCCCCGGATAAAAGCCATTGATTTTGCCATCCAACTGCTGAAACCCAGTGGGGCAGCGCAGGCGGACAAGCGCGAGCTTTTCGGCGCGATATTCCATATTAGCGCGCTCTATATCACCAATAAGCTTGATGGTTGAAGCATTCACCTGCAGTTTTTCCCCAGCTTCACAGAACTTGGCAAGGAGCAGATGAGGATCAGGATGCTTGTCCGCACGTTCTGCTGATAACTCTGTGAGTGCCTTGCCCAACTTGCGATCGAGCGAGGCCGTTGCCACTGTCTTGCAATGCTCAAAGAAGAGCAGCTCATCCCCCGCTGGCTCATCCATGTCCCAGAGGACATTAAGCACATTTTCCCAGTTATCAGCATCCTCCTTACGCGAGTCTAGCGCAAAGAGCATATTGAGCTTATTCCAGATCACATCTTGATCAAGGCGCTGAAAACCCTTTTGCGCAAACTCGTCCACCAGCGTCATGAGCACGCGGTAATAATGATTAGAGAAGTCATCGCCGGTGAGCTTAAGCTCATGATCAGCTTGGTTAAGCTTAGCCAAAAGCTGAGGTTGATGCAGTAAAGCTGCAATCACTCGTTGCTCAGCACGCAAGACCTCATAGGAGCTAAGGCCTTTAGGACTTTCGTCCTTTGCGGGCTTGGGTTCCAAGCACTTAGTATTAGTTGTGTTAAGCATAGAAGTTTAGACCTTGCCAAGTAAATAAGATGAGTCCAGACTTAATGCACTTTTGGATAGAGGCAGCCAGACTCAAACCCGGATCCGCAGGCAATGCTTACAGCTTCACCCACGGAGTGGCCTGCCGGAACCTTGATGCGATCAAAGTCCACAGCTCAGACCAAAAAATCTTTGTTAGGTGCTTGATTGTGGTACCGAATAGGGCGCATCTATCAAGCAATGCACGGCATTGCAGTTGAGGTTCGGCATGCAAAAGGTTTCGGAGTCATTAGGCAAGATCTATCTTGTCGCTACGCTATTAGTGGCCCCGTGCTGGGCGCAAAGCCCAGCGCTGCCGGTGCATGTCTTTAACGAACTGGCGGCCAAGTGCGCGCCCAATGTGGCCTTAGATACCTTAGCGGCCTTGGTCAAAACAGAAAGCTCCTTTCACCCTTGGGCGATAGCCGTGGTCGGCGGCGCTTCGTCCTATCCCGACTCACTTAAGCAAGCTCAAAAGCTCATCTTTGACCTCAGCGCGCAAGGTCAGTCCTTTTCAGTTGGCCTCGGCCAAGTCAACTCTCAACACTTTAAGCGGCTGGGGCTCGCCGGGCCAGAGCTGCTTGACCCTTGTCTTAATCTCACGATTTCAGCTCAGATCCTGAGCTCGTGTTATCAGCTGGCGCAAAGTCAGCTGCAAGCAAAGCACAGCAGTGCTCCAGAGCGCACCGCGCAAGCCTTGCAAGGTGCCCTATCTTGCTACTTCTCGGGCAATATCACCTATGGGATCAAGTCTGGCTACGTTGCTTCAGTATTAGCCAACAGTGAAGCAACTAACTTCGTGCCCTCGCTTGCACTCATCACAGCGGCCCCGCCTCCTGCTCAAAGTCCAGCTCCGCTCATCGTTGTGAGCTCAAGCACCTCAGAGCTCTGGGACTCATCTCAGGTTTCATCATCACTCATGCTGCGTGACCAGACTCAGCCTCTGAGCTGGGACTCACGCTGATCGTACTTAGGCAAACAAAGGAGATAACTTTATGCAATTGTCTAAGCTCTTACCGCGTACTTTGGTTCCTGCCGCTGTGGTGGGCTCTCTTATCTCAAGCCCGGCCTTGGCCGCTCCCGGTGGCACTGGCACTGATGTCAATACGCTCTTTAACGAGATCCTCACCGTGCTGCAAGGCATCTCGGTGGTTGTGGTCACCTGCGCGGTCATCTGGGCCGGTTATAAGACATTGTTCAAGGGTGCCGGTCTGCAAGAAGTGGGAGGCCCGTTAATGGGCGCCATTTTGATCGGCGCTGCTCCTTGGCTGGCTGAGATCTTGGTTGGCTAAGACAATTGAGGGCTAAACCATGGATTTTCGTGCGCCTTTGTTCAAAGGAGCTACCCGTCCAGCTTGCATCTGGGGCATCCCGATTAAGCCGTTTTTAGGCTGCGTCGGCGTGTTCTTGTTGCTCGCGTTTTGGTTTTGGATCCCTCTGATGGTGCTGTGCGCACCGGTCTTGTTTGTGATGCGCAAGATCGCGCAAGAAGATGACCAACGCTTTAGGCAATTGTTCCTCTTCTTTAAGGTCAATGTGCTGGGCGCGCGCAATAAGCAGTATTGGCGCGGGGTCTCTTCACTGGCGTGCACCTCGTATCACAAAGAAGATCTCAAAACCAAAAGTTAGCCCTCACTCATCGGCTCCTGCTTGGGCTATGCAACTCCAGCTTAAGCCAGCGGGGCAAAAAACATCAGGATACGCGCTATGACCGATATCATCAGGCAAAAGCTTGGCCTCATGCGCCAAGAAGGTAGTTTGAGCGACTTCATCGGGCTCTCCTCCATCATTGCGCCGGGCACCATCATGGGTCGTAATGGTGAACTAGTGGCATCTTACTCGGCCAAAGGCATCGCCTTTGAGACTGAAGATCAATTCTCCATTGAGGATGCTGTTAAAAATACCAATACGCTGTTTCGGGCCATTGCGCGCAATGATGTTGCGGTGCAGATCCATCGGCTGCGCCGTCCTATGTGCGATGAGCTTACGGCCTGCGCGCAAGATGGCTTCGCGCGTGACCTCTCCTTGGGCTATAACCAAAAGATCGGTCATGAGCGCTTGGTTGCAACTGAGCTTTATATCTCGCTCATCATGAAAAAGCGTAATAAGCTCAATACCAAGCACCTCAAAAACCTCGATAGCATCCGTCATGAGCAAGAAGTGAGACTTGAGGAGTTTAGCAAGATCGCCGATCAATTTGAGCGCACGCTCTCGCGCTTCGATGTTAGGCGCCTTGGTGAATACGAGCTCAATGGCCAGCTCTATTCAGAGCAACTCTCACTCTACAACTTCTTGCTCACGGGCAAGATGCAACGCGTCCAGATCCCCAATGGCCCTCTTTACGAGACCTTAGGGGCGGTGCAGCTCTTCATCGGCTCTGACGTGCTCGAACTGCAAACGGCGCAAGGTTGTGAGTTCGCCCAATGCATCGAACTCAAGGATTTCACTCAGTCGACGTTCTCGGGCATCTTGGATAACATCCTCTATCCTGATAAGGCTCGGGTTCTGCCTTACGTCTTCATCGAAACGCAAACTTTTGCCTTCATGTCCAAAATTGAGGGTCAAAAGTTCCTGCAAATTCAGCAAAAGCAACTTATCTCCTCAGAAGATGCGGGCGTCAGCCAAATTCAGGCGATGAGTGCGGCTATTGATGGCGTGGTCAATGGTGATTTTGCCATGGGCGAGTACAGTTACACCCTCATGGTTTTCGCCTCGGACTTAGCGACCGTCAAGCAGAATGCGCAAGATGCGATCAAAAAGCTGCAAGATGAGGGCTTCATCCCCTTCGTCTCCACCTTAGCTCTGGCTGCGGCATACTTTTCCCAATTACCGTGCGCTTTTGAGTATCGGCCGCGCCTTGCGCGCATCACCTCGCTTAACTTCAGCCATTTGGCGCCGCTTCATAACTTCGCTTGTGGTAAGCGTGACGGTAATCCATGGGGTGAAGCCTTGGCTTTGCTCAAAACGCCGTCGGATCAACCCTATTACTTCAACTTTCACACTTCCCCCGCTGGCGAAAACTCCTTTAACAAGAAAACGCTAGCTAATACCACTATCATCGGCACCTCGGGATCAGGTAAGACCGTGCTGCTCAATTTCCTGATCAGCATGGCCCAAAAGTACCGCAATGACGGCTCGCCTATGACGGTGGTGTTTTTTGATAAGGATCGCGGTGCTGAGATTGCGATTAGAGCACTCGACGGGGGCTATCTCACGGTGCAAAACGGTCAACCTACCGGCTTTAACCCGTTTGCGCTGCCTGCGACTGAAGGCAACATCCAGTTTCTTATCAGCTTCATGAAGCTGCTGCTTTCGATGGATAAGCATCCCATCTCCTCATCAGAAGATCATGCGCTGTCTGAAGCCGTGCGCGCGGTCATGCAAATGCCTCAGCATATCCGCCGCATGTATCTCGTGCCGCAAAACCTGCCAGAAGGCCTAACGCGTCAAGAACGCGAAAACTCTTTGACCAAACGCCTGCAACGTTGGATCAACGGGGGTGACTTGGCTTGGGTCTTTGACAATGCAGAAGACAAACTGGACTTTAACAAATATCCAAACTTTGGCATCGATGGCACAGAGTTCCTTGATAACTCGCAAGTTCGCACGCCGATCGCTTATTACCTGCTCCATCGCATGGATGAGGTGATCGATGGTCGTCGCTTCTTCTTCGTTATGGATGAGTTCTGGAAATGGCTCTTAGACGAGGCCTTTAGCGACTTCGCCTTTAACAAGCTCAAAACCATTCGTAAGCAAAACGGCTTTGGTGTGTTCGCCACTCAGTCGCCTAGCGACGTGATCACCTCGCCGATTGCCAAAGCAGTAATTGAACAAAGTGCAACACAAATCTTTCTGCCTAACCCCAGAGCCGACAAGGATGACTATGTAAAGGGCTTTAAGGTTACTGAAGCCGAATACAAGATCATCTCGGAAATGGGTGAAGATAGCCGCTTGATGTTAGTCAAGCAAGGTCATCGCTCGGTGCTCTGCCGCCTTGATCTATCTGACTTCAGACAAGAACTTAAGGTGCTCTCGGGCTCAACTGACAATATCTTGTTAGTTGAGCAGTTACGCCACGAGCATGGGGACAATGCAGCTAACTGGCTGCCTTTGTTCCTAGGTGGGCTGGCACACTGATGCCGCCCAGTCATTTCCCCGCTGGTTTGAGGTGTCTTATGCGTCACAAACGATTTAAGTTAGCCTGCGCGGCCCTCGCGCTAAGCTACGTCATCTCCACCGGGCCAGCTGCTCTTGCTGCTGGTATTCCTACGATTGACGTTGCGGCTATTGCTCAAATGGTGCAGCAACTCATGCAAATGAAGCAACAATATGAGCAAATGCTCAAGGACTATGAGCAACTTCAGGAAATGACCTCAAAGCTTGAGGGCGTTTCGGGCAAGGGCTCCCTTGAGATTGGAGAAGAGTTAGTTGAGCTCTTCCCAGAACTCAAGGATCTCGACTTAGGGAGCATCAGCGTTGCTAACCTGCCTAGTGGAGCTCAGAGTATTTACAACGAGCGTGACCTTGGTGCTGCGTGCAAAACACTGGTACCAGCCTCGCGCAAGTTGTGTGAGTCAAGTCAGGCCCTGATCGCGCTCAAAGAATACAGTTTTAATGAGGCGGCCAAGAACACAGAAAAGCGGATTGAACGAATTGAGAAGTTGATTGCGACCATCGAAAGCAGTCAAACCTCAAAGGAGATTGCGGACTTGCAAGCGCGTATTCAAGGTGAGCTCGCCTTGATCCAAGTGGCACAGATTAACACTCAGCTCCAAAAAGAACGGATCGAAAGTGTTGAGCGTGCGATCCAGCAACAACGCAAGAATGAAGTGAAACGCTTCTTCTTCGGTTCGGACGAAAGTTCGTAAAAACGGCCAATTTTGAGCGTTTTTAGCTCAAAATCGGTCATTTTTACTCGATTTTGCGGCATTTTGTCGCAAATTTAGCCAGTCTGGAGTCAACTCTACTAATCACACTTAAGTCATCAGTTATTGGCTCCAGATTTAAAGCAAAATCAGCAGTTTTTAGCGAAAAATCACTGATTTTTGACAAAAAACGCACGATTTTGGCCAAATTTTGGGCAAAAGCCGTTAATACTCGGTCGCCACAGTTCTCATGATTTTTACCGTACTGTAAAAATCAAGGCGCATCATTCATGCTGCCATTGGGGATTTGGTACCGATTACGGCCCAAAATCACGTGTTTTAGCACCTAAAGCAGTCCGGTCGAACTGGCTGGCCTCAGCTTGAGGGCGGGAACTGGAAAGCAAAGTGCCTTCCCAGTTCCCGTTTACATAAAACTGAACGTTTTGGCCAAAAATCAGCGATTTTCACGCAAAAACGTGCAATTTTCATCGATTTTGGCTCAATTTTGACCAAAATTGCGTGATTTTACGTGATTTGGTTAGCTCCAGTGTGGTGCCCTAAAACCTAGCTGCGCCAGAAGTGACACGTCAGCTCGGCTTTAGATGCCACAAAATGAGAGTTTTTGACCAAAAATCAGCGATTTTTGCGCAAAAACGCATGATTTTCACCGATTTTGGCTCAATTTTGACCAAAATTGCGTGATTTTACGTGATTTAGTTAGCTCCAGTGTGGAGCCATAAAGCCTCGCTGCGCCAGCAGTAACGCGTCAGCTCGGCTTTAGATGTCACAAAATGAGCGTTTTTGACCAAAAATCAGCGATTTTTGCACAAAAACGCATGATTTTCACCGATTTTGGCTCAATTTTGACCAAAATTGCGTGATTTTAGCACCTAAAGCAGAAGTGCATCATTTGCATCTCGGCTTTATGGTGGGAAAAAGGGTGTTTTTGACCAAAAATCATCGATTTTTGCGCAAAATCGCTCGGTTTTTACCGATTTTTGCTCAATTTTGAGCAAAGTCGCATCATGGGAGATTAGCTATGGATGACCGCTTTTCTTTTGAGAATGTTGGCACCATGATCGAAGATTCGATCTCCACTTTCTCTTCTGATGTTTCGGCTGCCCTGATCTCGAACATCACGCCGATTATCTTCACCTGCGTGCTGCTTTACTTCACTCTTAAGGGCTTCATGTTCTTAACGGGGCGTGCGGCCGGTGCTATCCCTGATAGCGTGGTCGCGGCTTTCAAGATTGCCCTAATCGGCATGTTTGCTCTTAACGCGGGCAATTTCGTTCATTTCGCCCTCGGTGCGATCAATGGACTTGAGGGCCTGCTGCTCGATAGCGTGGCCCCAGGTGCTGATAACGCGTGGCAAACTTGTGATGGCATCTGGAGCGCCAGCATGGATTCAGGAGTAAAGCTCATCACTCTCATAGGTGAGCTCGATCTGTGGGATATGATGGCCGGTGATGGTATCGCACAAACGCTCATGATCTTGCTCCTTGCGGTGCTGTTCTTTATCGGCGCAGTCATCCTCTCGATTCTTGCTTTTGCGATCATCGTACTCAACAAGATCGGGCTTGCGATTGCCTTGGGCTTCGGCCCCTTCTTCCTGTGCGCTCTGATGTTCCCTCTTACCCGCTCGTGGTTTGATGGCTGGCTCAAGGTAGTGCTCACGATGCTTTTCACAATCATCATCATGGTGGCAATGCTTCAGCTCGCTGCGCACATTTTTGAGCAACATGTTGTTGAGGTTGATCGGGCCATTGATGAAAAAGATGAGTATGCCAGCATCTTGGACAATGTTTTGGCCTTCCTGCTTATCTGCCTTGCCTTTGGCTACATCTTCAGCAAGCTGCCGGAAATTGCCTCGGCCATGGTCGGCGGTGTTGCTTTCACCATTCCGGGGCTGCCTAATCCTTTTAAGTTCCAGCCTAAGGAAATGCCAAAGGAGGCCAAAGCCCCCGATTTGCCTTCAGTACAAACTTCGGCCCCAAGTACCGTCTTGGCTTTAAGCGACATGCGCGCTAATCGTGCTCTCAGTGCAGCTCTGGCCGCTCCTGCTCCAACTCAAGCCTTAGCGGCTCCTGCCACAACCATGTTAGGGCAAACAATCAGCGCGATGCGTGATCATAACGCGGCCATTGCCGCCCTGCCGTATCGCTCTTTGGGCCTTAGCTCTTAATTCACTCTCACAAACAAAAGGATGATGTTATGACTTTCGCTCCTAAGCTTGCTCCAGTTGCTTTGCTCTTGTCACTCACGCTCACTGGCTGCCTCTCGACCCAAGATCCTAATCTCAATGCCACAGCTTCTCAAATTGGAGCTCAAGCAGTGTCATCGGCGGCTGATGTGGCCTCGGACTCAATCGGTGATATTGCGTCCAGTTCCGCCTCTGACGCCGTGCGCTCGATGGCCTCTGACGTGCTGCCGCCTTCGACCTCGCGCAAGGCCGGGGCGGTGGCTGGTGATACCGCCTCATCACTCTTTGATAGCGTGGTTGGGTCGTTATTTGGCTCGGATGAGGCCAGCGGGGAAAAAGAAAATGAAAAGCGCTAATCAAAGCGGGGCTCAAAGTCTGGGCCGCAAAATCACGGCCCAAATGGCTTTAGTCACGCTGCTTGCTCTGAACCTTGCCGCTTGCTCTTCCCCGCCGGATCCACCTCAGCCCGTCGGCCCTAAGGTCTCAATCAACTCAGAGCAGTTACAGCAAGAACTCAATCAAGGACTAATAGTCAAGGAATAAGGTGGCACTATGTTTGGCAAGAACAAGAAAACGGCACCAAGTAAGCCTCAGGCTGTCAGCAAGCGCCAGCAACAATATGAAACGGCGCTCAGCTGGGAGTCGGCACGGCTGCAAATGGTGGTGGCCTCAGAGCGCAAAGCATGGAACTTAGTCAAGCTCCTTGCGGCGTGCTTTCTCCTCACCTGCATCGCGTTAGTGTGCCTGATGCCGCTTAAAACCGTGGCGCCTTACGTCATCAAGGTCGATGAGTCGACTGGGATGGCAGAAGTCTTAAGTATTGCCAACACTCGTGAGATCCCAGTAAGTGAAATGATGAACAAATATTGGGTCTCACAGTACGTGCTCGCCCGTGAAACTTACGATTGGCGCACATTAAACCAAGAATACATCAAGGTCAGAGAACTGAGCTTGCCTAACGTTTTTGAGCCTTACGCCACTCAGTTCGGCACTCATGCCGAAAGTCTGGAAATGCGGCTCAAAGATGATTACCGCGTCTTAGTTAAGCTCAGCTCCATCGTGATTAACTCAGACTACATCGCGACGGTGCGCTTTACCAAGTCGGTGCATAACAATCGCACTCAAACGGTAGAGTCTGAGCAAGGGTGGACGGCAACTATCGGCTTTGAGTACTTCCCAACCTACGAAGTGCCAGAAGAACGCCGCATTGTGAACCCATTCGGGTTCAAGGTCACGTCTTACCGCGTTGATCCCGAAATTGCCAAAGTAGGAGACTAGCTATGGCGCTTGCTTACCTCCTTACCTCACGCCTTGCGCTGCTCGGGCTCATCTTGGTGACCTTAGGCTGGTTTGACTCCGCTTTGGCGCTGCAAACGCCGGTGCGCTCAAAGCTCGATCACCGCATCCAGCATATCGAATACAACTCAGAGAACGTCACGCGCCTCAATGCCGCAAACGGCTTCATCACTACAGTCATCTTTGCACCGGGCGAAAAGGTCGTGAACTATGGCTCAGGCTACTCCACGGCGTGGGAGTTTGCCACAGCCGACAATCAATTTTTTCTCAAGCCTAAAGACAAAGATGGCACGACTAACTTAATCGTGGTGACCAATAAGCGCATTTATAGCTTTGATGTCTACCTCGTGGAAAAGCCTACCAATGCCACTTATAAGCTCACCTTCTCCTACCCCGAAGAAAATAAGGCGATCGATGAAACTAAGCTAGAGCAAGGCTTGCTAGATGATCTGCTCAATCAGCCCGATCCCAATATTGCCACTAATCCGCATCTCAAAAACTGCGCGTACAGCATGAATTTTGGCGAAAGTGCAGGCTCACGTCAGCTCGCTCCGCTGCAAGCCTTCGATGATGGCCTTTTCACTTACTTTAAGTTTAGGCCCAATACCGATTTTCCGGCTATTTATCGGGTTTCCTCGGATGGTGAAGCTATCGTGAACACTCATATTGAGCAAGATACGCTCGTCGTTCACGGGGTTTATCCAGAGTACCGCCTGCGCGCGGGCTCGGATGTGGTGGGCATATACAACGAAAAGTTTGCGCAAGGGGTGGGCAAAACCAGCGTGCGTCATGAGCAAGCGCTCAAAGATAGCACCTCGGTTACTGGGGTTGCGCGCACCATCAAGGAATAAGGGGTGATGACTGATGAGCCAAAAGCCCGATCAAGACAAGCAAGACACTTTAGACTTAGTAACCGAAATGCGTGGCTTAAGTCCAGAGCCTACCGGCCAAGATGCTCAGGACTCTGAACGTGATAGCACGGCAAATGATAGTGCTGCTAGCGCTGAAACTAGTGCGGCCAGCGATGGCACTAGCACTGCTGCGGGTATGTACTATGATGATGACTCATCAAGTGATACCAGGCAAAGCTCAGAGTCATCCGACTCGGCTCAAGCAGATCCGCCTCCGATTCCTAGCGTCGCGGCTGGGGCCAGTGACGAGTCTGAGCAAAACTTGACTAGTCAAGGCATCCCTTCGGTTACCGGTGGCGGTAATGCAGGCAACGATAACAAGAAAAAGGGCTTGTTTTTGCTCCTCTTCGCTCTCGTGCTGCTCGTCGTCGGCCTGATCGTCTGGTTCAAATTCTTCAAACAACCAGAAGTTGCTCCAACTGAAGCCAGCGCACCGGTCTCAAACTCACTGACCAGTAGTCGCCAGCTGGCTGCGGTTGAACTGCCCGTGGCTCCGCCAGAGCCCGAAAAGCCTGATGAGCCAGTTGAGCCAGCGGCCCCCGCTGAGATTCAACCTCCGGTGCTTATGCCGCCTCCGACTGCGGCGGCGGGCAATGTCGACGCCAATGGAGATCCGCTGCCCACTCTTGAGGAATTAAAGTTTGCGGCTCCTATGATGGGTGCAGTGCAAAGCACGGGCACTTCAGGTGGCTCATATGGCGCAAGCTCGGGCACGGCTTCAGGCTACGGTGCTGCGGCTGGAACTGCAGGCTATGATGCGGCCTATGGGGCCAGCGCATTAAATGGATCGATGCCAGCGGGGCAAGGCTCAAGCGGGGCCTTGGCTTCACAACTAAACGCCGTCCCAACGCCTTCATCTGATGCTCGCATCATCAAGCAGCAAAGCCTCACCCTGTCTAAGGGCACCGTCATTGAATGCATCTTAGAAACTAGAGTTGATACCACTGTGCCGGGTATGACCACTTGCGTCATCCCGCGTGATATCTACTCCATGAATGGCCGCATCTTGCTCATTGAACGGGGCACCAAAGCAATTGGAGAGTATCAAGGCGCGGTGCAAAACGGCTTAGCGCGCATCTTCATGCTCTGGACGGAACTGCGTACCCCAAACGGCGTCTCGATCCAGCTTAATTCCCCGGTGGCTGATGCCATGGGCGGTGCAGGTATGGGCGGTTATGTCGATTATCACTGGTTCAAGCGCTTTGGCAATGCCTTGCTCTTCTCCTTGATCTCGGACGGCTTCCAATACATCGTGAACACAGCCCAAGAAAACAACAATAACGGTGATGTGACCTACGAGAACACACAAAACGGCATGGACGAGATTATCAAAGAAGCGATGGCGCAAAGTGGAAACATTCCTCCTACGCTCATCAAAAATCAAGGTGAACGCGTCTCCATCTTCGTGGCTCGTGATCTCAACTTTTCGCAAGTCTATGGCGTCAAGCGGGGCCAAAACCACGCGGCGGCCATGGTCAGCGCTTATTAGGGGGATTTATGGCCAATACTGTTGCCAGCACGGCAAACGGGGGCAAAGACACATCAGTAAACTTCATGCTGGGGCCACTACAACCTTACCTCGATGCGTCTGACGTCACCGAAATTTGCGTGAACCGGCCCTTTGAGGTGTTTGTTGAGCGTCAAGGCAAGTGGTGCAGCTATGATGTGCCAGAGCTCAGCTATGATCACTTGATGCGGCTGGGCGTGGCGGTGGCTACCTTCGCTAATTCCGTGTTTGGGGAGTCGACTCCGATTGTCTCAGCAGTGCTGCCGCATGGTGAGCGCTCGCAATTTGTCATGCCTCCGGCGTGTAAAGATGGCACGATCTCGATCACGATCAGAAAACCCGGCTTTACTGTGCGCACCTTAGATAGCTACGTCAAAGATGGCTTCTTTGACCATGTTTGCACCGTCCAAGAGTTGCCTGATGCTGATCAGGAGTTGCTCAATCTCGGGGCTCAAATGCAAGATTGTGAAACTCTTGCGGAATTGGCACAAAAACGGGCCAATTTCCTCATCAGAGCAGTGGAATTAGGCAAAAACATCGTGATTGCGGGTGAAACGGGCTCAGGTAAAACCACATTTATGAAAGCACTGATGCAAGCGATTCCGACTGACGAGCGCATCATCACAATTGAGGACGTGCCAGAGCTTATGTGGGGCCTGCCTAATCACAAAAACCAAGTCAACCTGCTCTATCCATCGGAAGCAAAGGAAGATAGCATCATCACGGCCGCATCATTAATGAGATCGTGTTTGCGCATGAAGCCCGATCGTATCTTGCTTGCCGAATTGCGTGGCGGTGAAACATTTGATTTCCTCAATGTCTGCCTCTCAGGGCACGGGGGCACGATCACATCTTGTCACGCGGGCACCTGTCAAGGCGTGTTCGATTACCTCGCACTCAAGGTGCTCCAGTCGCCGGTCGGCATGTCCCTGCCCCATGATGTCATCAGGCAGTTGCTCTTTAAGGTGCTCGATATCGTGATTTGTATCCACAATGACAAGAAGTCAGGCTTAGGCCGTCATATCACAGAAATGTGGTATGACCCTTATTACAAACTCAACCTCTCAAAGTCCCACTCGCTGCAAGAAACTCAAGACTAACTCGGCACCGTGTGCCGATTGGAGCGCTTATGAACAAAGATAAACGTCAGCTGCTGCTTAAGGTCGGCTTTATCGCGCTGGTCGGCGTGATGTTGATCGTAGGCGCATCCTACGGCTCGGGCCTGTTTTTCTTCCATCTCAACAAAATGCCCTTAGATCAGGTGCGTCCTTTCACCATCTGGCAATACTTCAGCGCTTATAAGTCCAGCCCGGTCAAGTTCATTCGCTTCTCCGTCATCGGTTGCGCCCTCGGCCCATATGTCTTAGCGGCGATCGGTCTAACTGCGTTGCTACTCAGCAAACGCCAAAAACGTTCCTTGCATGGTGATGCGCGCTTCGCGACATTACAGGAGATCAAGGAGGCAGGCTTGATCAACCCTAAAGATGGTCTGGAGCGCACCATCTTGGTTGGCAAATACCAAAATCACTATCTAACCTATGGCGGCTATCAGTTCGTGATGCTCGCGGCTCCTACGCGCTCGGGCAAGGGCGTTGGCGTCGTCATCCCCAATTGTCTGAACTATTCAGATTCGCTCGTTGTCCTCGATATCAAGCTTGAAAACTTCGATATTACCTCGGGCTTTCGGGCTAAGCATGGCCAAGAAGTCTATCTCTTTTCCCCGTTTGATACTAACGGGCGTACGCACCGCTATAACCCACTTTCGTACATCAGCGATAAGCCAGCAGAACGCATCGGCGATGTTGATGCGATCGCGGCGGCCCTGTACAGTAGCGCAAACGATAACGACAAGTTTTGGTCAGAGAACGCAAAAGATCTTTTTCGTGGGCTGTGCCTGATGGTACTGGAGCACCCCTCGCTGCCCAAAACCTTGGGCGAGATCCTGCGTCAGGCCTCGGGCAAGGGCAAGCCGTTCAAAGAACACATCCAAGAAATGCTGCAAGAAGCAGTCGATCAAGGTCGACCTTTTAGCTCGGCTTGTGCTGATGCGCTGCAACGTATCATCAATAACTCCGATAATACGTTGGCCGGTATCGTCTCGACCTTCAATGGCCCGCTCTTGATCTTCCAAAATCCGCGTGTGGATTGTGCGACCTCGGCAAACGACTTTGATCTGCGCGATGTGCGCAAAAAGCGTATGACCATCTATTTGGGCGTGACGCCAGATAAGCTCAAAGATGCCTCCGTCCTCGTGAACTTGTTCTTTGATCAGCTGCTCAATCTCAATACCAGAGTTCTGCCTCAGCAAGATCCGTCGCTCAAATACCAGTGCCTGCTCATCTTGGACGAGTTCACAGCGATTGGCCGGGTCAACATGATCCAGCAAGCGATCTCGTATCAGGCAGGCTATAACATGCGCGTCTTAACCATCATCCAAAACAAGTCGCAACTTGAGGACAAATACACCAAAGCCGGTGCGATCACGCTCATGGCTAACCATGCGCTCATGATCATGTATGCCCCTTCGCCGGTGGTGCAAAGCGATGCAAATGAATACTCGGAAATGCTCGGTTATCAAACAGTGGAAAGCAAAAGCAAGGGCAAAAGCTTTAACGGCGGCGGCATGGGTGGTGGTAGCAATTCGCGCTCAGAGAACACATCAGAGCAAAAGCGCGCTCTGATGCTGCCTCAGGAGATCAAAGAACTCGGCCGTTGGCGCGAAATTGTGTCACTCGAAAACTGCAAGCCGATCCTTTGCGACAAAATCAAATATTTTGAAGATCCAGCCTTCATGGCGCGCACTAATCTTGAACCGCCCAAAATCCCGATTCAAGATGTTGATCGCTTCATCGAACAAATGGGGCTGGGCTTCACGCCAAGTAACTCCAGCCAGAGCACAAGCCAGAGCTCGGCGCCAGTGGAGCCCGAAAACGATGACACAGCCTGTGAAGTTCCTCTGGGTGATGCCAGCTCGGCGCCAGCAGAACAAAGTCCAGAGAATCCAGCGCAAGAAGATGAGTCCGCCTCGTCTGACGCCGCGCAAGGCTCAGAAGATACCGCCGTTGCAACTTCTTCCCCGCCGGTCGATGTTCAAGATGATGCGGTCAACCAAAAGCTTTCGGAATTAGCCCAACTCAAGACTCCTGACACTACAAACTTAGATGCCGATATGGCCTCACTTCAATCTCTTTTAGATAAGCAAATGGCCGAAATTAGTGCCCAAGAACAAGAATTTGAGTCGAACTTTGCGCCAGAGTCTGAGTTTGAGCCAGAGCCAGAGTCTGAGCCTGCCAGCGGGGAAAAAGATGAGACTGCTCCAGTCGTGGGGCTTGCTCCAACTTTCAACATCAGCAATGACAATGATGACAATGCAGCCCCGGTCGACCCGGCGGCTCAGGCCAGTTTCAATCGAACTTACATCAATAGCCCTGATGATCAAGCCAGCGCTTGATCTTCACCTGCTACCATTTCAGCACATTCATGGGGGTGCCTATGGCCAAAACAACCAAGTCTAACCAAACGCAAGCTAGTCCATCTGATGCGCTCCAGCAATTAGGTGCGGACTCAGATTCAGCCGTCCTCGCCCTGCGACTCATTGTCTATGGCTCAGCGCAAGTTAAAACCATCGTGCCAAAACGGGGTGAATCTCAAGGCAAGGAGATCCAACTGCTTACTTTCCGCGCTTTTCACCCGATCGGCACTAAAGATGGTGAAGGTCAAGCACCGTCCCCAGTCTGGCTTAATGTCGACTGCTTCAATGCTCAGGCCCTGCCCTTAGCTACACTGCTGCAAGATGGCATGGTGCTTTATGCCTCCGGCGTGCTCAAAGAACACAGTTACACCGCAAAAGATGGATCAAGCAAGCAGAGTATCTCTCTGACTGCTTATCAGCTATCACTCGATTTGCTGCAACGTGGACTTAACTCCTTTTCTTACACGCGCCCTCCTAAACAAGGGCAAGGAGATCAAAATGAAGCTTAAAGCTAAGTTCCTATCAAAGGCACTGGCTGTGGCCTTGCTGGCTGCAACTTTTTCCCCGCTGGTTACACCGGCGCAAGCAGCATCCCCGGCGATCAAGTCTAATCGTGAAAACGAGTGCGCTATCTACCTGTGCTTGCCAAGTGGTTTCGCTGAAGGCTGCGACGCCGCAAAGCAAGCATTCATCTCGCGCATCACCGACTTCCATGCTGATGGCTCACGTCGTTACACCGATTTGCCTGATTTTGCCCTGTGTGTCGACCCAACTCCGGCCGGACTGCCTGAAGCAGATCTGGATCAATCGACCGTCGATTGGCGTGGCGCCTATGAAGTCACAATGCCTCCGACTAACACTTGTACCCGCTGGGCCTCGCGCACAGTCAGCGCTAATCAAACAGTGCGCTACTGCGCGGCGATCCAAACTAAGCCGGGCTACGTGTTTGAGTCTGACAAGTCAAAGCATCCATACCAAACGATTGAGGTGGGTGATACCTCCTATCGTCATGGCTTAGCTCCAGTGCGCCGCTTTACAGAAGTGCTGGTTGATGGCTCAGTTGAGGGGCAACGGTATTACGCGCAATAAGCGTTACAAGATTGCATGACTCCGAATGTGCATGCAAGGTAAGGGGCTCGCCTGTTAAAACCTGTTCGTAGCTGGTGTTGGGCGTGCCCTATCTTAATTCAATCAAGGAACTTCAGCTATGAACCGCTTGTTTATCGCCGAAAAGCCCTCAGTAGCCAAAGCTATTGCTGGCGCGCTCGGGGTTACCAAGTCCACCCAGAGCTATAAAGAAACTAAAACTGGTGATGTCATCACGTGGTGCTTTGGGCATATGTTTGAGTTGGCTGAGCCTGATTTCTACCTATCTGATGACGTGCCCCTGCGCAAAAATGGCAAAGATAAGGTTTGGCGTCTCCAAGATCTGCCGATAATTCCGCAAAAATGGGAAATTTTGCCCAAAAAGGACTGCAAAGCTCAGCTCAAGGTCATCGCCTCGCTGCTCAAGCGCTGTGATCAGGTGGTCAACTGTGGCGATCCAGATAGAGAAGGTCAGTTGCTGGTCGATGAGATCCTAGAAAAGTTTGGCAACAAAAAGCCAGTGCTGCGCTATTGGGCCAGCGCGCAAGATGATGCCTCGGTCAAAAAAGCGCTTGCTGCGCTAGAGCCAAACAAGAAGTATCAAGGTATGACCTTAGCGGCCAAAGGGCGTCAAAGGGCTGATTGGCTCATCGGTATGAACTTAACGCGGGCATACACCATTGCGGCTCAGCGCTGCAAGGTCAACGAGCTGTTTGCAATTGGCCGGGTGCAAACTCCTACCCTCAATCTAGTTGCGACGCGTGATCAGGAGATCGAAAACTTTAAACCGGTACCTTATTACAAGCTCGCTGCCAGCTTCTCGGCTCAAGGCATTACCTTTGAAGCTCAGCTCAAGCTCCCTGATGATACAAAGGGACTTGATAGCTCAGGGCGTCTCATCGATCTGGAATTAGCTAAGCGCATCGGCGCTGCGGTGCAAGGGGCTGGTAAAGGTGAAGTTAGCTCCGTAGTCACCAAAGAAATAGAGCAAGATCAGCCAAAGTCACTCTCTCTTGCGGATATTCAGCTCTATGCTAGCTCCAAATGGGGCTTTTCAGCGTCAAAAACGCTCGAAATTTGCCAAAGTTTGTATGAAACACACAAACTCACCACTTATCCGCGCTCGGACTCAAGCTACTTGCCAGAAGTGCAATTTAATGAGGCCAAAGACGTACTCAGCGCACTCAGCAAGGTCAACCCTGACCTAGCGGGGCTCATTGCTCAAGCAGATCCATCCATCAAAAGCAAAACTTGGAACAATGCCAAAGTAACTGCGCATCATGGCATCATTCCCACTAAGCAAGTTACGGATCGCGCTAAGCTCAGTGACGACGAGCAAAAGGTTTATCGTCTCATAGTGGAGCGTTATCTGGCCCAATTTTTTCCTAAATGCAAGATTAGCCAGACTAAGCTTAGCATCAAGGTCGGTTCCTTCCTTTTCACCGCCTCCGGCTCGGTGGTACTGCGTCAAGGCTTTAAAGCTGTGATCAAAGATGATGAGCCTGATGCTCAAGCTGTGGGTAAAGATGGCGGTGAAGCAAAGCCAGCGGGGCAAAAGCTTCCTGCTTGCAAGCAAGGCGATGTCATCCCCCTGCTCAAGGTCATTCTCACCTCGGACAAGACTAAGGCTCCATCGCGCTTCACTGAAGGCACCCTAATCCGTGCCATGGAAAATATTGCCTCAGTGGTCGATGATCCTACGTATAAGCGCTTGCTCAAGGAAGGCGATGGCATCGGCACGAGTGCGACTAGAGCTGCGATCATTGAAGAATTGAAGCGCAAGAAGTATCTCGCGCTAAAGGGCAAATTTCTCATTGCGACGCCTTTAGGCCGCAAACTGCTCCAAAATCTGCCAGATATGGTCAAAAACCCAGTGCTAACCGCCGTTTTTGAGTCAAAACTCAAAGATATCGCTTTAGGCAAACTGGCACTCAAGGATTTTGAGCAAGATTACGTGGTGCGCTTGGTAAAGACTCAGGTCGATAAGTCCAAAACGGCGATGATCAAGTAAATAAGGCCAGAGGTACTGGCGTGACAAGCTCAAAACTCAACCAAGGAACTAAGGGGAAGCTTAACTCACGTTAGGCTTCCCCTTTCTTTTGGAAATTGCCAAATTTTGGCTCGCACAGCTGCGCTCAAGATTAGCGCTCCATGTCTCGGCTCTTGGATGGCTCCTTGGTCTTGCTAGGCTGGGGCTTGCTGACGCTGGTCTTAGCTGGTGTCTGAGCAGTAGTCTTAGTGCCGCGCTCAGGCTGGGCCGCCGCCAGCTCTTTCCCCGCTGGCTTTGTTTGCTGTAAATGAACATGCTCATTAGCAGCTTGTCGCTCCAACTCAGCTTTAATTTGCAACTTCAAAGCAGGTGAAGATGAATCAAATACAACTGAACGAGCAAGAGTTAGCTGCTTTGTATAAGCATCTTTAATCTTATCATTTGACTGTTTTTGTTCTTGGTACAACATTTCTGAAGTTTCCTCACTGTTACGCTCATAATTTGGATTAACAATCTCGGGAAAAGCTTCAATTATATGTTTTATAGCCAAATGTGTAGCACTGATTATTTCATTACGCTCATCATCAGTTAGCTTCGCCACTCCATTTGTGTACAAAAAAGCTTTACCAAAATCATCTAATTCCTTCGGTATTCCCTTTTGATCATGTAATGAATTGAGCACACAAGATCCAAGCTCAGCAGCAATTTCATTTTTTTGTTTTATTTTATCGGATATAAAGTCACTAGTATCATTACCTAATAGATTATCTTTTATTAATTGAATATGCATCATTTCATGAAAAATTGTTGCATAAAAATCTTTGCGGTCGTCATAAAAGAAAGATGGTGGACTATATATAATAATATTTGAACCACAAACGAGACTAGTTTGAACTTCACTACGTGTAACAAAAGGAATTAAACACGCTCCAAGCTCTCTTATTTCAATTTTATTATTAAGCAAAACCTGTTCTAGCTTATCATCAACACTCCAGCTCGGCTTTGGAGGATTTTTTACATCAAGAAACGGCTCAGGCAAGATTCCTAACTTACAAAGTTCATTGTAATTCATGATATCTTTGAGGTTGATATATTTGTTGGCATCATTGCTTAATGAATTATTCGACGAACTATCTGAATCTTTATTATTATAGTATTGTTCATCTTTCGCAAAAAAGGGAACTAAAATTTTAACATCTTTGCTAAATTCATTAAATTTAACAACATCGTCAACACTGATCCAAAAGGGACAATGAGAATTTTTTAAAGACGCAAGTGTACTAAAAAACAATACTTCATCATCTTTTGGGATAATTAACTCCTTTTTATTTATATACTTAGATGGAGATACAATTTTAGGAAACAGTTTACTTGTATCATATGGAGCTTCTAAATCCTTCTTAAGTTCATCCGTAGTTTTATTAAGTTTTGCAGCATCATCGATAAATTTCGATAGTTTTATATTTAGATCAGTGTAATCAATTGTATGCAAATTACTCATAAATCGTTACTCCCTTGGAACTCGTAATTTTGCTAGATTACTATAGCTAGACAAACTTCTTGGATCACTGTTATCTAACAAACTCACATTAACTCCTTTTAGCTTCATATCGTAAACATAACACCACAAAAGGGATAGATGATTATAGTTCAATTCAACAAATTTTTCTGATGTAAGAATATCGTATGAAATTGCATCTGGAAGTAAATGCTGGTTTAATTTGAAGTAATCAACCATCATATTTGCTCTCTCTAATCTTATAGAGTCAGAGCTGCATTTATACTCAATATATGCATCAAAAATTTTATAACCCTGACTAGCAAGATCATCCTTTAATCGAAAGTAAGCTTCAGCATGAACAGCAAACTTTTGAAATTCCTCTTGATTGAGAGTGTAATTATCAACAAGCATTTTTTTTAACACATCTTCAGTATATCCCATTGGGGCAAGTTCAGGACAAGCAATCATCCGCTGTATAAATTCACATGCTATTAATCGCAAAGCCTTTTTGTCTTCGACAGAATAGGAGGAAGATTTAACATTGTAATCGACATAGTCTCTTGCAGGTAAAGTCATATTATCAACTCCTTTTATTTAATTAAATAGCTGATAAATTAATGACGGCGTTTTAAACGATTAAATAAAAAAGCTAGGTCAAGTTATCACTATTTTGCTTTTTGTTTGAACTTAGCTGCTATAGCTTGCAGCTCTGGGCACTCAGACAAGCAGAAGTCGTTCCAAGCCTCCATCACAACGCGACGATCTTCGATCAGCTCATTGCGGTTATAGGCGCGGCCGTATGGGCAATTGTTTTCGTTCTGGTGCAGCAAACAGAGCTCAAACACAGACTGACGAAAGCTCTCGTTTTGACCCTCGTGCTCTGCAGCCCAAGTATCAAATGAAGCGCGTGCGGTTGCATGCTGCGAAATGATTCGGGGCTGATGATTTTTATCAAGGCTGTTAGGATCAACGTAAGGCTCTAACCCCTGCGCAATACGCTTGGCATTAACCTGCTTAACGCAAGATTTGAAGCCAGCATCATTGAGGGTGCTCCCTTTGCGCGGTGGGATAAAAACGTAAGACTCAGGTGAACAATCACCATGCTCGGACTTGACTAACTCAAGCAAGGCCAAAGCTCCGGGTGATAGCACAATCGATCTGATGCGCTTCGGCTCCTTGATTTTGTCATGGGCGATCGGAATAGTCCAAATTCCACGAGCAAAATCAATCTCCTGCCATTGCATCAGCCTCACTGCTTGTGAACGAGCAGCAGTTAAGATTGAGAAGATATAAGCGATGGCGTTTTCATTAAGTTTAGCGCTGTGGTTTTGGCGCTCAAAGATACCGTCACCGTTACCATAGTGATAAAGGTCACAGATAAATGACGGCACAAGCTGATAATCAAGCCCCGGCAAGTGATTATATGATTGCCTGCTCATGTGCTCAGTCAAAAGCTTAAAACGTTGCACATCCTCAGAGCTATAGCACCCCAGTGCCAGAGCTCGTTCCAGCATCTCAATGATGAGACTGCGAAACTTGTAATCACGTGAGTGACATTGGTCACTAGTGCTATGGAAGTATTGCTCAGCAAACTGATCTGGGCCAATATCCTTAATCGACGTGCTGGGATCAAGCAAAGACTTATTCTGCCCAATCACATTCCCATCGAGCGGACAAAGGAACTTGTTGATCAAAGACTTGCGGTCTAACACGCGCTTTGCCTGGTCTTGAGCGGCGCTCTGATTCAGCATGGGATTATTAAGCACATCCAAAGCAATCTCGCGCAAGGTCTTGTCTTTACCGCAGTGCGTTACACGCTTAGATGATGAATAGCTCTCAATAGCTACAGGCAACTTAAGCTCATTGAGTTTGCTTAAATCACCGTTTGCAAACGCTACGCTAATCAGCTCAGCACAAGAAATAGCATCATCAATGCTCACCTCTTGAACAGTACCGCACAAAACGCACGTGTACTCCTCATCGCCCACATGCTTGCGCACAACATAGCGTCTCTTATCGCTGCTCACACTAACGAAAAGGCCTTGGCTCTGGCCAGTAGCATGAAGGCCGTTGTGCAAGTCTCCGTGCAAAATCGTCTCAAGGCTCATCTCACGGGCTAATTTAGGCATGGAAGTCACTCCTTTAGCCCACAGTCTGGGCCTTGGTACAAACCTAGCATCTATGTGACGAAAATGTCACTAAATCGTCTATAATGCTGGTAAACAACGCCAAAATGACGGATTTACGGCTTTCGGCGCAAAATGACATTTTCGTCACAAAACGATCATAGATCGAATTCAGTGCTACAATCAAGCACCGAATAAGGCCTTTATATCTGGCCTTTTAAGCTTTACCGCAAATATTTGGAAATGGTATAATGGAGAGTGGATCTAACGAGAACTTCTTATCTTTGAAAGATCGCGCCTCAATTTGCATGCCACCATCTAGCTCAGGGCAAATGTCTTTGAGTTGAAATGTGCCATGCGTTAGTGAGACAATAGTGAAAGCTAAGGAATAAGTCATATCACTTTTTTCTGCAAAGATGCGGCAGAGATAGGAGTAACTTATTTCAGCGGTTTGAGCCAATACTTGTTTTTGCTCAAAGCTTAACTGCTGAAACCAAAGCCTGGCAACATTACTGACAGGGTACTTTAATGCCATCCGTTCAAGTTGTCATCCGTTCAACCAAGGATAAAAAAAGCTCGAATCTGTTTTGCAACAGACCGAGCCTCTATCCAAATATATAATTGGTAAAAATCTATGACAGATTTTAGCCTAAATTCTACATATGGTCAAGCTGATTATTTAAATATCGGTACTTGTATCCAGCACCAAATAAACTAAACACCAAACAATACAAACAGCTTCGGCTGTTTTATTTTTATCTATTATTCAAAACCATTATCCCAAATACAAGCAATCAGTGCACTAAATCAATTATTTTGTAAAATAAGCTTACAGACAAGAATGACTATACTGCATCATTCATGACGCTAACTGCTAAAGCAGTTCTGACTATCAAGGCTTTAAGCTTGTGTGCGTAACAGGCTGAGCGTTTCGACAGCGCCTGATACCTGAGACATGGGTATCAGGCTGCTGTGCGGTGGCGCTATTTCTAGAGATAGCAGCGGCGCAATTGTCGTTGTGAGGCAGGCGGTGCTAAAGTCAGTTCATTACAGCAGCGCCTGTGTGCTTGGAGGATTTTTTTATGATTAAGACCAAAGTGCTTAAGCCGACTTTACTAGCTTCAGCCTTAGCTTTTGCCTTGGTGGGCTGCACCAGCACCACCCAGCCCGACGCCTCAGTCGTCACCCACCAATTAGCTCCCCTTGATACGGTCAGCCCACAGCTGGCGGCTATGGTTAATGCCAAAGCTACTGGTTGGGATGTCCACCCTCAGAACGCTGAGGAGTGGGATGCCTTTGTCCAAAGCTTTATCCCAAGCAGCGAACAATTTACCGATGCTATGGTCGAGCGCTATAACCTCACGGTCACCGAGGAGAAGCTCGCGGGCGTCCCATGCTTTAGAATCACCCCACCTAATCAAGCTGAGGACAAAAAGGACAAGGTCTTAGTCTTCTTCCACGGCGGCGGCTATGTCTTAAACCCAGGCAAGTCCGGCTTAACTGAAGCAGTGCAACTGGCAGGTATTGGTGGCTACACCATTATCGGTATCGATTACCGCATGGCGCCACAGTATCCATTCCCAGCTGCCATTGACGATGGCTTTGCCGTGTACCAAGAGCTCATCAAGACGGTCCCAGCTGAGAAGATCGGTGTATTTGGCACCTCCACGGGCGGTGCCATGAGCCTGATTTTACCGCTGCAATGCCAAGATCGTGGGCTACCACTCCCAGGTGCGGTCATGGCCGGTACGCCTTGGAGTGACATCGGCAAAGTCGGTGATACCTACTTCAGCAACGAAGGCGACGACAACGTCTTAGTTAGCTACGAAGGCTGGCTCAAGGAAGCCGCTTTAGTCTATGCCAATGGCCATGATCTCACAGATCCATACCTCTCGCCGGTCTATGGTGATTACTCCAAGTTCCCACCACTGATGTTAGTCTCGGGCACTCGTGATTTGTTCTTAAGCAACACGGTGCGCGTCCAAGAAAAGATGCTAAAGGCCGAGCGTCCAGTCGAGCTGGTCGTTTATGAGGGCATCTCGCACGCTCAGTACTACTTCAATCCAGACGCACCAGAGACCAAGCAACACTACGTCAACGTCACGAACTTCTTTGAGCGCTACCTCAAATAGCAAGTGATCAGCGCCCGCTCCCCGGCCCAAGTCTGACCGAGCATCTGCCCGGTCAGACTTGGGCTTTTTTATCGCGCTTTTCTTTTTTTTTTTTGCGCACAACACTGGTATTTCTTGTTATTTGAGTCTACAGCAGTTATACGTAATATCAATCAAAGCGCATTCCAGCCATGCTTCAGTGAGCGCAAAACCACTTGAAGCATCAATCCACGAGGTGAGCGCTCTGGGCTAAAAAGCGAGCGCTCTGGGCAAAGAGGTAGCAGGCTTAGTCCTTAAGCTCCGCTGACCCCAGCCGTTCATCTAAAGCAGAGCACACGCGAAAGAGCGTGTCGTACTCGCACTTGGATGGATTGTTTTCGACCTTGGAAATGGTAGCTTGGCGCATATTAACGATTTGCGCGAGCTGCGCCTGGGTCAACTTAAGGGACTTACGGCGCTTACGCAGTAACTGCCCAAAGGCAGGGACTCCAATTTGCTCAATTAAAGGTTGCATCTTAATCTCCAGGTCTGATACCGGAGCTCCTCTGACGTCGCCCTGGTTTCAAGTCGATGGGGGATGCGCATTTTAGCCTAAAACGTTACCAGGACTAAAGAGCGCGTCCCACCACGTACGCACGGGCCAGACGGTATTGACTAATTACAGGCTAACCTACCAGAGCTCTATCCCAAAGCTAGCCTGGATGTGCTCGGGCACAGTTGCGGGATGGCATAGTTGTGGGCTTAGCTTGGTTGCACGCTTAACGAGCACGGCACTCACCCAAGCAGGCAGACTCTGGCTCTCTGACTTAGTCCACGCATTAACACTAACCGGGCGCGCGATGACGACGCCGGTATTGCTCGGGCGTCAAATGCACCTGCTCCTTGAAGACCGTGCACAAGTGACTTGGTGAGGAAAAATTCAAGAGCGCCGCGATATTGCTAACGCTCTCATCAGAGTGCGCTAACAGCTCCTTGACCACCTTGAGCTTTTCGCTGCGAATGTAGCTCACCACCGAAAAAGTGGTATCGCGTTTAAACAGGCGCTGGAGGTAGTTGCGGTGGCAATTGACCGCTTGAGCCACCGAAGCTACGGTAATCTTGTCGTAGATGTGCTGGCGAATATAGAGCATCGCCTGCTTGACCTTGATGTTGACCTCGGTCTTGTTATGCTCCTTTAAATGGTGCTGCACCAGCATAGTAAAGGCGTGGGCAATGGCATAGCGCACCTCAAAGACCTTATCGTTGCTGTTGAGGCTCTCCACCATTAAAAAGAGCTGATCCGATAGGCGAAAGGCATCTTCGTAGCTCACCCCACCTTCAATAGCCGCACGCGAACAAATGACGTTGACCAAATTGGCGTGATTCTTCAGTGAGCGCAGCTCATCTAAGGCTAAGCGCCCCTCACGCCCCGTGACGGGAATGGCAAAAGCATGTTGCAACAGTTGCTCATCGCCCAAGCGTACCGCCTCTTTAATCGCTTGCTCAATACGGTACGGATTGTGATGAAGCACCGGTGCAGCGCGCAAATCACCCCCAAAAGCGGCAAACAATCCAGCCAGCCACTCGTCGGATTCTTTATCCTCCAAATACAAGTCGCCCCCACCCTCATAGGCCTCTCCACTTGAAAGCTTAGGTGCTGGCGCAGGATCTTGGGTGCCGATCAAATCATAAGAAATGCTGCTGGCGTAAGTCTCTAAGAGCAAGTTAAGATACTTGAGATCTTTGAGCTCAAAGTGAGATAAGGAACCGTCTTTTAATACGGTCGGCCCCACTACTAAGACCTTGGTGGAGTCGATGCCGAGCAAGGCCACATCCTGAGTATTTTCAATAGGCTTAAACTGGCCGACCCGCCCGGCCATAGTCGCCGCGCGCTTCGTGAGGCACTCGTGCGTGAGGCTGCTAAGGTGATCAGGGAAATAACGCAAGAGCCGACTGGACTTAGTGTCAATCAGCGCAACGGTACAGTGGGCCACTTCAAAGATGCGTTCCACCAACTCAAGACAGGAGCAAATCATGGTATTAACTCCCAATCACGATGCGGTTCAGGCGCCCTAACGCGCCCAGCTTTAACGCAACATAGCAACCCCAGTAGCTAGATGAGACTTGATCCTTAACCGCGTACAGGGCAAAGAGCAGCCCAGCTAAAGCAGGCAGGAATTGCCCATAATTTTTCCGTACAGCGATTTTAGGCAGAAAGTAAGGCAGTTCCCAGGCTGCATCTGTAAGCACCTGACTGGTGAGCGAAGCGCCATTCGCGCACAAAAGTGAGGCCCCTAACCCAGCATGGCGGGCTGTGCCTCCGCTCTGAGCGTAGTTCCAGTCTAGCGTAGTGCTCAACACCCTATCACCGCCCGAGGCCAGTTGCTTAGCTTTATACCATTGAGGGCAAAGCGCGGAGCGATACTGAGCGCCCGCATCATGATCTGCCCTAGCATTTTGCCGCATGCTACAGCCTCATCTTTCAAGCTATGAAATTACCCTAGGGCCTTTTCCTAGGCTAATCCACTCAAGTGTCAGTCAGTTATGGAGCACCCGCTCCGCATATGTTGCAGCAACCTTAGCGGGGTAAGCGCTGAGCGACAGCACCTACCCAATCTAAATGAGCACAAGACCCAAGGTCTCATGCTCCTTTTAGCGTTGCGAGAAAATTGTAAAAAAGTAACATTGTTTACATTTTCATAATTGCCCACTTTTTATCAAAAATCAAACCTACAATTCCGACATGCCGGTAAAAATCTGAGTCATCTCACATTTTGCTACGGCGTTTTGACCGAGTGTGATCTACGCTGCATTTTTACGTCTTTACCCACGTGTCTCCTTAAACAAAGGCTACATAGAACAGCGCCATTAAGCGGATCCCGTCCCCAACAAGAACCGAGGGCTGCTAGGTCTTTGTGACTAAGATCACACCGCGTCGCAACGCCGTACATTTTGCACGGGCACGCTTCTTTAACTATGTCCCCCATAAACCATCAGTGCCCCATGCTGGTGAAACTTTATTTCATGTTCCTTCAGAGACAACAAACCCCAGCGCACCTAAGTGGGCTGGGGCAGTCATCAGCTTAAAAGCAGGCGAGCTCGAAGCATCCTCGCTCTAAGCTTTGGGTTTAGTGTCAGGTCTAGGCTGGTCGAAGCGCTAATAACTTGGCCTCTTACATGCTCTAAAGCTTGTCCTAAAGCCTAGCCTAAAGCCTGACGTAAAGTCTGGACTTAGTCAGGGCGGCTCGGCGTCAAGGTCTCTTGCACGATGTGGTAATTAACCCCATCGTCATCACGCACAAAGGTTAAACGGTGATTAATTCCTTCAGGGGCGTCTTCTTCGTGGTGGGACACGAACAGAATCGAGGTCTTACCGCGCTCAATGATGTAGGTGATAAAGGAGCGCACTAAGGCACGACCATAAGCGTCCAGACCTTGCAGCGGCTCATCTAAGATGAGTAATGGCGGCTGCTTGACCAAGGCGCGCACAATTAACAACATGCGCTGCTGACCAAAGGACAAGGCCTTAAAGGACTTCATCTCGTCTTGGTCGAGACCCACCAACTTAAGCCAAGCGCGCGCCACCGCAAGCTCGTGGTCACCTGGCTGCTGATACAGACCAATTGAGTCATAAAAGCCAGAAAGGACCACGTGAAGTACCGGCGAGCTGACGCGATAATCAAGGTGCAGCGCACCAGATACGCAGCCATAGCACTTCTTGATATCCCAAATCGACTCACCATTACCACGCTTGTAGCCAAAGACCGTGACATCATTGACGTACACCAGCGGATTATCACCGGTGATGAGCGAGAGCAATGTCGACTTACCGGCACCGTTTGGCCCTACAATCTGCCAATGATCTCCTGGATTGACGATAAAGGTTAGGTCCTTGAGAACCGGGCGCTCATAGGTGATATTGACCTTGTTTAAGGCCACAATTGGGGCATTAGGGTCACTGAGCTTAATGGCAAATTGGGCAGGCGGCTCAGGCAGCGCCACCGGCGGCAAAGTACCGCAGTACAGTAAGGCCTTAGCCTCGGGATCTTGCAATAAGGCCTCACGCGTATCGAGCTTGGTTAAGCTCAAATCAGAGATTAAGCCCAAGGACGTCAGCTCGGCCGGGATTTCATCAGGACGATTGACGATGAGGACAATTGGCTCCCGGTAGAACTTATGGATATAGCCGATGATCTCCAAGAGCTGCTTGCGGCTTTCGACATCGAGCGCATCAAAAGGGCAGTCGAAGATGAGCAAATCAGGCTTAGCACCCAAGGCGCGCGCCAGCAGGATCTTACGGCCCTCGCCGCCGGACAAAGTACGAATCGGACGATTTAACAGTGGTGCCAGGTTTAAGGCCACTATCGCCTCATGCACGCTCTTAGGGTCCAGGCCCTCTAATAAATCTTGCGCCAGCAAGCCCTGCTCTTCTTTAGCAGTGGTCGCGTCGCTGTTGCGCATATTGTAATCAGCTTCAAACAGCTCTTGCTGGCCCTCAAAGGACACCAGCTGCGCGCGATAGCCCAGCGCATTGTTCTCAGCAGCGCCACGCTCAGCTGTACCACTTTCTGCGCCACTTTCTGCACCACTTTCTGCGCCCTCACGCTTGACCTCACCTGAGGTTAAAGGCAGCTCACCTGCTAACGCACGTGCCAGCGCCGTCTTGCCCGAGCCATTGTGGCCTAAGAGCACAATTAAGTCGTGATCATGGAGTTGCAGGGCATCAATGGAAACCGTCAGGTCATCGGACAAACGGAACTTAGCATTACTAAAAGTGAGCATCGAAGCAATAATCCTCTGTGATGAAACCACGACCGCTTAGCAATCGATCCCCTCGACCCGCAGCGTTTCGATCAGTTAAGCCACACATAGCTCAGGCCCGAAACGGCTGTTCTGCGGCCTTAAGCCTAGGCCCGCATTATAGGCGCCCGCCCCGAGCGCGACGTTACTGCCCAACAAGCGTGCGCTCACTGATAGCCTGATCCAAAATAAGGCAAAAACAAAAAAAAGCCAGCTGAGCTTCAACTCAACTAGGCTTTGCTGCCGCAGTCCTGTGGTGTAATCGACTGCGTTTCACTGGAGGTGTAAAACTTTTACTTCTGGCAGCACTTAGGTGGAACCAAGTACTTGTTCTTGTCCTCAGCGGTAATCTTGCGCAGGACGCGGCATGGGTTGCCGACAGCTACGACACCATCTGGGATGTCCTTATTGACTAAGGAACCTGCACCAATCACAACATTGGAGCCGATAGTAACGCCTGGCAAAATGCAGACATTGGAGCCAACCCAAACGCTGTCACCGATAGTAACTGGGTAGGCGTACTCGATACCGCTATTGCGCATCTCAGCGTCGATTGGGTGACCAGCGGTAGTGATGTTGACGTTGGAGGCAAAGAAGACGTTATTGCCGATACGAACCTTAGCTGGGTCTAAGATGCACAGATTGTGATTGGCAAAGAAGTTGTCACCGACCTCGATGTTGTAACCGTAGTCACAGAAGAAAGGTGCCAAAATCGCGGTATTCTTACCGTGCTTGCCTAAGAGCTCGTCTAAGATTTGGCCCTGGCGCTCACCCTGCGAAGGCTTAGTTTGGTAGTTGTACTCAAAGCACAAATCCTTAGCCTTAGTACGCTCAGCGGCCAACTCTGGCTCATCGGCAGTGCCATCATATAGGTAACCAGAATCACGTAACTCACGAACCTTGCTCATAACCCATCCCTGCTAAAAGGGCTGTGGGCCCGAACCCACAGCGCTGAACTTTTTGAACTCTTGTCGCACAACAGCTTCCTCGCTCCTATCTGGACTTACGCCTGAGCCGGGTTTAGCCCCTTAGCTAGTCACGCGCCCTCATCTGAGCCTGCGCCCGAGCGGTTCTTGGCGTCACCGCTGGGTTCGGCGCTGTTGTTGGGCTCAGTTTAGCAAAAAGGTTAAATCTGTCTATAAATCAGCGGTTTTTAAGTCATTTTTCAGCATGGCTAGGTTAATCCAGTGTAGTTACACCTAAAACACCCCTAGCGATTTTTGTGATCGCATCGACAAAAAAATCCCTTGGTACGACCATGGAGCACAGCTGCCCCGTTACAGCACGCGCATCACTTTTCTTTGACAAGGCCCCTCAAGCTGAGTAGCTTAGAGAGCAAGTAATCTTTCACAACGATATGAGGTTGTCATGTCAAAAGAAGTTATCAGCTCGGTCAATGCCCCTAAGGCCATCGGTCCTTACAGCTCCGCTATCAAGAGCGGCAATATGCTCTTTGTCTCGGGTCAAATCCCAGTTAACCCAGCCACCGGCGAGATCCCACAGGACATTGCAGCCCAGGCCCACCAGAGCTTACGTAACTTAAAGGCCTTAGTTGAAGAGGCAGGCTTTAGCCTAAGCGACGTCGTTAAGACCACGGTGTTCTTAGCTGACATCAACGACTTTGCCGCGATCAATGAGGTCTATGCCACCTACTTTGAGCAGCCTTTCCCAACCCGCTCCTGCGTTGCGGTCAAGGACTTACCAAAGGCCGTCGGCATTGAGATCGAGTGCATCTGCATTAAAGGCTAAAAGCTAAGCTCTAGCCTACTCATAAAGCCCAGCCCCAGTCATGGCGCTGGGCTTTTCCATTACAATAGGCACAGGCTACCGCCTAACTTAATTGGCCCCATCACAACCCCAGATGTGGGCATTGGCCTCGTCTCCACCCCTGACGTGGAAGCTGTAATTTGTTAAGGAAGCATCATGCTCGATTTTTCTAAAGTCATTGACCGTCGTGGTACTGATTCCTACAAGTGGGATGGCTCTGACCGCGCACTTGGCAACACTGAGTGCATCCAAATGGGATGCGCTGACATGGATTTTGAGGCTGCCCCAGAGCTGGTTGATGCGTTGCGCGCGGTAGTCGAGCACAAGGTCTACGGCTACGCCACCTTAAGCCCCGAGTTTGCACAAGGCGTGGTTTCATGGTACAGCACGCGCCACCACGTTGCGATTAAGCCTGAGTGGGTATTGCACTCGCCGCGCATCGTGGTCTCCGCGAGCGTCGTGGTGCGCACCTTATCCCAAGCGGGCGATAAGGTCATCTTACACACCCCCTACTACCCACCCCTTGATAGCGCCACTCAGTCCCAAGAGCGCGTCGCGGTCGAGCCGCCATTAGTGCTGCGTGAAGATGGCCGCTTTGCCATTGACTTTGAGCAACTCGAGAGCATAGTTGATGAGTCCACCAAGCTCATGATTTTTGTCTCGCCGCACAACCCAACCACCCGTGTATGGACTCGTGCCGAGTTAGAGCAGCTCGCCGCCTTCTGCGTCAAACACAAGCTCTATCTTTTCGTGGACGAAATCCACTGCGACTTCACCGCCCCAGGCCACGAGTTCATCTCAATGCTCGATATCAAGGGCCCAATCCAAGAGCGCTTGATCGTGGTCAACAGCGCCGCTAAGAGCTTCAACATCATGGGCTGCGCCATTTCGTACCTCATCATTCCTAACGATGAGCTGCGCCACACTATCGAACAAGCCTTCGTTAAGGCCGGTGAAGAGGACACCAATATCTTTGGTAACGCCCTGATGAAGGTCGCCTACCAAAAGTGCGGCTACTACGTGGATGAGGTGAACGCTGTCATCAACGCCAACGACGAGTTTCTGCGAGAGCAGCTGCCGACCGTATTCCCTAAGGCTAAGATCATCCCTCGCGAGGGCTCCTACCTCATGTGGCTTGATCTGCGCGATGAGTTCGCCAGTGAACAGGAGATGCAAGACTTCCTGATCAATAAGGCCCACATCTTCTGGCTTGAGGGCTCGCACTTTGGTTCGCACTTTGACGGCTACGCCCGTGTCAACATCGGCTGCCCACGTGCCACCTTAGAGGAAATGATGCGCCGCTTACGCGCCGCCAAGTCGGCCTAAACGTCTCAGCAAAGAAATCTGGCCCCCACTGTTGCGGCCTCATGTTCGTCGGAGGAGATTAATGAAAGTTGGAATTATTCGCTGCCAGCAAACCGAGGACTTGTGCCCGGCCACGACTTGTCTTGCGTGCGCGGCACACGGTAAGGGCAGCTTTGCCCAGCTTGGTGAGTGCCAAGTTGTGGGTGTGGTGAGCTGTGGCGGCTGCCCTGGTAAGCGTGCCGTGGTGCGCGCGCAAAAGCTGGTGGAAAAAGGCGCCGAGGCAATTGCCCTTGCCTCATGCATCAGCAAGGGCGTGCCGCTTAACTTCCCTTGCCCCAACCACGAGCAGATGGCCCAAGCGATCAAGGCCAAGATCGGCGACATTGAGCTCCTCAACTACACGCATTAAGGACTAAAAAGCCATTGCAGTGGACACCGCAATGGCTTTTAGAGCTGAGCTCAACTAATTTAGTTTGAGCTAATTAGGCCTGAACTGGAGTTGCGCTGTTAGCATCAGTGATGAAGTGCTTCTCAGCGTGCGCGATGATCTCAACCATGCGATATGGGTCATTGCACTCACGGATGTGCTTGACGTTCTCAGGATCGTTGAGAATCAGGCCTAAGCGACCAATGACATTGAGGTGCGCATTGCCGTCGTTGACGCTTGCCAGCAAGAAGACTAAATCACAAGGCTTGCCATCAGGTGCGGCAAAGTCTAAGCCCTGGGCAAGCTTGGCAATAACCAAGGCACTTTCGCTGACACAATCGGCCTTAGCGTGCGGCAGCGCAATGCCATCGGCGATGCCAGTTGGGCCTTGGGCCTCACGATCCATGATGGCCTGAAGCAACGTAGCTTCAGCCTCTGGCTTGATCTTGCCCGTCTCCACTAAGTTGTGAACCATGAGCTTTAACTAAATGCCGCGAAATTCCCTATGCGTAAGCGTAGGGATGAAAGCGGCAATACCGAGATGATGCTTAGACAT
>CALXXU010000014.1 GCA_944392765.1 uncultured Anaerobiospirillum sp.
ACCTTCGCTAAGACCATCGAAGGCGAGAGCTGGAACGTAACCCCAGCCTTAGACCTCCACGTCACCGGCCAGTTTGGTGATGACGAGGCCGAGGGCACAGTTGCTTGGAGCGGCACCAACCTGTCGACCAACGTAAGCTCTGAGATCTTCGACAGCTTCACCTATGGTGCTACTGTCGGCGTCCAAGCTGAGAGCAACAGCTTCAGCTTCGGTGTTGGCTTAGGCTACACCGGCTCGAGCAACACTGACGAGTTCAGCGCTCAGGCTAACGCTCGCTTCACCTTCTAAGAGCGCGCGTCAGCGCAAAGCTTAGAAACAGCAGACCGACTCAAATCGGCTGCAACTTAAGGTAAGTCCCAATCGAGCTTCAGGGCTCAATCTGATAGCCCCGTCCTCAGGCTAGAGCTCAAAGCTAAGCTTGGGGCTTACCCCAACTCCACGGCACCTGCTCTCAGGCGCCGTTTTAGCCTGTGAGTTGCAACCAACTCAAATTAGCCCTACCCTCAACATTCCTCACAATCAAAAAATAAAAAAGCACCCAACACCATAATAGGAGTAGAGCGCTTTTATATATCGAGAGTTTTGTAAAACTGTTAAAGCAAACATCTACTTTAACACCAACTAACTCTACATTATTAGCTTTAACTTAAATTAGTGAAGCACATACCACATCGTGCCAAAAACTGCCGCAAATGCACCAACAATAAAGCAAACTAAGAAAACATGTTCTAACATAAATACTCTGACCCCCCTATTCACCTGAATCCTTATTATTATTGTCACAGGATACTTATGAGTGACAAGTATCCTTAGCTGCTTGCTCAGCTTTCTTCTTGGCAATAAACAGCTTCATAGCCCTTACCTTATCATCATGCATAAGATCTTTAATATAAGCACCACAAGCAATCCAGAAAATTATAGCAAGCGCAACAACCAGAGCAGTAGATTGAAACTGCCATGTATTAGTAGAATTTTCGGTGTTAATTAAATATAATGAACCACCTGCAATAACACCTGCAGATGACAGGGCACACCGATCTGCATATTTGTATTTTCGAGGAATGGTTGGATCTTCAAATTCAGGATCGTTTTCAACATCATTGAAATTGATTTCTACCGCACAATCTGCGGAAGGTTGATCCTTGCACTCAGTTGCACCATTAGTAACCTTGGCCTCTTTAGAATGAGAAGCACCAGCTGCTTGGTCACTCAAAGCATTGGCATCAGTTTTTGCCTTGCCAACATCTGCAGTATTGTCATTGTCGTTAATCATAGGCGTCTTACCTTAATTGAAAGATCCGTATGGAGGTTCGCAAGGAGTAATCACTGATTAAACTGAACATGCCAACATATCATGTCGAGCTCACCGCAGTATAGTGGGGTATTGACAAAGGTGGCCTCCAGCAAATGCGAACTCAAAGTAGTGAATCCCCACTAAATTGCGGTAACCCCATATCAGCTCCAATCTTTCGCTTTATTGTACTCTAATATGCGAACCAATCAGCCCACAAGACCACAAAATTCAAGATGGCGCTGTATGTTGCATCAAATCGGCCTACAGCCATGGGCTCAAGCCTATTAACCTAGGCCTGGTAAGCCCTAGTGATGGAGTTTAAAAGTTTTTAACGTGCCTGCTCGCCTCGTGAAGCCTAATTGGATGGCTTGTATCTACGGATTGTCCGGCAAATCGCCCCATCAGCACGGCGTTAAATACTTTTAAACTGGCTCACTAGCTGAGCATCTGGGTGAGCCTTAAAGCGAGCTCAAGGGGCTCACCATCATGCCAGCTCAAAAGGCACAGCTTGGAGATTATCCCTATGCCACGGCAAACTACCCAGTGCGCCGTTTTAGCCAGTGAGCTGTTACATGCTCAGGTAGGTTTTAAAGGCGTCAGCGTGCCCAAGTGCGCGCTGACGCCTTTGTCGTATTCCAGAGAATCAACCTCTACTTGGAGGCTCGCCATGCAAGCGTGCACGTGCACAATAACCTTTACGGACATATGGACCTTTGGGCTAGGCTCTCCACCAGCAAGCCCCAGCACCATGCAGCCACTATGGCCTAAAACAAACAGTCATCTCTGTCCTAAAACAAACTGTCGCACCGTCCCAAAACAAAACGTCGCTCTGTCCCAATTTGATTGAGCACACGCAGATCGAAGACTTCTAACACCTCACGATACGGTCGTACCGGATCACAATACAGCTGCTGCCATGCCCTTACTGCTACCATGGCCCTGCCAATGCTTTTGGCGCAAAATCGAAGCTTAAAATTTGGCCGCCAAAAGAACCATAAAAATAGCTTGCTAGCTCTAAGTAGTTACATTTTTTTTTTTACCTATCTTTCCGAGCGTCGCGCGCCGTTAGAAACCGTAAAGTTTCGCGATTTGCGTTAACTGGATACCACGCAAAATTAAGAAAAGCGAAACGCAGCTGAGCGCACCAAAACACCAGCACTCACTGTGATTAAGGACGCAAGTTCCAACAACTACCAAAGGAATTAAAGCTTGACCTTAAGGCAAGCCCCAGTGTCCTGTGCACTGTTGGGCTCGACTTGGTGCGTCCTAAGCGCTTTGGCCAAGCACTGTCTCTTACCTGCGCTACAGTAGGAATATCCTATCTGCTCCCGGCTCGACCTATACCAAAGTAAGGTACACCTGCCAATTGCCAAATCTTAGAGCAGAAGTCCATCGTCTCAGCTGCATCTTAGCACCAAGCACAAAGCTCACGCCCTGCGACAAGCCCTGCATTCATCGATGCGAGGTCGGCGTAAGCTTACGCTTGGTGCCTACTCATACCAATACCAAAGGAAAATCAGAAAAGTGAAGCAAACTTCTTCTGCCCTCACTTTCTTAATGGCTCAATACCGTGCCATCTTTAAGCGTGCCTACGTTAAGGGCATCGCCGCTGCTGTGCTCTTAACCGCCGGCTTAGCCGCAGGCCAAGCTCAGGCTGCTATTTCTGGTAACTTAGGCTCCGGCGCCTCGACCATTAATGCTGAAACAGGCGTTGTAACCGTCAATGCAGGTAACATTGTAGCCTCTGGTGCGGACAACACCTTATCAGGCACTAAAACCAACAAATATGTCAACGATATCACCGTAGAGGCAGGTGGCAGCCTAACCATTTCCGGCACTATCCTCCAAGGTGGTGTGCTGACCGCAAACTCAGGTTCTACCTTAAACATTAGCGGCGACATCGTCGGCGATAGTGTTGATGGACAAGGTGGCGGTGATGCTTCTGAATGGACTGCTAGCTTTAAGGCTGATAGTGCCACGGTCAACGTTTCAGGCACTGTACAAACCGGCGCCATCCAACTTGATAACACCAAACTCACTATCGGTAAATCTAGCGGCGTTTCCGCTCACAATCAAGGTGCCTATGTGATCGGTGGCTTCGGTGATGGTGACAAAAACGTAATCGCAGCAACCAATAGTGTTATTACCTTCCAGGACTACGGCTTCTTACAGAGCAACGATCGCCTGATCGTGCAAGACAGTACCTTAAACTTCAATGGTGCCAAGCCTAAATCAAATGAAGAAACGACTGTAACCTTAACCACTGAAGTTGAGAATTTCGAGACCGCCTTTATCCGTGGTCGTGACGGTGTTGAGCTGACCAATACTAAGATTGTCGTAGGTGATAGCAAGAAGGGCGGTATTTACGGCCCTACCACCTCACTGAATGGCGGTAGCATCAAGGTTGGCAGCAGCGGTGAGTTTGTCTTTGACGGCGACTGGAACGGCTTTAATAACCCAACCAATGGTAAAGATACCTACTCCCACGCTTCGGGCACGATCAGCTTAACTGACGTTGATATCACCAACTCAGGTACCTTAACCATCGGTGGTTCAGATCATTTAGCCGACCTGACCTTAACTGGCGGCTCGATGGAAAACACTGGTACCGTCAACATCTACACCGATAAGATCAGCGTCTCCGAAGATTACTTCAACGGCTTATTTGCAGATGAAAACAGTAAGGTAACCTTCGGTGGCAGCGCAATTAACGTTGATGGCGAGGTTGACCTCAACGAGTTACGCATCATCGGCGCCAACGATGCTTTATCTGTCGACAAACTTACCATCTCGAAGAGCTCTGCCACCCTCGCCGCTGGCACTATCAACTTAGACAAGGCTTACAAGGCCGACAAGCTTGTCTTAGACGCTGGCACCTTAAACATTGATGCCAGCAGTGAAGAAAATAAGCGCTTTACCTTCTACTCGGGCACCATTACGGTTCACGATGAGCTCAATGGCTCTAGCGCAGACCAAGTTTTACGCATCCACGCATCTGCCGATCAAAGTAACGCTACTCTGAAACTTGAAGCTGGCGCTAACGGCGGCGAACTCAACAATATCGATCGCATCAATGTCGGTTTAGGCAACTCCAAGGGCAAGAGTAACTTAAACGTTACTGGCAAATGGAACTTTAATAATGCCCGTATCAGCGTTAGCAGTGGCGGTGAAGCTACCATCGACGGCAATGTTAGCAGCGTCGATGAGTTAATGCTCGACAATAACGCTCAGGTCACCGTTAATGGCGCTCTGACCATTGACCGTTTATTAGGCAGTCAAGCCTCTGGTGGTAACAGCACTATCGCTATTAATGGCACTTTAACCGTTGAAGGTGATGATCAGCTGAGTGATGAAGGCAAAACTGATGGTGATAATAAGTACGCCAACGATGTCCAGTTGACTCAAACGAGCGTTACTATCAACAACGGCGGTACGCTTGCCATCACCAAAGAAGACGCCTTAGATGACTTCATTAACGTCACATCAGGCGCTACCGCAGCTGACACTACCGTTTCTGTTGTAACCTCGGGCAGCAATAGTGGTAAATTCGGTGGCTGGAATAAGGAAAAGGTTGACTTACTGGCTGGCGGTACCTTACAGCTCAACTTAGGTGAACTGAATATCAATTCCTTGACCTCCGATAAGCTGAGCGCCCTTAAGACCGCTTTAGTAAAGGATCCTACTAAGGGTTCCTTTGACTTTGGCAAGATCGATATCGCTTTAAGCGCGGACCTGGAAAAGGAGATTGCCAGCGGCAATGGCAGCGTCAGCTACGATACCTTAGCAAGTGGCGGTGTAAACAACGTCCAAGGTATCGATAAGCTTGAGGGGTTAACCGTAGCGGTTGACACCAGCAAGAACTCCTCCATTAACTTAAGCATGGGCGCTTCCTCCGTTGCACTGACGGGCAGCGACAAGGTCAATGTTGAGGGCTCGTTAATCTTAGCTAGCAACAGCGCTGATGGTGATCACCAATTCGTTTACCAAGCTGCTACCACCCCAAGTGGCTCGGCTACGGTCGCTGATGTTTCTGTAGCTGAAAACTCTGGTGTTAACTTAACTGGTGCAGGCACTATCGGCTCCTTAACCAAGACGGGCAGTGCTACTGGCACTTCGGCCGTCTTAAATGCCGGTGAGGGCGCAACTCAAACTGTTGCCGGTGAGATTGACCTTGATAAGGTTACCATTGGTACTGGTACGGTCACCGTTGCAGAGGACATTACGGCAACTGAGCTTACTCTAACAGGTGATCTGGTCAACACCGCTGAGTCGGGTGCCAACACCTTAACTGCTGCCAAGTTAACCCAAGCTCAGGGCACCACTTTAACCGCCGATGAGCTGACCTTAGGCTCTACCACTGGTAGTGGCACTGAGTCACTCGTCCAAGGCAACATCGTTGCTTACACCATTACTCTGGAGCAAGCTGCTAACAGTGAGAGCAACACCCTGACCATCGCTGGCGGCAGCACGGTTACCTCCAATACCTTTGAGGCCGCTGAAGACACCAAGGTCTATGTTGGCACGGATGGCGACAATAGCTCCGCAGGCTCCTTATCCGTCACCACCATGGACTTAAACGGTGCTGATTTAATTGTTGATCCTGAGTTTGGCACTAAGGCCTCCTTCGTTGGTGTAAAGGGCTTTAACGACCGCAAGAACACTTACGAAGCTGGCATGCTCGACGGTAACGCTTATGCCTTAAAGAACGCCATCTTAGCCATCGGCGATGAGAATGAGGCCAATGTCCGCGCTCTCTTTGCTGACTACTTAGATGAGCATAATTCCTTAAGCGCAAGCGGTGTGGGCGCAATCGTCTATGTTGCTAAGAATATGGGCGTTGCCGACACCCATAAGATCGTAGTTGACCCAGCAGCTAAGTTAGATGACAATGGCAAGTTGGATACTACTGAGTACACGGCCGACCTGACCATTCGCAATGGCGGTGCTTTAGCCATTGACGTTACTGCAGCCGCTAAGAACGATGGCACCGCTGCCCTGAACTTTGAAAAGAAGGGTGCGAAGATCGAGGCAGGTACTTCGGCTAAGATTCTCTTAACCGGTGATTACACCCAGTACGACACCTTAACCCTGTTTAAGGACGGCGCTAGCGATAGCCTGACCTTTACTCCAGACAGTGCTCAGTCTATTACCGTTGAGACCTTAAACGGCTTATTACAAGGCACTTACTCGGGCGGCTCCACCTTTGATGTTGACTCTATGACGCTTCAGACCGAGCGCGTCAAGACTGCTTACACCGATACCTCTGCAGCAGTTCGTCACAGCATCATCGCTTACTTAGCTAAGGATGCTAACTGGGATGAGCGCGATAGCAAGGGCTACAAGAAGGCTCCAACCCATGGCGCTCTGATTGGTGATGTCGTTTACAACCCAAACGCAAACAATGCAAATGCTGACGGCTACCTCTACGCTGATGGCTCAGCCTTAGAGACTACTGTCAAGACCGATAATTGGATGTTTCTCGACAATCCGGCCTATGATGCTAAGGATCCTGATTCCAAGGAGCCACAGTACTTAGTTTATCTCAAGCCACAAAACGCTTTCTTAGACGCAGTCGCCCATGACACCTTATCTGGTAATGCTGCTGACTCGGCTGCCCACATGGCTGAGTTTGGTGGTGTCGCTCAGGTCGCCTTAAAGGCCGGTGCTGCTACCACTGATGCTATCGCAGGCCGCATGGGTATGGGCGCTCAAAACAGCGCAATCACCTTTGCTAACAACGGTCAAGGCGCAGGCATTTGGGTCACCCCAATCTACGTAAGCTCCGACTCCGATGGCTTCGAGGCTCAGGGCGTGGACTATGGCACTGATATCAACCTCTACGGCGTTGCTTTAGGTGGTGACTACACCTTAGCTAACGGCGTCCGCATTGGTGCTATGTTCAACGTAGGCTCGGGTGATGCCGACGGTCAGGGTGCTGGTAGCTCGGTTACCTCCGACTTTGACTACTACGGTTTTGGCCTCTATGCAGGCTACTCCGTAGGCCAGTTCTCGATTGTCGGTGATGTCTCCTACACCGCTGTAGATAACGACGTTGAGGCTAATACTGGTATCGATAAGCTCGAGACCTCGCTTGACTCCGCTAACTTAAGCGTTGGTGTCACCGGCTCCTATGCCTTCGAGACTGCCGCTGGTGTTACGGTCACCCCACACGTTGGCTTACGTTACAGCAACATCGATATCGATGACTACAGCGTCAAGGGCAAGACCTACGGCACTGTCGGTGATTACAGCGCTGACTCCCTGTCAGTCTTCTCGATCCCTGTCGGTGTAACTATCGCTAGCGAGTTCCAGGCTGGTACTTGGAGCGTTAAGCCAAGCTTTGACGTAACCTTAACCGGCAACTTCGGCGATGACGAGGCTGAGGGTACCTTCCACTGGGCCGGTGTCGAGAATATCGACAGCAGCCTGAACTCTGAGATCTTCGACAACTTCACCTATGGCGTAAGCTTAGGTATTGCCGCTCAGAGCAGCTCTGGTATCTCGCTGGGCGTAGCCGTTGGATACACTGGCAGCAGCAACGTTGATGACTTCGGCGTCAACGCTAACGCTCGCTTCACCTTCTAAGAGACTCAGCGCCTAAAGCGCAAGCCTTAAAGGTCAGCAAGGTAAGTCCATGGTTCTTGCTCACAACGAGCTCAGCCGTGGGCTTACCACAGAAATGAAACAAGCTTGATGTTGGGGCCCGACCTTGAGTCTGTCCCACAGAGCTTGAATAAGGCGCCATCCTTTTCATGGAGATACCATGAGAGGGTGGCGCCTTTGCGTTCAACTTTTCATAAAAAAGCATAAAACATAAGTTAAGTAAAAGTGATGTAGCCACCCTTTGGCACCTCAACGGATCCGATGCAGACCTGTTCAACCACAAGAGCCCGCCCCCTCAACTAAAGCCTCAGCCCAGAGCAAAAGAAAATTGTCGCAGTAACCCGAAGAAAATTGTCGCTCCCGGCCAAAACAGACGGAGGAAAGTTGGCATGACTATCGCCCCTATGTAACCAGTGCCAACCACCACTGGAGTGCTCAATGCTTTTGGTGCCGTTACGGAGCCTAATTTTCTATGTCCAAAAATTCACATTAAAATCGACAATTGGTCTCTAGTAGTTACGTTTTTTTTTTTTGCCTAAAATTTAGAGATTGATGAAGATTATAAGCTATTTGTTCCGAGCGATATGCTATCGCCACACCAAAGGACGGAACACAGCAAACTTGGTGCACCTCCGAGCACACGTCAGCGCCATGGGATTAAGGCCTCTCATGGTACCAGACTGGTACCTGGCACAAAACGAAAGTGCGCTCCACCCGAACAGGACATCGCAAGCCGATGATTCCTGTTTTTGTCGTGGAATCAAGCAAGAGCCTACCCTCAGAGTCAAAGCATCCACAACAAGACTCCTTTGGAAGAGCAGAAGGCATCGATGCAAATTCTGCCTTTTCAGAGCCCCCCTCTCCAATTGCTCGGCACTAACCTACATTAGGCGTTCTACCTACGCTTCATTTCCCGCATGAATCACTAAAGCACACTTGGCGCGTTCTTTACGCGGTGTGCCCGAACTGATGTGCATGAACTTGCTGAGGCAAAGCGTAGTCATCTAAGAGCTGTTTAGCTGTACTACCTCGCTACCAAAAGCTAAAGGAAAATCAGAAAAGTGAAGCAAACTTCTTCTGCCCTCACTTTTTTAATGGCTCAGTACCGTGCCATCTTTAAGCGTGCCTACATCAAGGGCATCGCCACTGCCATTCTGCTCACCGCTGGCTTAGCCGCAGGCCAAGCACAGGCAGCAACTGCATACAGCAGCTTAAACACCATCAATAATGTCTCCGGTGATACGATTACCATCGATGGCACCGCCTCCACTCCAGACACCGCAGCTATTGTGGTTAAGAGCGGTGACACCCTCAATAAGGATGTAGTGTTCAAACTGGGTGAAAGCAGTGCATTCACATTGACTGCCAGTGGCTCAACTGTCGGTGAAAATGTGGTCATGAATGGTGGTGGAAACGACTTTACCATCAATGGCTATAGTGGCGACAATGATTCGTTTACCTTTGGTGCCCAAAATGCCGATGAGAAGCTCCAGATCAAGAATCTCGGCACCTTAAAAATCCAGAACAACGCCAAGGTCATTGTCACCGCAGGCAGCGGCAATGCTCCCGCAGCAGGTGCAGGTGTTGATGTGTATGCCGACACCATTGAAGTCAACAATTCCACCGTTGACATTCTCCAGAACGTTTCTGGTGCTACAGGTCAGAATGCTATCCTGCGCGGTAAGACCATTAACGTTTCCGGCAGCAATGCTGTAATCAACCTCGGCAGCAAAGACCGCAATGGTGGTCGTGCTACCCTGGGCTGGCGCAGCGAAGCTACTCTGGCTGACAACGATAAGCCGGGTTCAATCACTTCCGGTTCTAACATCTCCTTAAGCGGCGGTGCCACCTTAAACCTCATTGGCCATACGGGCGGCGCTGCCAATTCGTACAACACCCAGGGCTCTCAGGTTTGGGGTAATTCCCTGATCGCTAACAAGTCCTTTGTTGAGGTCTCCGGTGCCGGTGCTCAGATCTGGACTCACACCAACAAGTTTACCGACACCAGCTTCCACGTCGCTAATAATGCCCAGCTGATCATCAAGCCATTTGAGTTCCGCGTGATGAAGGCAGGCGGTGGTACTGACAACGAGCACGCATTCTCCTTCATTAACGGCACTACGACCTTTGATGGCGGCAACCTCATCGTTGAAGGTAACCTGCTGGCAGCCGGTACCGTCGTCATTAACGACAACGTCAACCTTACCGCAGGCAACGCTGCCCTCAATACCGCTTCTGGTAATGGTAATGAGCTCTACAACGGCGTCCTCACCGTCGGTTTAGGCTCTGAAATTCTCAACGATAACGACAAGGCTATCAAGACCGAGTCAATCTTAAAGATCAGCAGCACCAAGCTCGACGAGTTCTTAACTGGCACTAATACCGAGACTAAGGTCAACGATAAAACCTACAAAGATAAGGCCGGTATCCTGTCCTTTGGTGCCGGTAAGGTAACCCTTGCCTTTACCGATGATTCCCAAGTCGATCTCCACGACTTCAATTGGGTTAAGACCGATATGAGCAAGAGTGGTAGCGGCAATTCCGCCGTCGCAGGCTCCATCGTCTATGACACCAAACTTGCAGGTCAGAAATCTAGCGGCGATAGCTACAAAGGTGAGACTGTTGGTGTAACTGTTTCTGCTACCAACCTGCTCGTCTCCGATGCTCTGGGTAGTGGTGCTGAAAGCATCAACCTCAAGGCCACCAACCTGACCTTGGGCAGCAACAGCTACAACGGTACCGGCTCTCTCAACTTCTCCGGTGCTACTGCCCGCAACCTCAATGTGCTGGCAAAGAGCGGTGACTTTTTACTGAATGACACCGTAACCCTGCGCTCTATCAGCGGCACTGACAATGTAGTTGCCTCTGACGGCACTATTCAGGGCGATCTGGCTATTGCCTCGGGCAAGACCTTCACCGTTGATGGTGGTATCTACCAGACCAACGATGACTTCACGGTCAACGCAAGCGGTACCCTCGCTGTCACTAACACCAAGGGCGCCAACCAGTCCAGCCTCGACTTGAACCGTGGCATCAACTTCAACCTGTCCAGCGCCGGTGAGGCCAAGGTCACCGTCGACGGTGGTCTTACCAATGAGTACCAGGCCGGTGATGAGACTTTTGGCAAGCTGACCCAGCTTGATCTTCGTGACGGCATCTCTGCCAGTGGCACTTCCGGCTCTGCTAAGATCTCTGCTACCTCCGGTGGTGTAGTACTGGTTGATGGCAATGATCTCACCGCTATCTTTGCTGCTGCCGGTAGCGCAGACAAGGCTCTGAGCAAGGTCTCCTTTGAGATTGCCAGCGGTGCTGCCTTAAAGGCTGAAGGCAATGTCCAGATGTCCTTTACCGATGCCAATGCTACGACGCTCAACGGCATGCTGGATCTGAAGAAAGGCGGTATCTTTGAGGCAGACAGCCTGAACATTGAAGCCAAGTTCAGCAGTGATAAGGGCACATCTCAGGGCCTCGGCTTTACTGACGCCACAGTGCGTGTTGGTTCTCTGTCCTTCACTAACAACACTCCAGATGCCGATGATTCCTTCCTGACCGGCGGTACCTTCGAGATCAGCAACAGCCTGACGGTTGGCAATACGGTGCCTTTAACCTTAGCTGCCGCCTCTGAGGTTGCAGGTGATGGTGATGTCACCTTAAAGTTTGACACCGGCAGCAACACCGCTACTGGCACGATCTCGGCTGAAGATATCACCAATAGCTCTGCCAAGGGTGAGATCATCTTCGCTCAAGGTGCATGGACGTCTAACACTGACTTTAATTTAAGCAACGGCACCATGACCGTAGGCGTGACTGGCAGTCAGGACACCGCTTCCTTAACTGCTTATGAGCTCTCTCTCTCCGGCGGCGGTTCGTTTAATGTGGCCGCTTCCGTAGGCTCTGCTACCTTTGACCACCTCGATGCCTGGTGGACTGATGGTGTAAATGTGGCCGGTACCTTGACCATCAACGGTGACGACGTCACTGTTGAAACCGAAGATAACCCTGTAGCAGTTCACACCAATGCCAATTCCATCAAGGTAGCCTCGACCGGTACTCTGAACTTTGGTTCTAAGGCGGTCTACAACTCGATCTTCGGCGGTACCAGCGGTGATACCGTACTGTTAAAGAACAGTTTTGCCGAAAACACCATCGAGCTTGAGGCCAACGGTCATGTCAGCCTCGCCTTTAATGACACCACCTCTCTGAGCGCAAAGCAGATCGTGGACTTAAAGAAGAAGCTCTTTAATAATGACACCGAAGGCTCTATCTTAGGCTTTATTAACTTGGGCGATGCCAAGATCGAGGATCTGAAGTTCGATACTGACGCCAACGGCACCCCAACTATCACTTGGGATCAGCTCCAGCCAGTCGCTGATGTAGTCGGTGCAGGCACAGGTAACAATGAGCTGGCTGAGGCCAAGGTCACCGGTATCAGTAGCACTGACCAGTTCAAGTCGCCAGTAGGCTCGGTAGTAAGCACGGACGGCTCCGTAACCGTAGCTGGTAACTCGTCCTTCAACAACGCCGCCGGTAATAACGGCCTCTTTGTTAGCGATACCACCGGCAAGGTCGGCAACGCTACTGTGGGTAATGGCTCCGATTTACAGCTAAACGGCAGCGGTGAAATTGGCACTGTCTCGCTTAATGGCGGTAGTGCCACTGACCAGGCTGTGCTCGTAACCAGCAATGGCAGCACCAATGCTCCGGCCAAGGTAACTGTCGCCAGCGTCAGTGGTGATGAGCACAGCACCTTCTCCAGCCGTGCCGCAGAGACCGCAGTAACTGGTGATGTCGATGTCGGCTCGATTGAGACTCTTGCTAATACCGTTACCACGGTCGGTGGCGATGTCAAGGTCGCAGGTAAAGCCGATTTTGCTGGCACTACCGACATCAAGGGCAATGCCGAGTTTGCGGACGCTGTTGACTTCAGTGGTATCACCACCTTCGGTGGCGATGTCGAGATCACTGGTGAGGCCAACATAACCGGCAACACCACCGCTACTGCTGGCGACACCTCCTTAAGCGGTAATATGACTATCGCTGAGGGTGCCGCCTTTACCGCCAACAGCATCAAATTGGATTCAGCTGGCAATCAAGTGCTGGCCGTCGGTACCGAAACCACCACCGATGAGAATGGTGAGGAGCAACCTGGTACTACCGGTTACCTCGATGTCGCCACCTTAAGCCTCAACGGCAAAATGTTAGTAGTTGACCCTGACTATGGTGAGGCTACCTCGATTGCCGCAATTGATAACTTTGACACCGCTGGCTATGCCGATGACATCAGCGCCATCAACGGTACTGTAGTCGTAGGCCAAAACGCTGCCTTAATGGTTGGCGCTGACGCCTCTAAGCAGGCTATGAGCGATTTCATCGAGCGCTATCAGAACGGTGTATCCCTGGATAAGGACAACGTCGGTGCTGTGGTCTATCTGACTTCGGCTCAGACCGTTACCAACACCAGCCGCATCATCATTGATCCAACCCGCTCGCGTGATGCCATTCTGGGCACCAGCACCACTACCGGTGAGCTAAATGCTGCTGACAGCGATTACTCTGGTAAGGATGCTGCTGGTAACTCTCACAAAGCAGATCTCTACATTGGTAAGAACTCGGTTCTTGCCATCGGCGAGGGTGCTGTAACCTTCGATAAAGCCACGACCGCCAACGGTGCCGTACACTTTGACAAGGACAGTGCCTACATCAAGGGCGAGACCGGTAGCAAGGTCGTACTGGTTGGTGATAGCTTCCTCAACAGCCGTACTATCACCCTCTTCACTGACAAAGGTGCAGCCAATGAGACCAATGGCGTCTATGTCATGAACAATGACATCCGCGTCGAGAGCTTAAACGGCCTCATGTACTTCACCCTGAACGCAGATAAGGAGACCACTGGCAAGGAACTGCAGCTTGATACCACTAAGGTCGATTCCGCCTTCAACGGCTCTTCGAGCCCAATGCGTAACTTCCTGCTCTCCTATGCCACCCGTACTGTCAACTACAATGAGTACTACAGCGATACTACCAAGGTAAAGCGTGTTTACCTGCTCGACGGCGCAGACAAGTCCCTGGCTACCGCATCTGACCAAGATACTGTAACGTTGACCGATAAGGCCACCCAGCTTGGCTTAACCGAGGATGACTTTGTCGTACGCAATGTCGGCACCAAGGATAAGCCTGAGTACGTCGCCTATCGCTTGGCTAACAACCAGTTCCTCGAGAAGGTTGTCCGCGATACCGACGGTGCTGCTGCCGATGAGGCTGCTCGTATGGGTGCCTTCGGTGGTGCCGCTCAGGCTGCCTTAATGGCTGCTTCCACCACCACTGATGCTATTGCCGGTCGTATGGGCATGGGCCTGACCAATGCCGCCTTTACCGCCAGTGACAATGGCCAGGGTGCTGGCCTGTGGCTCACTCCGATTTACAAGAACTCGGACTCCGACGGCTTTGAGGCTGATGGCATGAGCTACGGCGCTGACGTTGACCTCTACGGTGTATCCCTGGGTGGTGACTACACTCTGGCCAACGGCCTGCGTATCGGTGCGATGTTCAATGTCGGCTCCGGTGAGGCTGATGGTCAAGGTGATGCCTCCAATGTAACCAATGACTTCAACTACTATGGCTTTGGCCTCTACGCTGGCTACAGCATGGGCGCCTTCTCCATCGTGGGTGATGTCAGCTACTCGGTAGTCGACAGTGATGTGGATGCCTCCACTCAGGTCGAGAAGGTCACCACCTCGTTTGACACCGCCGCTCTGAGCTTAGGTGTTACCGCTCAGTACAGTCTTGACCTCAACGGCTTTGCCGTAGTACCACATGCCGGTCTGCGTTACACCAGCCTCGACATGGACGACTACGACCTGGACGGTGCTGACAGCGGCAACATCGGCAACTTTGACGCCGATACCGCAGGTATCTTCTCGATCCCAGTTGGTGTCACTGTGGCCAAGGAGTTCACCTCCGAGTCCTGGACCGTCAAGCCAGCCCTTGACCTGACCTTGACTGGTAACTTCGGTGACGACACCTTAGACGGTGAAGTCAACTGGACCGGCGTAAGCAACCGCAATGTTGCTACCGAGAGTGAGATTGTCGATAACTTCACCTACAGCGCTGCTTTAGGTGTAGCTGCTCAAAACGGCAACTTCAGCTTCGGCTTAGGCGTCAACTACACCGGCTCGTCCAATGTTGATGAGTTCGGCGTTAACGCTAACGCTCGCTTCACCTTCTAAGAGACTCAGCGCCTAAAGCGCAGACCTTAGAGGTCAGCACGCCGAGTAAAATCGGCCTGCACCTAAAGGTAAGCCCCAGCTAAGCCCCAGGGCCTGGCCCAAAGCACAGCTTGGGGCTTACCCCAAATCAGTCTCAGCGCCCGCTCCTGCGCCGCTGAGACTTGAAAGGCGCCCGCGCGTTCTAACGCGCGCTGGCGCCTTTGTCATTTCTCAAGGATATCAACCTATACCCTGCCCCATAAAATAAAAGCGTGCACGTGCACACATGATCTTGATTGGCGTCTTAGCATAAAAACCGAGTCAAGCTATCCAACCAGCGACCTTAACTCTCAAAGCCCACAGCAGGCAGCTTTAAGCCCACTGCGGCGCCACGGCCTATCCACACGACGACGGTGACAGGCGCGCCGGTACTTGCTTGGTACTAAATGCACCGCACCTTGAGCGCGGATCCAGCGCCACTGGCACTTTTCTCTAAAATTTCCATTTTACCCCTTTCTCTACAAACTTGATGTAGCGTTATATCATGCCGCCATGACCTGCCGATATCTAGCGTGATATGCTTAATTGGTGGTATCAAGGTCCGCTGTATTGGGCCGCTTTGCGAGCTGCTCTAATACTTTATTGTTAACACCGAAAAGAGCTTAAACATGCCGTTTGTGCCATGTTCTCGCTCAATTTCCTGCGTTCTCTTTGCGCTGTATCTTGCCTATATCGTGCTAAGTCAGCACTCAACTACATGCTAGTGCCACCCCTATTTTGGTACCTACGTTTTCACTGAAACTGGCTAGCCTACCACTATTTACCACCATATTGTTACTTAAACCATCGAGCTAAATACCATCTTGTGTGCTCTTGGGAAAATGGCTGAAATCGGCCTATTGGTGCGGACTGAGCGCTATTTTTCTGTTGGCGGATGTCACATTTTCTCTGTTAATTTTACTGATATGTCTTGCGTTATCTTGACTTGATATAAGCGTGAGCGTACGATTTTGCATATCAACTATTTTGCGCTTGTTTTTGTTGTTAATGGGAGTTGCACTATGGCTATTCCTTCGCCTAGAGACATTATGAAAATGACCGTCCGTCAGCTGCTGGACGATCCAAACTTAGAGTTCCATAAGAAGGGCTCGGTCTTAATCTTCTCTACCCCTGATGGGGTCATCACCATTCAGCCTCCAAAGGGCGGTAAGGCTAAGGCCGCCCAGACTGACATCGTCACTGGTTGCAAGCGCGGTCCAAAGGGCCCACGCGCTGACTCACGCATTATGACGTTAGGCCCAAAGATTATCGAGCTGCGTGATCAAGGCAAGACCCAACGCGAAATTGGTCAAATCTTAGGCATCTCGACTCCTTACGTCAGCAACTTGGAAAATAGGTACCGTGAGATTACTGAGGCTGCCCAGCAGGAATAAGTCTCAGCTATCTTAATGCGCTGAACCGTATTAGGATTGCCCCTGATACGGTCGCTCATTTTGGTATTTTGCAAAATTGCCCCTAATGGCCTAACTGTTTTTTTGTGTTCTTGGAGAGTGTAAATATGGCAATGCTGTCCCCAAAAGAAATCTTAAATCTGACCATCCGTGACTTGCTGGCAGATTCAAGCTTAGAGTTCCATAAGCAAGGCTCGGTCTTAACCTTTTCCACCCCTGAGGGTGTTATCTCGATTCAGCTTAAAGGCCGTGGCGCTAAGGCTGATGGTAAGGCCGCTGCTAAGGGTACTGAGACTAAGGCTCGTGGCCCTAAGAAGGGCAGCCGTCCTCCACGTCCACACCGTCCAGGTTCACGTGCTGCGATGTTAGAGCCAAAGGTTATGGCTCTGCGCGCCGAAGGCAAGACCCAAAAGCAAGTTGCTGAAATCTTGCAAATCAAGCAAGCCTATGTCAGCGTCCTGGAGCGCCAGGCTAAGATTCGTATTGCCGCCGGAGGTGCCCCAGTCGCCCCTGTTGACGAAGATCCGGTAGCCTCTGAGGTTCAAGCCCCTGAAGTTGAGACTCCAGAGACTGAGACCGAGCAGCAAGACTAAAGCCTAAGCTTGCTCTCTTGGCCGGCCCAGAGCTCACGCCGCGAGTTCTGGGCCGCTGTCTTCTAAGGCCCTGCTGAGAGCCCAACGATCCTACCGGTAGGCGCACCACCCATAATAGGCTGGCCGGGCCTGAGGCCAAGCACCACGCGCTTCACGCCAGCAGGTTCACTCACCAAGCCTGCCTTTATTTCACCATGCCTCTCAAGCCTAACTCTCTTATCCTTAGCCCCGCCCGCGCTCTGACCGCCTTGCTATCAAGCTAACTCGCCGCCCGCCTGCACCTCAGGAACCCTGTCGACCAAAGTCACCTTGCCTGTAGACCAATATCAGCATTGACCTCCATGCACTCCGACTCACCCACCACTATAGGCCCCTTGTCGTTAGACTCACTCGCCACCGCAGGTCTCATTGCGATCCGGCATTCTTACCCGGTATATTTCCTTGGCAACCGAAGCACCCGCCACCGTGAGTCTCATTGCCACCAGGGCCACTCGCCAACGCAGGTCTCATTGCCATCCGGCACTCTCGCTCGTTACCGGCCTACATGGCAGCAATCTAACCAACTCAGCGCAGACCTTTTGTCTTAAAGCATCCCACCTCAGCACAGCCTTAAATCAGCTCAACGCGAATTTCCTTTGACCTTGTGCCCGCCCAACGTGGACTTCTGGCTCCATTAGGCTTTCCTATGCTGGCCGCCTGGGAATCAGGCTCTCATCGCTCACAGACATCTACCGCTCGCAGGACTCTAGGACTTCTGACTTTCTGGCCACATGTGACGCCCTGACATCGGGATAATGCTCTGCACATGAGTAGCTTGTTCCCATTGGGTCGCCTGTCGCCCATGAGCCATCTGACCCCATTAGGCTCACTTGCGCTCACTGGCATCTTGCCTGCTACTTGCGCGCTTTATTTTCTTGCTTTAAGACCAACCGGATGCGGGCTGGCAGCTCGTTTGCGCACTGAGCTGGAGCCGTTGTTGCGATTAGTTAGCAACAGCTTACTTGCGTTAGCATTTGATGCTATGCTGTGTTTCCAGCCTTAGGGGCTTAACTTGGTCTGGCTTTACGTGAGGTCCTATGTTTCCTTCGTTTACCGCTATTGAGAGCACTGATTTGCTCGCCAATTTCCACTATCAGGTCGCACCGATGAACTTAAATCAGCATCAAGCTCATGCCCTGATGGAGCAAAACGGCGCAATCGTCATCGATGTGCGGACGCGCGAGGAGTATGACGAGGGCCATATCGCCGGGGCCTATTTGGTGCCCTTAGATGAGGTCTACCACCACCAAGAGCTTAACTTGCTCAAAGCCCGCAACACTCCGGTCTTGCTCTACTGCCGCTCGGGACGGCGCTCGGGCTTAGTGATGCATGACTTAGCGCGCCTGGGCTATAAGTACCTCATGAATATGGGCGGCGTACTGACCTGGGAGTACGGCCTGACCACCGCTGAGCCCACCTTACCTTTTGCCGAGGCCGTGGCCCGCGTCACGCCTTTGGCCGATAAGTTCTAAGCACAAAACTGGGCCCCGCCCGGTAAGGCTATATTGGAGGTTTTTTATGAAGCGATGCACTCTCTTAGGCACGACCTTAAGCGCCTTAGCCTTGAGCCTGATGGCTCTGAGCACTGCCGCTTATAGCGCTGATACCGCTACTGCGGCAGTGACTGCCAGCAGCGCGCCGGTAGCAAGCAGCGCTCTCTTCAATTACGTGGAAGAAGGCCATGAGGCTCTGCCTCTGACCACCATGGACGCTGCTACCGCTCAACAGCTCGCCGCTTCCTTCAAGTACAGCCAGGAACCTGAGGTAGTCGCCCAAGACGTAGCCTATGCCTTGATGCAGCAAAAGGGCGCAGTGGTAGTGGATGTGCGTGAGCCGCACGAGTACGCCGCAGGCCATATCCCTGGGGCCTACAATGTCCCTAAGGACACAGTGCTCTCCAATGCCGACCTTGCCGCCTTAAAGGATAAGCACATTCCGATTATGGTCTACTGCCGCTCTGGTGGCCGTGCCGGTGATGTCTTAGACGCCTTAGCTGAGGACGGTTTTAGCTACGTCATGAGCATCGGCGGTGTCTTAACTTGGCCTTATGGCTTAACCACCGAACCAACCGCAAAGCCTTTTGCCGAAGCCGCCGCTGAAGTAAAGGCTGTAAAGTAACAGCTGCCTCTAAAGACCTAAGCGCTCCTCCCGGCATGGAGTAACTGCCTCACTGAGCGCCCGCCCCTACTAACGTGCCCCCGTGCCACCTCGGAGCACTTGGTTCCGGCACGGGCCACCTAGCCCGGCTATTTGAGTCGGGCCCTTGCCGCTCTGCCGGGCCCTTAGGTCAGTCCCATGCAGCTCAGCTGAGCGCTTGATTTCGGCCCGTGCAGACCAGCCCAGCGTTTAATTCCAGTCCACGCGGTCCCGCTTAGCGCTTGGTTTCAGCCCACGCAGTCCAACACAGCGCTTGATTTCGACCCGCACGGTCACGCCTAGCGCTTTGATTTTGGCCCACGCAGTCCAGCGCAGCGCCTTGGTTCTGGCCCACGCGATCCTGCTTAGCGCTTTGATTCCTGACCGCGCGCCCTCAGCGCATCGTTTTGGTTCTGCCACACGCGATCCCGCTTAGCGCGTTGATTCATGACCGCGCGCCCTCAGCGCATTGTTTTGGTTCTGACCCACACAGTCCCGCTTAGCACTTTTGTTTCAGCCCACACGGTTCCGCTTAGCACTTTGGTTTCAGCCCTCGCGGTTCAGCTCAGCGCTTTGATTTCGGCCAACGCGGTTCAGCCCGGCACTTTGGTTCTGTTCTGACCCGCACGGTCCCGCTCAGCGCTTGGTTTCAGCCCATGCAGCCCAGCCCAACATTACTCGGGCCGCTGCGATACATCAGGCATCGCTTTAGATGGCAGTGGCACAGCAAGCCCTTTGGTTCAGCCAGTGCCACGCACGAGCGTTATTGGGACGCTGGTCGCTCAGCACGGATCTTGCCCCGGTATGGACGTCAGCGCGCCTGGTTTCGGCCTGATCCTCTGGGTTAAGCCTGAGGGCAGCAGTTGCTTGGTGCGCCCTCAATCGGGGGCCTCACCTCGCTTACCGCATGGGGCGGAGCTGAGGTTGCGGCCTTATTGTCGCGGGCTCGCATGTTGAGCCCCACGGTGCGGTTAGTGTGGTGCGCTTTTGAGGGCTTCCTCGTGCTTGCGTAAGTGCATGTAGATGACGTCGCGCGAAATATTGAGCACCTTGGCGATACGCGGAACCGCCTTGCGAATTTTGAAGACGCCCTCGTCGCTTAAGCGCACAATGATTTCGTAGGTCTTACGCCGTACTGGAATATTGGGGTCGTTTTTGACCTCTTGCTCCACTTGACGCACCTTGGTGAGAAAGAGGTCGTCCAGGTCGATCGCAAAATGCTCGCCTCCGGCCTCGCCCTCGTTCTTGGGCTCAACCAGAATTTGCGCCAACTGATTAAACGGCATTGAGATGTCGAAATTGATGCAAAACAAGCCAATAGGGTTACCGGCAATGCCCTTAATTACGGTCGTGGTCGAGCGCATCGTGGCGCCATTGACCGTTTGGGTCAGGTAGAGCTTACTAAAGCTACTTCCAGTCTGCTCACACTGACGCAGGACGCTGAGCGCCTTGTCGGTCACCGGTGAGCCAATTTTGCGCCCGGTCTTAGCCCCATTGTGAATCCAAATCACCGAGTGAGAGAGATCTTCTAAGGAGTGCAACACCACCTCACAGCAATCCCCAAAGAGCTGCCCGATGGCATCCACTAAGGGCTTATAGCCCTCTAAAATTAAGCGATCTTGCGGGCTCAAACTCACCGAGCCTTCCTTGAGCACATTTGTGTTCAATCATCTCCCTCCTGCAACTCAATCCCCATCCCGCCTTGCGCCCCAAGCTCCAAACGCCCATTACGCGCAGCTGCTTGCTGCCCCAGCTGATGAAAATATCTGCACCAAAGCTGATAAGTATGGCCTTTTTTAGCTTTTCTCACAAGATGAACGTATAGCTCTAGGCTACGCCACCCCGCCCAACCATGCGCTCAGCGCCTTCACTGTGCTCAGCTGCAACTGCGCACTGCGCTCTTCCTACAACCTTGCTCTCTTTTCCCAACTCCACCCTCGACGCAAACTCAGCGCTCAGCTCAGACACCACTCTCTTTTCTCAACCCCGCGCTTGCTGCACCCTGCGCTCTTCCTTTCATATTGCTCTCTTTCCGCAACACCACCCTCGACTCAAACTCAGCGCTCAGCTCAGACGACCTCTCTTTCCTTAAGCCCGCGCTTGCTGCGCCCTGCGCTCTTCTGTTTTCATTGCTCTCTTCCTCCAACTCCACCCTCGACGCCAACTTAACGCTCAGCTCAGACGCCCGCACTTTTCTCAAGCCAGCTCTCTTTTCTCACCACCGCGCTCGGTTCGCTCTGCGCTCTTCCTTTCACCTTGCTATCTTTCTCAACCTCATGCTCGACGCAAACTTAGCGCTCAGCTCAGACACCGCTCGCTTTCCTCAAGCCCGCGCTTGCTGCGCCCTGCGCTCTTCCTTTCACCTTGCTCTCTTTCTTCATCTCCACGCTCGACTCAAACTCAGCAGTCAGCTCAGACGCCCGCACTTTTCTCAAGCCAGCTCTCTTTTCTCACCACCGCGCTCGGTTCGCTTGGCGATCTTTCCTTCAACATCGCTCTTGGTTCTCACGGCACTGATTGCTCAGCGCACCGCGCACGCTGACTCAAGCTAGAGACTGGGGCTGCCATGCTGTTTCTGTTACGCCTAGTGAAAAGCCCAGTTCCGCTGGGGTGGTGTGCTGGTGCGCTCCGGCGAAACTGGGCTTGTCATGTCGCCCTAGCTTCAAGGCGACGTAGTGTAGTTAGTGTTGGTGCAACATTAGGAGAGTTAGTTGGTGACTTAGGCTTGCTCTGCGCCCTTGGCTAAGTACTTTTCCATCTCCTCCGGTGGAACCATGCCGCCGCCGGTAGCCCAAACTAAGTGGGTGGCGTTCTCAAGCTGCTCTGGGGTAAAGCCCATGCGCTGTAAGTACTCTTCGTTTTGCAGGACGCGGGCAATGCCTGGCATACCGGCTAAGGCTGATGGCTCTAAGCGAATGCCCTCGGTTTGATCTAACAGGGACAGGAGCTTGTACATCTCCTCGTCGGTCAAGGTGTAATAGCCGTCGATCAGGCCCTCCATGGCGTGGCCGACAAAGCCCGATGGGCGGCCGACTGCCAGACCGTCAGCAGCGGTTAAGTTATCGATGCCGATATCTTGGACACTGATGCCCTCATGCAAGCCGGTATAGACACCTAAGATCATGCATGGAGAATGGGTTGGCTCGGCAAAGAAGCAGTGTACGTTATCGCCGTAGGCGTTCTTTAAGCCAAAGGCGACGCCACCAGGACCACCACCGACGCCGCATGGCAGGTAGACAAATAGAGGGTGCTGCTCATCAACCTTGACCCCTAACTCCTCAAATTGCGCCTTAAGACGACCACCGGCGACCGAGTAACCTAAGAACAAGGTGCGCGAGTTCTCATCGTCAATGAAGAAGCAAGTTGGATCGCTCTTAGCCTGCTCACGGCCGTTAGCTACGGCCACACTGTAGTCGGTTTGATACTCCACTACGTTAACGCCGCACTGACGCAGCTTATTCTTCTTCCACTCGCGGGCATCAGCGGACATGTGGACGCTGACCTTAAAGCCCAGCTTGGCGCTCATAATGCCAATCGACAGACCGAGGTTACCGGTTGAGCCCACTGCAATGCTGTACTGGCTAAAGAACTTGCGGAACTCATCGGAGAAGAGCTTGGCGTAATCGTCGTCGTACTTGAGCAGACCGGCCTTGATGGCTAAATCTTCAGCGTGCTTGAGCACCTCGTAGATGCCGCCACGGGCCTTGATCGAGCCGGAAATCGGCAGATGGCTATCCTGCTTTAACCACAGCTTGCCCTTGAGGTTCAAGCCATAGCGCTCGTGTAAGGCCTGCTGCATCTTAGGGATCGGACGGACCACCGACTCAATGATGCCGCCGGAGGTCTCAGTCTCAGGGAAGGCCTTGCGCAGATAGGCAGCAAAGCGAGTTAAGCGCTCGGAGGCGTCTTGGATGTCATCAGGGCCTAAGCCGACCTTGGTCATACCGGCGGCGGTGCTGCTCGACGTGATAGCTGGGTTAAACCAGCTGACTTCCTCCAGCTTGACCAAGCTTTGGATCAAAGGATGGGAGGCAATGAGTGCGTCGATCTTATCTTGGGTCAGACTCATAGTGTTAACTCCTTAAATTAAATCACAGTCGACAGGGCAAAGGTACCGCCTAAGGCGACCACTGAGGCGATTAAGGTGGCAGAGGTGTAGTACTTCAAGATCTCGTTCATGGTAGCACCGCAATATTGCTTGACTAACCAGAACAGCGAGTCGGTGACGATGGTGCAGCCAATCGCGCCCGAACCGATGGCCAAGGTGATAATCTCAGGGCTAATTTGCGGATACAGCGCGAGCATTGGTTGAACAATGGCGGTCGCACCCATCATCGCTACTGTGGCCGAGCCGACAGCGGCGTGGAGGATGATCGCAACTAACCAGGCAAGCAGGATTGGATGCATATCGAGGTTAGCTAAGATCTGAGCTAAGCCATCGCTGATACCGCTGGCGCTTAAGATGCCATTGAAAGCACCACCGGCACCGATGATCAAGAGAATATTGGCAATCGAGGAGAAGCAGCCCTCAGTATGGGTTAACAACTCACTCATCGTCATCTTGCGCTTGAGGCCGAGCAGATAGTAGGCACAGAAAGCCGCCAAGAATAAGGCCGTGATTGGATTGCCCACGAACTCTAAGAAGAGATAGAAGCTCGAGTTGTTATCGACATTGAACTGGGCGACGGTCTTGATCAGCATTAAGGCGATTGGCAAGAAAATGCAGAACAAAGTGACGCCTAAGCCTGGCAGCTCGCTTTCCTCACGAACCTTCAGATCGGCAAACTCATCAGGCACCTTCTTGAATGGCACCTTGTCCTTGAGCAAGCGCAGGAATAATGGACCGCCCACTAAGGAGGCAACTAAGCCCACGGCTAAGCCCGCAACAATCACAGTGCCAATATCGGCCTTTAATTGATTGGTGACGAATAAGGCGGCAGGATGAGGCGGTACGATGCAGTGTACTGCCATTAAAGCCGTGCACAGAGGAATGGCAAGCTTTAACAGCGAGGTATTGGTCTTCTTGGCAATTGAGAACGCGAGCGGAATGAGCAGCACCACACCGACCTCAACGAAGAGGGTGATACCGCAAATCAAGCCCACAATGACCATGATGACATCAGGCTTTAAAAAGCGGCTGCGTAACAGGGTAATACCGATTTTCTCCGCCGCGCCCGAAACCTCAAGCATCTTGCCTAAGATTGTGCCAAGACCAATGATGGCAGCTAAGAAGCCCAAGGTGCCACCGATACCGTTTTCGATCGCTCCGAGCAAATCGTTAGGCTTCATCTGCATCAAGAGGCCCACGTAGAAGCTGGCGAGCATCAGGGCCAAGAACGGGTGCAGCTTGAATTTGACGATCGACACGATGATGAGCAAGATGCTCGTCACCAAGGTGCCGATAATAAAGACATCAGGAGCCATAAAGTGCCTCCGATTAATTAGAACAGAGAAGTAAGCCCGAGCTGTGCTCGGCCTTGGGCGGCAGCTCAGCGCCAAAGACTCAAGGCCATAGGTGCAACGCTATGCCGTGCTGCCGCCGCGCGGCTTAAGCCTATTAAGTCCGCGCCTTGAAAAAAAAAAAAAACGACCTGCGAGCGCGCCTTAAGCTAGCGCGATGCACTCAATCTCAACTTTGGCGCCCTTAGGCAAGGCAGCTACCGCAAAAGCACTGCGGGTTGGGAATGGTGCCGTGAAGACCTGGCCATAAACCTCGTTCATGGCGGCAAAGTCAGTGATGTCAGCTAAGAACACCGTGGTCTTAACGACCTTATCGACCGACGAACCAGCAGCCTCTAATAAAGCCTTTAAGTTGCGCAGCGACTGCTCAGTCTGAGCGGCAATCCCTTCCGGCATCTCACCGGTAGCTGGGTTAATCGGAAGCTGGCCTGAAACAAAGATCAGGGAACCAGTGGTGATAGCGGCGCTGTAAGGGCCGATTGCAGCAGGGGCCTGAGGCGAAGTGATAGGCTCTTTCATAGTAACTTCCTCAACAAAAGCACGACTGAACTGACCAAGGTGCAGGGCCTGAGCACTCCTGAAAATAAACAAAAACTAGGGTGCTCATCCCTTTGACTAAAGTGATTGTAAAGCGAGCCAATCAAGATTTTGTTGAGCTAAATCAAACTTTTGACAAGCTCAACAAAAAGAGCGTTCACTCAACAAGGCAAAATCCAGTAAAAATGCCGCTTTCCGTCAAAGCAAGTCCATTTAACTCATCATACTTTTTGTTGAGTTACTGTAATTACACCCACGCCCGCACCACCGGCCCCTTGGCGCCCTCATTTCGCTCAACAAAAAAACGAATCAAGCCCATCCCCCCAAAAACAGCCACCTCGGCCCCGCCTGATGCTGCGCGCACTCCGCCGAGCAGCACGTGCTCCAGCGTGCCGTCACTCGATTTGCTTAGCTATATCCACAAATATGCACTCACAACCAAGCAAGACCACCAACCCGCGCAAAGCGTCCCCGCGCCGCCACGCTATTTTTTCTTTTTGGTTGTGGCGCGCATCGCCGCATCAATGCACGCCTCGCGCATCAATGCGCGCCCAACCGCATCAGGCTCTACCGCGCTCGTGCCTCCTACATCACTTGCGCTCAGCCCCATTCATTGGGGCTACTGTCGTGCGTGCCTGCTCAAGGCGCCACTGCTCAAGCGCCACCCACGTAACGCTTGATTGATTTGCTGACAGCACCACCCGAGTGCTGGGCCCGAGGCGCCGCGCTTAAGGCTCCTCACTCTCAGCAAAGGGCTGCTGATACGGGCAGGGCTGGCCCCAGTAATAGACATCATCGGGCTTGAGGCGGCCGCCCTGTTCCGGATAGACCTGACAGTGCGCCGAGCGATAGGAGCCAATCACGAGCTGGCAATTCTGGCAAGCGACTGGGTTAATCGGATTGCAGCCAAAGCGCTCTTGGGCCCACCTATTCTCACGCATTCCTCCTTTCCTCTTTTGTGTTGCTTAGTGCCTGCGCCTTAAATTCCTTTGGTCTTTTTAAGCCTGAGCCGTGCCTCGAGCCAAAGCCTGGGCCGGGCCATGGCCGGGTCCGCAACCTTAGAGCCATTAGGCTTTAAGCCTTAGAGCCTTTAAGCCTTAGAGCCCTGGGCCGCGCTTTTAGGCGCGACTGTGACCTGAGCTCCGGCGCCTTTAGCCGCAGCTCTTGAGACCTGAGTCAAAACTTCTGAGTGCCCGCAGAGCCGCTGCTAGACGCACCTTTTGGGCGGCATGTTATGGATCGGGCACTCTAAGGCGCTCCTGCTGTGCAGCACCTTCTGAGACTGCGGCCCTAGGGGCCAGCTGCCGCAAGCTGAGCGCTTAGTCCTCTTGCGGGCCTTCTAACGGCTTCTGAAAAGGACAGGGCTTACCTTCGCAGTAGATATCATCGGGCTTATTCCGAGGATAGACTTGACAGCGTGCCGAGCGATAGGGACCAATCACATACCGGCAATTCTTGCATGAGACCGGATTGATCGGACTACAGCCGAAGAGCTCTTCGGCAAATTGCTTTTCTAAACTCATCCCTGCTCTCCTAATTTGTGTGAGTTAGTGCGTGCACCTTGAGCATTGACCGTACCCTGGAGACAGCCGAGGTCGATCCCTAGGCGGCAGCCTGAGCCAGCTTAAACCTGAGCCGCAGCCTGGGCTGGATCCTAGGCGGCAGCCTTAAGTCTTTAAGCCTTGGCCGCACCTTTCGGCTCAACTGTGACCTTAGCTCCAACAGCCTTAGTCACCTTAGTTCCAGCCGTCGGCGCGGCTACGTCCTTAGTCTTAGGGTCTAAGTTAGGCAGGTCGACCGTGACGCTCAGGCCATGTGGGGCGACATTGGCAAATTTTAAGTCGGCCTTGATTGAATCGCAGCTGGCCTTGACAATGGCCAGGCCCAGGCCCGTGCCTTGAATCTCGGAGCGATCGCCGTGCACGCGGTAGAACGGCTCTAAGATGTGGCCAATTTGCTCTTCAGGGATACCTGGACCGTCATCTTGCACCGTCAAGCGTAAGCGCCCATCGCTTAGCGGCTCAGCCATTAAATTGATGCGGCCGCCACGTGGGGTGTACTTGATGGCATTGGAGACTAAGTTTGACATCACGCGCATCAGACGCATGCGGTCGGTCACGATGTGATAGTTGGCCTTACCCTCGACGCCTAAGTCGATATCCTTTTCATCGGCTAATAAGCCTTGGTCCTCAATCAGCTTGATAAAGAGATCGAAGATATCAATCGTCTCTAAGGTCATCTCGACCTTATTTTGCTCGCGCGCCAGCGTTAAGAGCGCGGTCATCAAATCGCGCTCACGCGAGATGGCGCGGTGCAGCTTCTCAACCTTAATTCTGGCACTCTCAGGTAAGTCTTCTCTGGCCAAGGACTCTGCTTGCAGCGACAGGGCGGTGAGCGGCGTGCGCATTTCGTGCGCGGCGTCGGCAATGAAGCGGCGCTTGGACTGAATGCCCTCGTCGATTTTGACGAAGAGGCGATTTAAGGCTAGGATAAAGCTGTCAAGCTCTGAGGGGACAAAGCCCATATGCTCGTCGGAGATGACCGGACTTAAATCGTCATCGCGACGCTTGTAGAGCGACTTGGCAATGCGATTTAAGGTGACAAACATCAGGCGCACCGACAAAATCAAAATCGGGATGATGATGAGATTGACACCTAAGAACTGCCAAATCGAGCTCAATAAGGCCTGATGGGTAATACCCTCAATTGACTCTAAGGGACGGGCCACCACAAAGCGCTGCCCTAAGGTATTGGTCGCGACGAAGGCGCGCACGCGTTCATCGGCGACGATTACCGTGTAGAAGCCATCGGGCACCCCCGGTGGGATATAGAGCGCATCACCAGGCCGTCCATAGAGCGGGGCAATGATGATGTCGTACTTGAATTTGTAGAGGTCAACAATCGATGGAGTCAGGCTCTCTTGGGCATGCTGGCCTCGGCCCATACCTTGCCCCCGACCAGGGCCCATGCCCGGCCGCCCCTCAGGGGTGGGCACAGTGGAGTACTCGAGCACAATTGAGCCATTGCGCTGGCGTAAGCGCAAGACGCGCTCGTGATTGCGCCGAGGCGCTTCCCAGCGCCGTGGGATAATCATGTTGTAGTTGATGGCGACCGAGGAAATCTGCGAGAGCTCTTCGTCCACGAATTGCTGGGCACTGCGCACCATACGGTTATAGGACATAACGCTCATGATGGCCGTTAAGATCATGCCGACCACCACGAAGATCACCATCAGGCGAAATTGCAGCGAGCGCATAAAGGCAAAGCGCCCGCGCCCCAAGCGGGACTCACCTGATTCCGGCGCCCCCTCAGCTTCATTTTTCCCTTTGGATGGAGCCGTGCTGCTCTTATCTGACGCCGAGGTTTTATCTGGTGCCGAGGTTTTATCTGGTGCCGTAGTCTTATCTGGCGCTGACTGAGCTTGCGGGGCCGCAGACGCACCAGCTCCGAGGGGCGGCGCCGTGCGCTCATTATTTTCAGCTAGCTGATTCACATTAATCTCAGTCATAGCAACCCACAAGCCCAATGACTCTCACCCTCAGGACAAGAGCCACTGCAAACCACAAAACCAAACTAACAAAAGCGGCCGAAGCCGCTATTACCTACATGCTTTGGTTAAGCCCAGCTCCACCAAAGCCCGATGAGCGCACGCCCTGAGCGCAGGAGCCAAGACTTAACGCCTCAGCCTTCCGACCCTCACCGCGCCGCTCCTTTTCTCAGAAATCCTCGCCCGCCATCAGAGCGTTGCGCTGTCCTCAGAGCGAAACTCTAACCTTTAACCCCGCCCTATTGTCCTGAGCGCTCGGCTCCCGTCCTCAAAGCAGCGCACCGCTCCAGCCACCAGAGCAGCTCCCTGTTCTCAGAGCTCAGCCCCTTTTCCTTGAAACCGCCTCACTGTCCTCAGAGCTCGGCTCCAGAGCAACGCCCTGTTCTCAGAGCTCAGCCCCTTTCCTCAAAGCCGCACCATTGTCCTCAGAGCCGCCCCACCGTTCTCAGAGCTTTTTTCCGCCCTCACAGCAGTTGGCCGTTTTCAGAACAGGCCGCTACGCTTAGGGGCTCATGCGCTCTAGAGCTTGCCGCCCCATGAACTCGAACCTATCCGTCCGGAGCGCGGAAGTTATTGAGCACTGAAGCTAAGCCCCTGAGCGCGGCGCGCCTAGGGTACACTCGTGCGGGGCGCTAGCTTTACTGGGCCTGCTTGGCCTCAGCGTCAGCGGCACCTTCCTCACTCTTGGTAATCTTGTTGATCTTCCAGCCCACGCCACGAATGTTCTTGATGAACTCCGAGCCAATCTTACGACGCAGGGCATAGAGCAAGTACTCAATGGCGTTAGAGTCCACTTCCTCATCCCAGCCGTAGATGCGGCCCTCTAAGGCCTCACGCGAGAGCACGGCACCAGGACGCGACATCAACGCCTCAAATAAGGCGAACTCACGGCTGGTGAGAATTAAGGAGCGCTCGCCCCCGACCTCACGCACCCGCACCTCATGGTTATTAGGGATTAAGGTCAAATCACCGTAGGTGATGGTGCCATCAGGGTCAGCACCAGCGCGACGGCGTGTCACCGCACGGATGCGCGCTAAGAGCTCAGCCATAGCAAAAGGCTTGACCACGTAGTCGTCCGCGCCGGTATCAAGGCCAGTGACGCGATCTTGTAACTCGTCGCGTGCGGTCATGATAATGACCGGAGCCTTAAGCTTGTTCTTGCGCCAGTACTCGAGCACCTTGATGCCATCGACTAAAGGCAAGCCCAGGTCTAACAGGCAGACATCATAGTCGGTGGCAAATGGTGCCTCTAAGGCATCACGCCCGTTTTTAAACCAATCCACGGCATAGGCAGCCTCGGCTAGGTTTTCAGCCACTGACGAGCCAATCATTTCATCATCTTCAATGAGCAGAACACGCATAACTTCAACCTCTTGCTAACCCATGCACTCACTTGCGCACCAACAGATCATTGGGGGCACAAGTGTCCGTAAGGCCATTCTAATGCCGTAAGTCTTAGCATTTCCTTAGCCTAGGCCAAAAGACCAAACGCCTTACCCTTAGGAGCAGGGAGCCCAAAGAAGAAGGGATGAACCAACAAAGCTTGGCAAGTGAAGTGGCTGAGAGCAACTTGAAATCGCGAGTACTGAGCTCCAGCAGCATGGCGCTTACCTGAAATTGGTTCAGTGGTCAGCTCGCTCGTTCCCACCAGTCAAACTGGGCCGCACGGCGCGCACTCTGGGCTTTGCGCACGCATCGATGCTGGCATGCGCCTCCATGCTAAGCTGCCTCCTGTGCTGGCATGCCTCCTGTGCTGAGCACGCACCTAGGCTTAACGCGCTAAGGCAAAGTCCATGATGGATGGGATTAAAGCGGAAAAGTTGTGGGTAAAGGCGTGGTCCTCACCAGGCACAAATTGGATGTCACAGGCGTTATAGCGCAGCATGCTCTTGCGCCAATCAAGAGTCTGATCACAGCTGCCTAAGTAAACGCGGGTCAGCTCCGGACGCACAACGATGGCCTCATCAAGCTCACGCAGGAAGGTAATCATCTCAGGCTTGAGCTCAAAATGTGTCCCAGTCATTTCATTAAACTGCGGGCCCACCAAGTAGTGGATGTAGTCCTGAGGATGGGTGCATGGGTTTAACAGCACCATTTTGCAGTTAAACTCCGCCCCCAATAAGGTGCTAAAGAAGCCACCCATTGAGCTGCCCACGAGCACAATGAGGCGCTCGGGCTCTGATGCTTGCAGCTCTCGGCAAAAGGCACGCAGCGCGGCGTAAGCTTCTTGCGGGGTATCAGGGAAATCAGGCGCGGCAAACTTGAAGTCGCCTAAGCTGTCCCCGTGTTCTTGGATATAGGCGGCTAAGGCCTTAGCCTTAGCAGCGGTTGAGCCGGATAAAAAGCCGTGGATATAGCATAGCGTGACCGGACGGGGCGTACGAGCCCCTACCTCTAATTGCGACATGACAAAACTCCTTATGAAATTGGGCGCTAATAGGCCGGACGGCCCTACCTCGAGCGCCGAGCAGCAGGCAGCACCGAACGCAGCACGCGCTCCAACCTACCGCCGCACCACACAACGCCGCACAGTACGAGGTGTAAGTGACGAACCAGCGCACGCGGCGCCCCACGCAGGACGCACAGTGCGTGGTCAAGCCCAGTCTCTACTCAAAAGGCGCGGCACTGCATCGCAAAGCACACTCGGTTTGCCCGAACTCTCACCTGCGGCGCGGCAAGTCCCGACATCAGGCACTGCCGCTACGGCACCAGGCAGCACCACGACATCACGCCCAAGCGGGGTGCGGTGGCCGCAGCGCGCAAGGCGCGCGGCTAATAGCCACTGACGCCGACGTCCGGAGTAAAGCTGCCCTGGGGCAAGCGATAGACCTGGGTCTCAATTTGGCCGTTGGGGTAAAACTGGAGATAGCGCCAGCCAGGGGCCTGCGAATCTAGGGCAAAGTCGTGCGAGAGCGGCTCGAATTGAATTGAGGTCGAAGGCGAGGCGATATAGCGGGTACGCCCCACTACTTCGTCGATTTCTTGGTGCACGTGACCGCACAAGACCAACTTGATATTAGGCAAGGTGGCGATGAAGTTATTGAACTCATCTTGGTTGTGCATAGTCTGGGTATCAAGCCAGCGGCTGTGCACTAAGCGCGGCAAGTGGTGTACTACCACCACCGTGTTGAGCTCAGGATAGGCGTCGTAGCACTCCTTTAAGAAGTTGAGCTCCGAGCGCTCAATCCAGCCGTGCGGGACGCTGTAGACCTCAGAATTTAAGAAGACGAAATGCCAGTTACCACAGATTAAGGAGCGCTCGGTGTGTACTCCGTACTGGTCGAAGATGCGGTACATCAAAGGACCATCATCGTGGTTGCCGGGAACAAAGAAGACCGGGGTCTTAAGCACGGCAATGGCGTGGGCAAAGCGCTGGTAGGAGGCCACTGAGTAGTCTTGGCTGATATCGCCACTGACAATAATGAGATCAAAGACCGCCTGCTGGTTAATGATGGCCTGCAAGACCGCCTTAAAGGAATCAGCTGTGCGTACCCCCAGAAGTTTGCCTGACTCTTCTGCAAACAAGTGGCAGTCCGTAAGTTGCAACACTCTCAAGTGCTGGGACTGATTATTAAGCTGGAGGGTAATCGTTCTCATCGTATGTCCTGTGGCAGGCCTAGCTCAGTACACCAAGTACCAACTGCGCTAGGTTGCCCCCAACTGCCCGCTGGGGCTAGAAAAAAAAAAAGAAAATCAAGAAAAAAAAGTTACGTAGCCAAGTGATCTCATCCGAAGCTAAGCTAGAAGCTGCAACGCGTTTGAGTAGGCATTTGCACTCTCAGTTAGCTCCGCCAACCAAGGGCACAAACGGTACGGACACATCATCCCATACTGACTGTGGGGGCATCTTAGCGAAGATTGCAGCCAAAAACAGGAACTATTACGCCAGATTGTGCGTTCACCCCGCTTTTAGGTACACCTTTTTACCAACTTTTCGGCGTCGGTCACATTATGGCGACTGCACCATGAAAAAAGCCGTTTGTGGGGCACCAAGTTGCACACTACCATACAAGTTGCCTGGCCCCAGAGTATATACCCAACAGCCGCAAAATAGGTATATCACGCCGAATAAAGCCCGTAAAATAGCCCGTCAAAATCTCTACTCATCACCCCAAGCAAGCACAAAGTACACCAAGCAGCCCCCTCGTGCCCTCTTATGAGGCGGTGTACCTAAACCCCCTAAACAAAGGCCCGCGCCCCCAAAAACGCCAACAGCCCAAGAAGGTTCACCCCTCTTGAGCTGTCGCCCAGCACAAAGAAAACTGAAAAAAGCAGGACGCGCCGCAGCGCCAAGCCACAGCGCCCGCTCTCAGCAACGCCCCAAGCCCCGCCCCAGCTAGGCCCAAAGCTCTCAGCCCGAGCAGCGCCTAAAGTCTACCGTCCTCCAGCCCTACGCCTATAGGGACTTAGGCTCACCACCTAAATTGGACTCAACCAACTGCGCTCCAAGTCGTTAGGAACACCCAGAGGCTTTAGGAAGTTAGCCCCACCACAATGCAGGAACGAAGCCTAAACCTTATATGGGCTGGGGCCCAGCCAAGGGCGGAACTCAGCCCCTACCATGCTGGGACTAAGCTCAGATATTAAGGGCCTTAAGCCTGCTCCAAGGTGGAGACCTAAGCGACGCGCCTTTCACAAGCTTAAGCGGCCCACCGCCTGGGCATGAAGTGCATGAACCTGCGCGAACCAAGCTCAGCCTCCTAAGGGCCTTAAGACTCGTTTCCTTGGGGCCCAAGTCTACCCTCCCTTTAGAGCCTAAAGCGGCCTACCGCCAAGGAAGCAGACGGCGCCCGTATCTGCGGGGGCTAAACCCAAACCATTTGCGGCTTAAGCTCACGCCCGCTCCTGCGGGGCGCGCTGCCTTAACGATTGGGACTTTTTGGCGCTGGGTACCGGGTGGTCACCTAGGCCTATTAGGCCTGAGGGGCTTGCTCGCCCGAGGCTAAGAACTTAGCACGGATCGCCTCGTAGTTAATTTGCAGGTGCTGGAGTGCTAATAAGGCGGCGGCGTTGTTGATGCGGCCGTTTTGGCACAGCTCAAAGGCCTTTTTGACTGGGAGCTTGAAGACACGGATGTCTTCGTCCTCGGTCGCGAGACCACCGTGGTCTAACAGGTGGTCGGCGCGAATCTTACCGACAAACAAGGTTACGCGCTCGGAGGCACCACCTGGGCTTGGATAGACCGCGTTGATGTAGTGGAGATCATCGGACGTTACCGACAGGCCCGACTCTTCTTGCAGCTCGCGCACGGCCGCCTGAATTTCGGTCTCACCCTCATCGATCATGCCCGCTACGATTTCAATGAGCCAAGGCGAAACTGGGTCTTTTAAGGCACCAGGGCGGAACTGCTCGATTAAGACCACTTCCTCGCTGACTGGGTCAAAAGGCAAGATGGCAACCGCATCGGCATCACGCTCGAAGATAATGCGGTCTAAGATGCGGGTGGTGGAACCGTTGAACTTCTTGTAAGACACGCGGTACAAGTCTAAAGCGAAGTGTCGTTGAAACAAGCGCGACTTTTCATGGACTTCAACGTCCTTAAGAGAAAAGCGCGGAGCCGTCAGCTCATCATATCTATCCATAGTTGGTCATCCACCCAAAAACAAAGACCTACGCCCGCCCCCTGGGCTGAGCGCAAAACGGCCATTATTTTACTCTGTCCCCAGGCCCGACAACGTGATCTATAGCATAGCCTGAAAAAGGTTACCAACTGCACGCGCACACTGGCGCCCCGCTCGCGCCCAGCAGCTGCCCCAACCTGCTCCCGCAGACCAAGGCCGTTCACCGTTACGCCTCAGCTCGCCCGCACGGCCATAAGTCCCGCTGAGCCGGAGGCTGGTTCCAGCACTGGCCCAGCACTGGCGCGTAACTCGCGCACAGCCCTGCTTTATTTTGCACGAACGCAATAGCAGCCGGGTGGGGACGGCACTAACGCGGTAGAGCGCCAACTCTCCCAGCCCGAGCAAATTGCGCTAAATGAAGCGCGGATCACAAATTGATCTCAGCAAAAAGGAAAAAGTTGAGGACGTTTAACGCTATAATGCGAACAGGGCTGAACGACACCCGTTGAGGTTCGTCGTTCGTAGAAGGTTTGGATTTGAGGTCCAGCCTACTCCTTATGTTTGTGTAAATTATTTCAAAGCTTGGCTCACCGCGCTCTAGTGAGAGATCGACCAAAGCGGCCGCTAAGGCCATGCGATCCCATGGCGCTCCCTCACTAAAACGCGAGGACCAAGCTTTTTTAGTTACCTTCAAGAGCTTGTCTGAGCTGAGTTCAAGTGAGGGCATTGTTGGTACACCAAGCAAAAATGGATCTGGTGCGGCCCACTGGTCGACACGACCGACCAACTTGGTGGCAGGTTACGCCTTGAGGATGCACGCTGAATAGCGCATAGTCAGCCCACCCGCTTAACCCCCTACCGCGCACCGCTTTGAGCTCAGGATCAGGGCATAATTGCGCTTGTCCGCAGCCTCAGCTCTTAGCCTGCGCCGCACGCTAAGAATCTTTTAGATCCAAGAAAACAAGCAGCAGCATAACCAAGGTGATGCCGCCGCTAAACACGATGCCGCCTGCGATCATCAGAGCGAAAATTACCAAATCTTCCATCTAACTTCTCCTCTTTGAGCCTAGCCCTTTAGGCTTCAGGCATTGGGCGAAACGAACTGCTGGTACGCCCCCATTATACCCAGCCCCGAGTGCCACACAGTACCACCCAGCCCGGCTCAAGGCGCGCCGCTTCGTGCCGCTCCCAGCTAATCCCATATCCGCCCCGCGCTCATAGGGCTGAGCAAGCGACGGGCTTAAGAGCAAAGCGCCTTGGGCCTTAACAGCCCCAGCCATTGGGCTTTACGAACCGCAGGCCACGCTCAGTCACGGCCCGGCAGTGCGCTTGCTCTGGCCTTAAGCACCCGACCAAGGACGTAGTTAAGGCACGCTGCAAGCTCGATGGTGCGCTGCCGCGCACCTGCTGTAAGGGTGTTCCGTACGCTGGTCCTTATTGCCACGATTGCGCAAGGAACCTGCCGCTGCGGCTGTGATGGGGTAAACTGAGAGCGGTGAGCGCTGCTCAGGCTGCGCTTTTTGGTTTGGCTCTTGATTGGATTTTTTGTGCTATGACCCAGATTGTGCTCAAGCAAGCCACGGCGCTGCTCGAAAACGGTTTTCGCCACGTAGACCTGCTCATTGATGGCCCTTATATCGCTCAGATTGCCCCTGAGATTGCAGTACCTGCAGGTGCCACCGTCATCGATTGCTCCGGCAAGCTCGTCATCCCAGGCCTTATCGACGCCCACGTCCACTTTAGACAGCCGGGTATGGAGCAAAAGGCCACTATTGCCTCGGAGTCGCGTGCTGCCGCCTTAGGTGGTGTCACCTCGTTTATGGATATGCCGAACACCTTCCCTGCGACCACCACGATTGCGGCCTTGCATGACAAGATGGCGCTGGCCGCACGCGATAGCGTTATCAATTACGGCTTTCACTTGGGCGCGAGCCACGACAATCTCGAGGAAATCAAGCGCGTCGATCCGCATGAAATTGCCAGTATTAAGGTCTATATGGGCTCGACCACCGGTAACCTCTTGGTCGATGACAACCATGAGCTCCATCAGGTCTTCAAGCACGCCCCAACCTTGGTGATGACGCACTGCGAGGACAACGCCATCGTCAATGCCAATACCCAGCGCGCCAAGGAGCAATACGGCAGTGCCATTCCATTTGACCTGCACCCGATTATCCGCAATCGCGATTGCTGCTTGAAGTCAACTCAGCTTGCGGTCGAATTGGCCTTAGCAACCGGCGCCCGCCTCCATGTCGCGCACGTCTCCACCCGCGATGAGGTCGACTACTTAAAGCAATTTGCCACGGGCCCACTTGCCACGCGCCAAATTTCGTGTGAGGTCTGCATTCCGCACCTGTTCTTTAACGAGAGCGACTACGGCCGCTTACAGGGCTTCTTAAAGTGCAATCCAGCGGTGAAGTACGAATTTGACCGCTTAAGCCTGATCCGCGCCTTACGCGCCGGTATTATCACCACAATCGGTACCGACCATGCCCCGCATGAGCTGGCGGTCAAGAACAGCTCAGATTACCTCAAGGTCGCCTCGGGCCTGCCATCGGTGCAATTTAGCCTCAATGTCATCTTTGAGCTGGCACGCCGCCATGAGTTGAGCTTAGAGGAGGGCCTCAAGGCCGCCACCTGCAATGTCGCCGCCCGCTTTGGCGTAGAAAAGCGCGGTACCCTCAAGGAAGGCTTCTTTGCTGATATCGCCGTGCTCGATACCTCAAGCCGCTACACCGTAACGCCAGAGGATGTCGCTTCACTGTGTGGTTGGAGCCCAATGGTGGGCCAATCGTTCTCAAGCCGCGTCACGCACACCATTGCCTCAGGCCACTTAGTGGTCGCCGACGGCAAGTTGGTAGGCGAGCCAGGTCAAGCTCAGGCCTTACGCTTCAATAACGCACGCTAATAAAGAAGAAAAGGCGAGGAAAAGGACAGGAAAGGCTGCCCCGAGTGTGGGCAGCTGAGCGGTGCACCCTAGGGTGAGCCGTGAAGAAAGTCAGCGGAAAATGCCCAAGCTTATGGCGCCAAGCCGTGCTGACTGAGCGCGACCACCAAGGTTTTATGGTGTGCGCTAGGATAAATGAAATCCTTTGGTAAATGGGCGGTTCTGGGCACGTTGGCCTATTCAGCACAGCTCCCCAGTCCGCGCGAGCCGTTCTTAACGCAATGACTTAGTGGCCCCATCTAAAGAAGGCCCGTCTGGATTTACGGGCCTTCTGGGGCGACTCAACGGTACATGCGAGAAGAGCCGCTGCTAGGCTGAACTGCCCCTCTAGACAGCTCAGGTATGGGCGCTAGTATAGAACAAAACCGATCTTACGGTAAACCTCATTTAAGGTCTTTTGCGCCCGCTCATGGGCCTTAGCAGCGCCCTCGCGATATACCTGCTTTAAGTAATCTTCGTTCGAGCGCAGCTCACGATAGCGGTTTTGAATTGGATCTAACATTGCCACTACCGCCTCACCGACCTCGCTCTTGAAGGTGCCGTACATCGAGCCCTTAAAGTGCTCAACTAACTCTGGGATCGAACGATTAGTTGCAGCGGACATAATCTCCAGCAGGTTCGAGACGCCTGGCTTCTTGTCCCAGTCGTAAGCGACTACTGGTGGGTCATCCGAGTCGGTGACCGCACTCTTGATCTTCTTTAAGATCGACTTCGGCTCTTCTAAGATGCGGATGACGTTCTTTGGATTGTCATCGGACTTAGACATCTTCTTGGTCGGCTCTTGCAGCGACATGACGCGCGCACCCGTCTTAGGGAAGTAGGCCTCAGGCAGGACAAAGGTCTCACCGTAGAGGCTGTTGAAGCGCTCGGCGATATCACGGGTCAGCTCGACGTGTTGGCGTTGGTCGTCACCGACTGGTACCTTGTTAGCCTGGTAGAGCAGAATGTCAGCGGCCATCAGGGTTGGGTAGTTAAACAGGCCGGCGGTCAGGTTATTAGCGTAGCGCTTGGCCTTATCCTTGTACTGGGTCATGCGATTTAACTCACCCATTTGGGTGTAGCAGTTTAAGACCCAGCCTAACTCGCAGTGATCCGGCACATGCGACTGTAAGAAGATAATGCTCTTTTGTGGGTCGATACCAGCGGCCATAAAGATCGCTAAGGTATCAAAGCTGCGCTCGAGTAAGAGCTTAGGGTCTTGGCGTACGGTAATGGCGTGCTGATTGACCACGCAGTAGATGCAGTCGGCTTCGTCCTGCATTGGGACCCAGTTGCGCAGCGAACCGATGTAGTTACCGACCGAAAGTTCGCCTGAAGGCTGGATGCCCGAGAAGATGATGTCTTTTGCCATATTGAGTGACTTGAACTAAACCAAAATTAAATTTGGGCCAAAGTTTACCACTTTGCGCGCGACGGCGCCGCCTGGTGCGCCGCCCTGAGGCTTGAGCGCCCGCTCATGCCGCGTAATGCCCTATCACGCCGCTTAACCGCCCTATCACGCCGCCAACGCCCCAGCATCCGCTCTCAGCGCTCGCGCGCTGCCGCCAGCTCAGGCCCACCAAGTTCGGGAGGGCAGACTCAGGCACTAACGCACAGTAAGACCTTAAGCGAGCGTCAGTGCGGGCCTAGGCACCGGCGCGGGGCTCAGACCGCGCCGGTGCGTCAGAAAGCAGCGCGCCGACCGGCGTTAGCGTCAGGCGTGCTAACGGGCAAAGTCTGGAATCAAGGACTTCTTGTAAGCGGCCTCGACCTGCGCGGCAAAGGAGACGAAGTCATCGTAGAGGTAGTCAGGATTTTCTTCGTGCAGATCCTGGCCGCCGTTATAGCCGTAGGTTAAAGCCACGGTCACAACTCCGGCATTCTTGCCCGCGCGGATGTCGTTATTGGAGTCGCCCACCATCATGGCCTCATGCGGCTCAATCCCATAGCGCTTTAAGACGTAGTTAAGCGGCATCGGGTCAGGCTTTTTCTTAGGCAAGACCTCACCGCCCATGGCTAGGTCAAGATAAGGCCAAAAGCCCATGTACTCCATCAAAGGACGTACGAACTTATTAGGCTTATTGGAGACCACCGCGAGCTTAATGCCCATGCGCTTGAAGTTCTTAAGCCCATCTAAGACGCCTGGGTAGACCTCAAAGTTTTCTTTGAGCCCGGCCATGTAATGGCGGCTAAAGGACTCACGCGCCTGATTAAGCTGCTCTGCTGGAACCTCAGCTAAGGTGATGTCCTTACGGCCTAAAATGGCGCGTGCCAAGAGCAGATCCATGCCATTGCCGACATAGCAGCTTACTTCCTCCGCGGTTGGTACCTTAAAGCCTAAGTCCTGAGCCACCGCGCACACCGCCTGCGTCAACTGCGGTAAGGTGTGAGCCAAGGTGCCATCAAGATCAAACATGATGAGCTTAGGGCACTGGGCTATGGTTTGGGCCGATGCAGGGGCCGATTCCGCAGCCGATTCCTGGTCCGCTTCCAGCTCCTCGACCTGAGCGTCGACCACCGGACCTGCGTGCCTAGAAAGTCCAGCTGGCGCTAAGCCCAGCTCCTGACGCTTTTTCGCGGCAAAAGCAGGGTCGAACTTGGCAATTAACTCCAGCTCCTGCGCCGTGAGATCTTCAGGCAAATAGTGACGCAACGAAGGATCAACTGCGGTCCCCACTATCAAGTCATGACGTAAGTCGGGATCAACGTGCGTCGCCATAATGGACTTGGAGTCACTATTAAACAGCGTAAAGTAATGATGCAAGGCTCGAGCTTTGCGTCGTGCCTCAAAGATCTCATAATTCGAGGCCGTGCCCTCACCAAAACTGAAGTCAGGCTCATCATCAGGTGACAAGCCCAGCTCCTCACGCTTTTGCTCCGCAAAAGCAGGGTCGAACTTGGCGATTAACTCCAGCTCATGCGCCGTGAGATCATCAGGCAACATGTAGCGCAACGAAGGATCGACGGCCGCGCCCTTGATCAAATCATCGCGGATCTCAGGATCGTCCGCAGCAATATCGCTAACCGAGAAATGCAGGTCAAAGGTATCAACCAGCATATGCATCGAAAAAGCTTTCCTTTGAGCTTCTTCGATCTCTTTTTCAGTGGCTGTACCCCCATTAGCTGCGACGTCTGGGCCTGAGCGGGACTTATTGTAGTTGCCCAAGATCGAGCCAATAAATGAGCTAAAGCGCTCAGAGCCGCCAAAAGCGTCTATGGTAGAGCTCGAGCCAAAGTCCGAGCTGCTTCCAAAGCTGCGATTGGTCGAGGTGTTAGGACGACGTGCGCGCTGGTTCTTAGACCTGCGCTTATTCTTCTTATTGCCTGGCATCTTAAGCTTTTTCCTTGAGCGCGTAATTGAGTTCGGCTAACGCCACTTCGTAGTCCTTTTGCCCAAAGAGCGCCGAGCCAACCACAAAGATATTGGCACCGGCCTGAGCGCAGGCAGCGATAGTGCTAGGAGCGACGCCGCCATCGACTTCGATATCGATGATGACATTGCTCTCACGGGCCAGGGCCTGGACGTCAGCGACCTTAGTTAAGGTAGCAGGAATGAGCTTTTGGCCGCCAAAGCCAGGGTTGACCGTCATGACCAAGACGAAGTCCAAGCGATCCCACAGGTATCTTAAAAGCTGTGGTGGGGTACCTGGGTTTAACGCCAAGCCTGCCTTGCAGCCTAATTCGCGGATTAAGGACAGATAGCGATCCACATGCGGGGTGGCCTCAGGGTGGAAGGAAATCATGGAGGCACCGGCCTGAGCGTAATCAGAGATGATCTTCTCGTTAATCGGGTCGACCATTAAGTGCACGTCGATAATGGCATCAGGGAAGCGGGAACGCACAGCCTTTAACAGGCCCGGACCGAAGGTGAGATTTTGGACAAAGTGGTAGTCCATGACATCAAAGTGGATGATGTCCATCTTGGCCTGCAAGGCCGCATCGATATCACGCCCCAAGTCCATGAGGTCGGCCGACAAGATCGAGCCGGCATAGTAAAAACGCTTGGCCATAAGCACCCCCTCAAAAGATGTGAAAAGCCCACGATTGCGCCCATTATCGCTAAAAAAGGGCGCACAACCAAGTGCCAAGCGTAGGCGTTCCCAGCCCGCTCCCAGCGCCCGTGCACCGACTCAAATAGCGGCCCCGCAGCGGCCCAATCGAGGGCAGAAGGTGCAATGCTCTAATTAAGCAAAAAGCATAATTATCAAGACAATTTTTCCTTCAACTGTGCGAGTCTTAATGAAATTTCTAGAATTTCATTGAAATCATCTGTAGTCATAGCTGGTTCAGCTTGGACCTCACCTTTCTTGGCGCCGGAACAGGAGCTGCGAACTCTGTTTTTCTGCGAGGTTTTGATCAAAATATAACGACTGACAGCCTCCATGACCAAACGCGACCAAGCAAAATCTTCATTGGGATTATTGCTTTGCCAAATAGTTTGCAATTTGTCATACAGCTCTTTAGGAATCGTAAACTCCCACTGAACCAATTCCTGATCGTCGTTTGATTCAATCATAACTACCACCTATGACGTCTCAAGTAATATGTTTACCGCCAGCGAAAATCAGGTTCCTGTACTCTTTTAAAACAGCCATCAATGATCTCATTAACCTTTGTTTGAGACATTCCGGCCTGACGAAAATCTTCCCTGATAGTACTGGTTAATGAAAGCAAGGCATAGAGGTTCAGCGCCTCATTAATTAATTTCGGCAAATCATTTACGGCTTGGTCATCAGCATGCGCGATATACTCGCGCGTACTTTGATCATACTCCTTAGGGACAGAGATTATCAGTGAAACATATTTTCTACCATCAGACGCCCCCATAATCCCAGCCTCATCCATCCACCCTGCTTTGCTCTGCTTTTGCTTGTTTTGCAAATACTCTAACTCTTTCTCAAGAGACGCTAACTCAGTCTTCAATTCGATATTTTCGGACAGTCCTTGTGGGGTTAGCACGCTTAATGCAATGCCCATTACAGCCTCGATTTTGCCAAATTTTTGATTAAATTTATATACTAACCCAACAAAGAAACGGGATGCCACAGTAATGGGTAAGAACTATTCCAAGGCT
>CALXXU010000015.1 GCA_944392765.1 uncultured Anaerobiospirillum sp.
CATTCTACCATTATCTCATTAGCTAACGAACCAAATACTTTTAATCCTGTTGGGACTTTTCAAATTTTTCACTAGGCTCTTGGGAAGGGATTAGAAGAAGTTTTGCAGCAGTGCCATGATTACGACCGATGACACAATCGTGACACCTAGACTGAATTTAAAGGACAGGCCCACTGCGCACAGCAGAGCCACTAAAGTCTTAGGGTCGGTCGTCATAAAGGACGGGGCGACTACACTGACCATAACGCAGCATGGACTTGATTCGAGCACGGCGCGCGCCCGTGGGCTCAGCTGGTGCTTGCGCAGCCATAAAAAGCCGCAAATACGCGTAAAGTAGGTGGCGCTAGCCATGCCGATAATGGCAAGCATATCAAGGTAACTTGGTAGCATCTTAGCGCTCCTCCTTGGTCTCAGAGCAGGTGGCGGTGATGAGCTCGCTGTCAGTGCTTGGTGCAGTGGCGTTGTTTGGTTGAGCGTTGGCGTCTGAGGTCTGAGGCTGGAGCTCGGCTTGGCATTGAGCTTCCTCACGCTTTTCCTTGCACACCTGCTGTACATAGGCGCAAGTAAGGCCTACGACTGCGCCCGCACCTACGGCGTAAATGCGGTCGATATAGACCGTGGTCAGCGCAGCGGCGATAAAGCTTAAGGCAATGGGCAGATAGCGGCTGTACTGCTCACGCGGACGCATCGCGACGCTCAGGCCAATAAAGGTCGCAGGCAGGGCCATCGCAAAGCCGTAGTTGTTCATGTCACCCAGCTGCGTGCCGATTAAAGCGCCTACACCGCAAGTAATCGACCACATCGACCACAGGCTCAAGCCCACGCCCATGTGGTACCAAAAGGAAAAGCCCTTCTTTTCCTGGGCTCTTCTTTGAGCATCTTGAATTGAGAGCGCCCAGCATTCATCGCACATTACGCAGTAAATAAAAAAGACTCTCAGGCCGCTTTCCTGACGAATATATGGGGCTAAGGACGCACCCATAACGATATGGCGCGAGTTGATAAGAAAGGTGGTAATGGTGATAAGAAGCACCGGCGGGGTTGCTGACCATAGGCTGACCGCCGCAAACTCACTGCCGCCAGCAAAGTTTAAGGCAGACATGAGGTAAGCCGTCAGGGGCGTTTGGCCCATCTGATGTGCTTGCGTGCCCAAAATCAAGGACAAAGGTATGAAGCCGAGGTAAAGCGGCAGCGCCGAGTAGAAACCGCGCCGAATCTCGCTGTAGTCGATGGTCATAGCAAAAACAGTCAGTACTAAAACAGGAAGTTATGCACTTGTGGTGCACAGAAAAAGCCCATTGTAGTGATCTTGTAGGGCCATACCGAAGGTACTGCCTCATGACTAAGCAGCTATGCACCGTGTTGGTGCTAAGTTCATGGAACTAAGCAGGGCTTTGCCCCTGAACTTGGGGGCATGTGCTTGGGGGGCATGCCCCTGTGCTTAGGCCCAGTGGAGAGCGTGTCTTCTGGGCCTGTGCATTAGGGGGGTGTCGTTCCCCACACAGGGGCGCGGCGCCGGTGGACGCCCGGTTTGCAGGTGTCTTAGTTAGGAGGGCTCGCATCGTGGTGGTTGAGCTCATCGGCGATGGCGTGCAGGGAGTGCTCCATACGCTCGTTCTCATGGGCAAGATGGGTTTTAGCAACTCCCGCTACGCCAATAACGGCGGCGATTTCAGCTGGGGCTAGCTGCTCAAGCTGCGCCGCTAAGCTTGGCCGTACCTCAGGTTCCTCGGGACTTAAGCTGGGCTTAGTGTGGGGCCTGAGGTGCCCTGGGATGCTGCTTAAGTCGGGGTTGAGGTTAGGGGTATGGGCGGCCACTTGAGCGTTGCTGTAGAGCGCGATCGCGCCCTTGCAATTGTTCTTGACCCAGTACAGGGCTTGGTCGGCAGCGTGATAAAGCGCCTCATAGCCACTGGCGTCATCAGGACAAAAGGCAATGCCCACGGAGCTGGTGACATGGTAGGTCTTAGATAATTTCTGGGTTTGCTCGGCCACAATGCGATGGTAGATCTCACCTAAGGCCACTGCTTGGTCAAAGGTGACGTTTTGCAGCAGCACCGCAAACTCATCGCCGCCCACCCGCGCTACCAGGTCGGTGCTTCTAAAGGTGTGCGCTAAGCAATGCGCAATCATCTGAATGACCTCATCACCAAAGCTGTGGCCGCAGCTGTCATTGACCTGCTTGAAATTGTCGATGTCGATCATCAACAGAGCATGACGCTGATTAGGCTTGTCTTGGAGTACCTTGCGGCTTAATTGCTCCATCGCAATCTTGTTGTAGAGCTTAGTCATCTGATCGCGCTGGTTTTCTTGGTGCAAGGTGGCAAGTTTGGTCTCGTATTGGTGAATATTGGCGACCTTACCGATGATCTTGATATGGCCAGTACTCTCCTCGGTGTAGCCGATAGCCGAGCACATATGCCACAAAAACTCGGTACCGTGTAATGGGCGTAAGCGGAATTTGACTGTGCGCCGTTTGTTCGATGAGGCAAGACTCGTGTCACGTAGCAGTGCCGAGAAGTAGTGCTTGTCGTCGGGGTGGATATTTTCCTTGAGCGGCAGGTTTTGCAGGAAGTGATGCTGCACGCGATCGCCTAGCTGCACAAAGTTTTGGTAATTGCCAAAGCGCTCAAAGGTATCACTGTTGTAGTCGTACTCAAAAACCAGCTCTTGGCAGGCCTCCGAGAGCAGCGCGCTCTTACGAATCCAGCGCTCGGTGCGATCCTTTTCATGCTTCTCAGCGGTGATATCGCTTACCAGGCAGATAAAGAGCGACATCGACCCCAGCTCCCCAATATAGGACGAGCGCATATCGCACCACACATAATGCTTGGTCTTGCCATTGAGAATGCGATACTCAAAATGAATTGGGGCCGAGGCGTCATGGACCCGCTCGAAGTTGGCAAAGAAAACGTTGATGTCAGCCGGGTGAATGATCTGAGGCAAGGAGGCATCGGAGGAGATGCGGTCAAACTCCTCAGGCGAGTAGCCGTAGATTTGGTACATGGCATCGTTGGCCCAAATCACCTTGCGCTGATGGCCGCCACCGATCGAGTGAATCATGACGCCGCAGCCTAACATACTCAGGAGTACCGCCATTGAGTGCTCGAGGTTGGCAATACCGCGTGCTAAATCAGCGCGGCTTAAGTCTTCATTGTCCGCAAGCCCAAGTGCATGCGTGACTGCGCTGATGCCTGCTTGCGCAACACGCTCTTCACTTTTAGGCTCAGGTGCTAAACCCACCGCCATATGCGATAAGGCCGCTGCAGCTTGGGCGGCATCAGCCATAGCACTTGGTGCGGCATCAGCCGCTGCGCTTTGGGTGGCAGTGGCGCTTGGCACGGCTTCAGCTGTGGCGCTTGGTGCGGTTGTGCTGGGGACGGTGCTTGGGGCCGTGCTTGCGCTTGGTGCGCTTGCTGGCGCCTTGGCTGGGGTAAGTGCTGAGTCTTTAGTGCTGCGTCCGGCCGCACCTACCATCGAGACAAAGCTGCCCATGCCTGCTTGTTCGATCAGCGCCATCGCTTCACGTTGCACAGCGGCATTGAGTTCAGGGTCAGGACTGCTGTGATAACGATCCCAAGGAATGGGTGAGGAAAAACTTTGCGGGTAAAAGATGTGCTGCAACGCTTGATTAAGTTGCAGGTAGTGGAGCGAGGCCATCAGCTCTTCGGAGCAATGCTGTGCAAAGTCAGGAGCACTGCCCTCTGGCTCTAGCGGAGCATCTGGCACCACATGCTCGGCCGTTTCGTAGAAGCTGACAGAGTCGGGGCTGTCAAGGTCAGCACTCAGGTCTGGGCGGTAGGCAAAATCAGGCTTGAGCTTAGGACTTATGGCGGCGGCATGCTCAGGCTGAGGCGCATTAAAACCTGAGCCTAGTTGCGCCCCGAGATCGGCCCCCATGGCTAGTAAATCCTGGCCTGGCCCCATTAAGTTCGGAGCATCTTGAGTATTTGGGGGGGAGGAGAGAGTTTGTCCGGTGCGGGTGTGATGATAGACATTGGCCCATGGGGCTTCAATGCTGCTTTGGCGGGCACGCTGCTCAGCGCTGGCTTGCGCTGCTTGCGCGGTTAAGGTCTGCACATATCGGGGACTGTCCAGGGTAAACTCTTGCACCTGCCCCACGCGCGCGTGTTGCTCCGTATTTAAGACATCGTGTTCCTGGCGTAAATGCACCTGAGCACGAGCTAAGGCATGGGCCGAAGTTGATTGTTTGACCTGCCAGATAAGCTCATCGCGGGTATGAGCATGAGGGGATGGGGTGGGCTCTGAGCTGGACGGGTGCTTGGAGCTAGTTGGTGGAGTTTGGTCAGACGCCTGAGCACTTGGTGTAGCAACGTGATCGTCTGATGTATTGGCGGCTACTGATGTGGCGCGCTCAGTAGTTTGTTGCGGTGGGGCGGCAGTGCGGTTCAAGCCTAAGCTATCAGTGCTGCCTGTGCCCGGCTTAGCATTTTTCTCATATGTGGTCATGGACCCAACTCCTAGCAGCTCCAGCTTCCCAGCTCAGGCTGCGCAAAGTAATTTCTTCCAGCCGCGATTGTAGCGGCTAATCCTAAGAATGTGCAACAAAGCCGAGCATTTTGTAGGTGGGGACTTCCGGATTAACTTTGCTGGTGCAAAATAATCACACCTTTAGCACAGAGCGGGCCCATTTTATCTGGGCTTAAGCGTGCGTTTGTAACTTGTGCCACAACTCATGCTCGCGCGCGCTTTCACTATCATCGACGCTGAGTTTTTGGATTGCGCTAGGATCAAATTCTTTGAGCAGCGCTACCGCGTCACTTAATTCTGCCACTGTCAGCTCGGAGTCGTAGCGGAAGTTTTTAGGGAAGTGGGCGCATAAGAGCATCATGAGTGCGGCACAGATCGTAATTGCACCTTGATCTTTACGTCCTTGGTAATGGCTGACCGTGTGCACCGTGGTCTTGATCTGGTCATGGTCGGGCAAGAAGAAGTTGCCGTCGCTAAAGCTCAAGTCAACCGCGCGCTCCCCCGGGCGTAAATAGCGCTGGTAGAGGTCACGGGCGTAGTCTTCAATGCCTTGCCCCAGCGGTACGTTCAATAAGAGCTTCCAACCAGGAGCAATGGCGCGTTGCGCTAAGTCCTCGTGGGTCTCATTGAGATAGACCATAAAGCGCGCGCATAGCAAGGCAGCTGCTTCGTAGTCGGCGCCTGCGATCGTGCCCATGAGGCTCTGGGTCACCGGTAAGAACTTCTCTTCGATCACGTCGTAGCAATCAAAGCAATCATCGGCGGCATGAGCTAAGAGCTTGAGGTTTTGCGCCGGGGCGGGCGCGTCGAGCTTGCTTAAGAGTGCTTGCAAGGCCGCAAGATTGAGGCAGTAGCGCGTTTCAATCCTGATCTTGCTCTCAGCGGTTTGCTCCTTGGGTTTGACCTCAAAGTCGCGCGCGCTAAAGATGTGCTTGGCCTCTAAGGCGTGATAAGCCCTGTGAAAGTCGGTCAGCGTAATCCCTAAGTGCTGCGCTAATTGAAAGTCATGCTTGAGGGGGCAATAGCTGTAAGCCTCAGGCGTACCGGCGCGCGTGTGCCAGTAGAGCAGCAGGCTCATCACTTGCGGGGCTAAGGGGTGGATCTTGGTGAGGACGGATAATTGGGGATAGTACGGGACGCGCACCAAACCATTGCGGGCCATGTTATCTCCAGGAAAAATGACAAAGCCACTGCCGAGGGCAGTGGCTTTAGCGAACCACGCTGGGGGCGCGGTCTATGGGAACAATGACGTCGGCACGATCCTAGGGATTAGTCCCTAGAAAGCGGCCAGATATTAATGCTGCTTAGAGCTTGTGGCCCATTTCGTAAGCATCAGCGTGGACGTCGGTAACGGCACGGCCCGATGGATCGGCCATGTTCTTGAATTTCTCGTCCCAAGCAATGGCGGTCTCAGTGGAGCAAGCAACCGACTTGCCGTATGGAACGGTCTTAACGGCCGATGGCAGCTTGAACAGCTCCTCGAAGATCTCGCGGTAGAGGTAGGCTTCCTTGGTTACTGGGGTGTTAACTGGGAAGCGGTCAGCGCGCTCGGCGAACTTGCGATCGGAAACGTGCTCTTCGGCGTAATCGCGTAAAGCGTCAATCCAGCCGTAGCCGACGCCATCAGAGAACTGCTCCTTTTGACGCCACAGTACTTCCTCTGGGAGCATGCCGTCAAAGGCCTCACGTAAGACCTTCTTCTCGATCGTCTTGCCTGGGCACATCTTGTCTTGTGGGTTGATGTGCATGGCCACGTCTAAGAACTTCTTGTCTAAGAATGGGACACGACCCTCAACACCCCAAGCCATTAAGGACTTGTTGGCACGTAAGCAGTCATAGAGGTGTAACTGCGATAACTTGCGTACCAGCTCCTCATGGAACTCCTGGGCATTTGGTGCCTTGTGGAAGTAGAGGTAGCCGCCGAAGATCTCGTCCGAGCCCTCGCCTGAGAGCACCATCTTGATACCCATTGCCTTGATGTAACGGGCCATTAAGTACATTGGTGTGGAAGCGCGGATCGTGGTGACGTCGTAGGTCTCAATGTGATAGATGACATCACGCAGCGCATCCAAGCCCTCTTGGATGGTGTAGTGGATCTCGTGGTGCACGGTGCCTAAGTAGTCGGCAACGACACGAGCCTTCTTTAAATCTGGGGCATCCTTTAAGCCGATAGCAAAGGAGTGCAGACGTGGGTACCAAGCCTCAGTCTTGCCGTCATCCTCAACGCGGCGCTCCGAATAGAGCTTAGCGATAGCCGAAATAACCGAGCTATCAAGACCACCTGAGAGCAGGACACCGTAAGGTACGTCGCACATCAGCTGACGCTTGACGCTATCCATTAAGGCTTCCTTTAAAGCTGGAATGGAAGTGGTGTTGTCCTTGACGTTGTCATACTCCATCCAATCGCGCTGATAGTAGCGGTGGAACTCGAGGTCTTGCTTGGAGTACAGATAATGTCCTGGAGGGAACTCCTTGACGGTATCGCATACTGGGGTTAAGGCCTTCATCTCGGAGGCAACGTAGAAGCGACCGGCGTTATCGGTGCCGATATACATTGGGACGATACCCATGTGGTCGCGGGCTAAGAAATAGCTGTCGTCGTTGGCATCGTAGATGGCAAAGGCAAAGTCGCCCACTAAGCGGTCACAGAAGACCTCGCCCGTGCGCTTAAACTCTTGGTACAGCGGCAAAATGACTTCGCAGTCGGAGCCAGTTGAGAACTCGTAAGGCTCCTTTAACTCGCTCTTGAGCTGAACGTGATTGTAGATCTCACCATTGGCAGCTAAGACTTGAGTCTTGTCAGCATTGTACAGAGGCTGAGCACCATTACCTGGATCGACAATGGATAAGCGCTCGTGCACGACAATGGCGTGCTCGCCTTGGTAAATACCTTCCCAATCAGGGCCGCGGTGCAATTGCAGACGCGACAGCTCCAGCGCCTTGTTGCGCAGAGCCTGTGGGTTCTCTTTAATATCGAAGATGCCAAAAATAGAACACATGAGTTATCAAGATTCCACAATCAATGCCGGAACCCGGCCCGCTTAAGGTCAAGCTGGTACAGTTGGAACTAGTCTTAACTGTAAGCCCGCCTCAGCTTTAAAATGAATGGTGCGCTCAGGTCAGACCAAAGCGCGGCGGCTTCATTGTAGCCCAAGTGCCCATAAGGGGCAATTTAGGGCCAAAGCCATAGTGCGTGCGCTTGCACCTAAAGGGTGCACAGCCAAGCTTAGTACTTGCCCAAGGAGCGCAGGTACTCCACTACTTGAGCGGTGTTGTCCTCTAACTTGGTCACCGCCTGAGAGGCGGCCGTAAAGCGCTCATCTTGGTGATATTCCAAGGTGTCGAGCATGTCATGGAGCTCGCCTAAGGAATTATCAATCTGCATTAAGACCTGCTTTAAGGTCTTAACGCGCACTTCCAAGAACTTAGGATCGGCTTGCGCTTCACTTTCACGCCCCGCTAAGAGCTTAGTCAAGGTATCATTAAGGGTGTTCACCCCCGCGATAATCTGATCCAGATCAAAAGGGTACATCGTCTCTCCTCAGGACACTAACAACAGGGAGGCATTATATGCTAAAGCGTTTGCCTATCGGCTTGAGCTCATGGGCGCAAATTAGAAGAGAAGAGCTCTTCTTTTGCGATAAGACCGATCAACTGCCCCAATTAGTCCAGCATTTCCCGCGCGCCTTTCTCTCGGCACCTCGGCGCAGCGGCAAAACTTTATTGTGTTCGCAGCTTGCCGAGCTGTACCGCACGGGCACGGAGCTGTTTCAAGACACCAAGGTTGAGTTTCGCTGGCCGCAAAGTGATCAAGCTGCGGTCGTGAGCCTTAAGTTCAGCACTGTGCCTGCTACGCAAAGTTTTGAGGCCAATCTGTGCGTGCGTCTTGCTACCGCCTTTATCCTGGCAGGCTTAGTGGAGAGTACGGCGGCGCTCGAGCAAGAAAATTTAGTGGGCCTGATGGCGCAGCTTGAGCTTCTAACCCAAGACCAAGAGCTTGTAGTCTTGATTGACGAGTGGGACAAGCCGCTATCAGCTAACACTGATCCTGCCATCGTGGCCACCTTGAATGCCTTTTACGCGTGGCTTAGCAGCCTTGATAATATCAAGTTCCTTTTCATCACCGGCATCATGCACTATCGCGAGACTGAGGTCTTCTTAGGCCCAGATCTGCGTGATCTCGGACAGGAGCCCTGTGCGCCTGCCCTCTTAGAGCTCAGCTTAGACGAAGTAAGTGAAATCTACGACGATTACCTGGAGCAAGCAACGCAGCGCCTTAACACCAGCCGTGAGGTGCTCTTAGCTCAGATTAAGCAGCACTACGGGCAAAACGGAGCTTATAGCCCATGGGTCTTGAACCAGTTCTTTGAGCCCCTGACGCTGCCCGGCGAGCTCAAACCCCAATGGGTCAAATTTCGTTAGCAGCTTAACGCCCTGAAGCTAGAGCTTGGCCTGGCGCGCCCTGAGCAAGAGGCAGCTAGTAGAGCTCAGAAAAGCGGGCGGGCCGGAAAAGTGCGTCCCGTCGCGGGCACTCGGGGCTGCCAGGGCGGCTATCCCAAGAGCTGCCGGGCTACCACGAGCGGCTGGGGTCCACGTGCGGCCTGGGTACCACGAGCGGCTGGGGTACCACGTGCGGATGGGGTACCACGAGCGGCCAGTAGCTACGAGCGGTCGGCCGTGACGTGGATAGTGTGCGCCTTAGGAATGGAGCTTGGGTTTTGCCCAAAGTACGATTTGAAGGTGCGCGAGAAATGGCTGTAATTGTTAAAGCCTGCATCCACCGCCGCGCGGTAAGGGTCGATGCCTACCGAAATGAGGTAGCGCGCCCGCGTTAAGCGCTTTTTGACGATGAATTGGTGCAGCGACAGGCCTGTGAGCTCCTTAAAACGGCGCGTCAAGTAGAACTTGGACAGTGAGAAGCGCTGTGCTAACTCATCTAAGCTTAAGTTCTCGTTGATGTGCTGGTTGATGTACTTCAAGATCGCACTTAACTTCAAGCTCTCTGAGAGTTTGAGGTTTAAGTGCATCTCATCGTCATCTTGCGCCCCTAAGGCGGTCGCTTGCGCGGCAAGCTCGGAGGTCAAATTGCTAAAGCGCTGCGGGGTTAACTCATCTTGTGGGCTCGGCGCACTGGACGCAGCTGACGACACGTTGAGTGCGGCGCTTGGTCGAGCCCTTGGGTCGGTGCTGCGACTTAAGTCAAGCTCGCGATCGTCCTCACTATTTTGCTCTACGGGTGTAATCGGGGCCGGACTTACGCCATCGCCTTGACCTAAATCATTTTCAAAGTCTAGGCTTAGCTCCATAATCTGGTAGCGACTACCGGCAAAGTTTAAGGTTAGAGGCATGTGCTCAGGGCGCAGCGGCATATTGTGATCTTGCGCCGCCTGCTTGCAGCTCACCCCATCATAGGTCTTAAAAGTCCAGTGCCCCAGCCCTTGGTAAATGATGCGCGCGCTGTTCTCGCTCAAAGATAGTGGCGCCGCTTGGCTGCCTCCAGCGGATAACTGAGCGGTGCCATTCTGGGCTAATAAGGTGCTACCTAATTGCACCGTGGCATTGCTGGTAACCTCAGGGCGCGTTTTGATCGCATCTAATTGCTGCAAGGCGGCCAGGGTGGCGTTACGGGCGATTGCGCGTTGAGCTTCGCTGTAGTACAAGCTCTGCTCAGGGTGCGGGCGCTGCACTTCTTGCACATCTGCATTGATCCAAGTCGAGAAGACAGCTAGCTGTGGACTGGCAATGGAGATGATGAAAGGATTAAGCGAGGCTTCGTTGAGCTTAAAGCCTAAGGCTGAGCCCACATATGGGCCCACCGTTGCGTTAGGACTTAGCTCAAAACCAAAGTTCAACAGCCCAGGGTTCAGGCCTGAGGTGTGAGGAGCTGCGAAAAGAGGCCCCAAGGTTGCCGGGGTTAAACTGATCGTGCCATAGCTGGCCCCTAAAGGCGGAGCCGACAAACCATGATCGGGCTGATAAGAGCCCGCCTGAGCCGAATCTAGGACTTTCATAAACGGCCCAGTATTGTTACGCCAGGTGCTCTGTGGGGGCAGCTTGCCTTGCTCCAGCGAATCCATCAAAGCCTGCTTGATCACTTGTGTCGGGTGAGTGCCATAGGTCGGGCTCAAAGCAGCTAAGGAGCCTGATGGCGCCTGCGGCATAAGCGCGCCCCCTGCGGCAGGCCCACTGACGCTAGTCCCACTGGCAGTAGGCCTATTTGCAGTAGGCACTGTGGCGCTGGATAGGCTGCCACTTGGAGCTGCCATGGTGTTAGCTGCTTGCTCGGTCGTAAGCTGCGCTGTGCCGTGCGCCAGCCGGTCGTAATAGTCCGTGATCGCATCTAAGCCCTGCAAGTTAAAGCTCTTAGTGGTGAAGAGGTTGGTTGGGGCTTGATCGCTTGATGAGATGGTCGGGATTTCCTCATCGCTGTGCTGCCGGTGCACGATTTGATTGAGGCGGGTCAGGATGATGGCAAAGTAGGACTCAGATAAGACCTCATCGGAGGGGGTCTTGGACCAGAAGCTGTCAAAGAGGTGCGATAAATCTGACTCGAGCTCGGAAAAGGAGGCATCATCCAAGTGAATCAGATTGTTGTTTTCGCTGTTGAGCTGCAAGAAGCAATACTGCGGATCAAGCTTAGGAAAGCGCCGCGCCAGCCTTTGCATGTACTGAGGGTGAATCCACAGCGCATAGCGCTCGTAGCCTTGGGAGTGGTAGATTTGGCCGTGATGGAATTGCAGCTCATCGATTAAGATGACATCACCGCGTGAGAGATGATACGGACGGCCCTCGACTTCATAGAAGAAATCGCCCGACATCACAAAGATAATTTCGTAGAAAGCGTGATGGTGCGCGCTGATGGCAACATCTTCGCTGGGGTTAGTATCAGTCTGCCGATAGCACTCAAAGCTCGTGTTCTGCATCAATTCGCGGTACCGACGACTGGTAAAGGCATCCTTCGATCCTTTGCGCATACGTGCTCCCTCACTATCTTGGTGACTAAACCATGACTTCTAAGCCAAAATAATAGCTCAAAAACCATCAAATTTCAGCATGAGCCGGGACCTGTGTGCCCACAGGAAAAAGAAAATCATTTAGGGCCTGCTTCGGTTAAAACAACCGAGCTGCAAGGAGGGGATAGAGATTTCACGCTCAACTAACCTTTGCCGCTCACCCCAATGGGCCGCGTGCATCTTAGCACGAAAAACGCACACGCAAGTGATGACAAGATAGGTGCGATCATGCTTGCCGCTTGCTCCAAGATACAATGTGCACTGGCACAGCGCAGCAGGAAATCCGCACATTTTGCTTGACCTCATGCCCACTTTGGATGGAGCTAAGCGCAAGTAAGTTTTGCTCAAGCGCAGCTCGGGCCTAAGCTGTCATACCCATCGCTTAAGATAAGCCCAGACGCTTAACGTTCGGCTTTGCCTATTTATTAGAGCGTGGCCGGTCGCTCCCAGCGCAGGCACCATTCCCAGCCGCATGATAATAGAGCTGGTGCTACTGTGAGTTGTCCTTGACGCCAGGCACAGAGTTTTAGGCGTGATTCCCGCAATTTAGGGCGTGAAGTCCCTCCTGAAGTCGGCCCAGCGGGCAACGGCGGCTCAACTTGGTTGGAGCGCGCTTGTGAGTACGGGCGCATTGGATCGCGCTTTAATGGTAAAATGTTAGTTTGTCTTGAGGCGTTGTGCGTCTTAAGACCTGCGTGCTCCATCTATTAATTAATAGGTGCGGGTGCACCGGCCACAGGCTAATTGCCGTTTATCGGGCTAATAACCGTTTCACGGGCTAATTGCCTTTTGTTGATTTGGGTATCGTCATGACTAACTCCAACCAGAGCAATACACCAGAAAATCCTGCCACTTTGCTCAATACCAGTGGCTCCTCCGATCTCAAGGCGGTAAGTCCTGTTTCTCAGGCTTCCTCCCAACCAGAGGAGCTTAGCATCGACGATCTCGACTTAGCGACCTTAGAGCGCTTAACCGCGCCTGATGGCGCCGTGCCTGAGAGCACGCCTTCAGAGCCGGTTTCAGTCGTGTCCGCAGGAGCCACCGAAGATGCGCAGCCTGAGGCGGAGCGCACTGCGCCAGGTCTGACTGTGACTGAGGATACGGTCATTGCCGGTGCTGACAATACCGATCCAGTCAGCGTTAACATGATGTTTGACGATGAACCACGCATCCAATTTGATAATGCCGAGGCGCAAGCTCAGGGCGCTTCGGATGGTGCCTCTTTAGAGGCTGAGCCGCAATCTGACGCAGCTTCAGCGAGTGCTCTTGATGCTTTAGCCCAAGATGCTATAGAGCCGGTAGCCTCTGACCCTGCCCCGATGGCAGAAAGTGTACCTGATCAAGCGTCAGAGAATCCTGCCGAGGTAGCTCCGATTCCTGAGCCAAGTTTCATCGCTGACACCAGCTATAGCGGCGACGATCCGGCCGACGCTATCAATGGTGCTCCAGTCCATGCGTCAGCTGAGGTAGCCCCAGAGCCAAGCCCTGAAGCGGTTCCAGCTGAGGCAGCCCCAGAGCCTGTGGCCGAGGCAACCCCTCAGGTCGCTCCTGCTCCTGAACCTGTTCTAGCACCGCAGCCAGTTGCGCCTGAACCTGCTCCAGCACCGCAGCCGGTTGCGCCTGAACCTGCTCCAGCACCGCAGCCAGTTGCTCCAGCCGCTCCATCTAATGCCAATATTATGGGGGGCGCGACCATGATGAATGCAGCAGGTCACACTGCGATCATGGGCCTGGAGAATCGTCAGGTCATCCATCGTGAGAAAGCTGATTTAAGCGGCATTTCCGATGAAGAGCGCGCTGCCATTGAGATGATTAATGCCCTCAATTCGCGCAATCGTGGTAAGAAGGCGGCCGCACCTGCTACCCCAACCCCAACCCCAGCTCCTGAGCCAGTGGTTGCAGCAACCGGCACGACGCTCACAGGCTCGGCTGCAGCAGGCGGCGCTAACATTATGGGTGGGGCGACCATGATGAATGCGGGGCATACCGCGATCATGGGGCTTGAGAACCGCCGCGTGGCTAAGCCTAAGGACAATACCTCTACCCTCATTACCGGTATTAGTGAGGAAGATCTAGCTACCTTACAGCAAATCAATGCCCAAAATGCGCGTCACCGCTCGCAGTGGGCTCAAGCGCAAGCTAAGTTCCACGCTGAGATTGCCGCTGAGCGCGCGCAGGCGCAAGAGTCGGGCAATGCGCTTGACGTTCCAGGTTATGTCACGCCGCATGGCCACGCTGAGCAGCAAGAAGCCGCTGCGCTCAATGCTGATTTGGTAAGCGAGCCTTTAGATGGTACTTCGACCTTAATTTATGGCGCGGGCGCCGGAACGCTCGGTCAAGCTGCGCCGAGCTCAGAGCCGCAGCCTGCTACGGTGATTACTGGCTTAGCTCCAGAAAATGGTAGTGGTGCCAGCTTAGCGCGCAATCGCCTGCGTCAGGCCTTAGCCGCTGACCAAAATCAGGCCGCCCAATATGAGGCTGAGAATTTAAACGACTATGATGAGCAAGCGCTCTCGGCTGAGTTTGAAAACGGTATTGCCGGAGCAGTAGAGTCAATTGAGGACGAACCAAGCGAGAGCTTTGCTACTGCGGCTGCCGCCCAAGATATTATGGAGGTGCCGCCGCAAGAGATCGCCGGGGCTCATGTTGCCGTAGAGAACAGCGCTGGGGATGCCTTTACCGCACAAGGCTCAGGCGAGTACGGCTTATCGGGGAGCTTAGGTTCGGCCTTAGATGACGATCCGAGCCTGGGAGCGGGCGTCTTTGCCGGAGCTGAGCCTGATGATATGGTGCCAGGGCGTAATCTTGGCAGTGCCAATACCGATGATTTTGCCGGTATTGTGGGTGATGCCGCTAGCTTTAGAGCTGCACAGCGCCAGACCCCTAAGGTCTCAAGCCCAATTGTCACGGACGAAGATGCGCCTCAAATTGGCCTGATGGATCATGAGGACGTGCAGCGGATCACGGCGAACACCCCAGATCTTGAAACCAAGATCGTGGTCAATCCTGATTACGAAGATGGCGCTGCTACGGACTATACCCCGGCTTACCCAACCCGCGATGTCTATCCATCACCTAATAACTTTGAGGGTAATGGGGGTTATAGTCAGGTTCCATTTGCCCCTGATGTTTATCCTGAAAATGGTCTTTATGGCGCCACAGAACAAGACTCCTCGGCCTTTGATGGGGTAGTGGCTCCGGCTAAGCCTCATTACGATCCAGCGCAAGCCGAGAGTGCTAGCCCATATATCACTCCAGGCGTTCGTACCCCTGAGGTTAGTGACAACTCTGAGCCGCGTTATGTGGTGGGACAAAGTGAGTCCCAAGCTCCTGTAGCCTCAGAGGTCCCTGGTTATACCGTCGGCCCTAAGGTCTCAAGTCAAGATCTGGCAGCGCAGGCCGGTGACACGGTGTACGTGGTTGGCCCTAATAACCGTACCGCTGAGCCTGAGAGTGCTCCAGTTGAGGATGAGACGCCACTTTATGCGGGCACCTATGCCGATAAGCTCGCCCGTGAGCAGGCAATGCGTGAGCGGGCGGCCGCAGCGGTCGCGGTGGAGCGTACGCCTGAGCTTGATCGCAAGGCCGACCAAAGTATGCCGCCGCGCCGCAACGAGCCGTCTGCAGCCATGATGGATGAAGGCTACTATGAGGACGATATTAGTGAAGCCGAAGCTCTAGCAGCGGCCTTGAAGAAGGGCGCAGCTGAGAGCAATCGCACCCCATCAGGTATGGGCGATGGTGTACTCTCGCAGTTCTCGCCGACCCCAGCGCAAGCTGAGCTCGAGGATGTTCCACGCTATGTGGTAGGTCCAAAGCGCAAGAGCGTAGTACCGCAGCCTGAGATTGAGAGCGATGATTCAGGTCCGCGCTATGTGGTCGGTCCTGATATCACTAACGCTGAGGTGGAGAGCCATCTGCAAAGTGAGCGCTCGAAGCTGTCTCATGAAATGGCCTTGCCGCCGAGCTATCTTGACGATGAGCCGATTGCGCTCACTAATGTGGCAAGCCAGGTTAGTGATAATGGTTATGAGCAAGAGCTCAAAGCCGCTGTCGCTGAATCGATGGCTCCTCCTAAGAGTGCGGCAGTGGATAAGGGGCGTAAGCTTGCCGCCGAAGCGCTGCGCCAAGAGCGTGAGGCCTTAGGCCAAGCTGAGGCCATGGCCGCAGAAGGAAGCGCTTATGGGGCCAAGGGCTCTGCGGAGCAAGATGAGCTCTATGCCTCTGGGGCAGAAGACGCTGAGGCAAGTGAGCGGGCCGCGTTGCGCTCAGACTCAGCTGAGCTTGATGCGATGCCGCGTACCGAGCACGTTAAGTTCTCGATGGCGGTGTTCTTGTTCTTGCGTCAGCTCATCGCTTCGTTCTTTACTCACACCACCTTACCAGTGGTCACACCGCACTTAGCCCTGCGCTTAGGTCCATGCTACCCAAGCTCGATGGCAATCCCATTCTTTGTCGTGGGTCTGTTAGTCGGTGCGTTAGGGGGCGTGATTAAGGAGTACACGCCGCTGCAGATGACCGGTACCACCAGCTGTTTGGTCTTCGTGCTCTTAACGGGCCTCAGTCCTTATCGTGGTATTTACCGCATCTTCACCTTTATCACGCGCCGTCGTCATGATGCAGTGATGATGGCATCCTCGGTCATGGTCTCGCTCTTGGTCTTTATTGGGCTGATCAGCACCTTGGTGCACGTGTGCTCGGGCGTTGGGGAATTTACCCTAGCCTTTGCGCTAGCTTCGATGCTCAGTGCCGCAACCGCCAGCACCTTGATGTGGAACTTCCCGCAAGATCCAATGGATTCTTGTGGCACTATGACCAATAAGGGCTTAGTGTGGGTGATGATTATGTGTGGTGCGGCCACATTTGGCTTGCTGCACTACATCGTGGCTCTTTCGATCTTAGGCGTGGGCATTGTGATGCGCCTGATCTTTGGCTATTGCATTGCCAAGAACCAAGGTACCGCGCAGCGTCCATATGTCTCGGCCTTGCAACTTTTGACCTTGTTTGCCATCTTGCTCGACCTGATTTTGCTCAAGAGTCAGAACTACGAGTTCTTGAATCTCGAAACGCTCAATTGGTTAGAGCAACACGCCGAGCGCTTAACCGGCCTTGCTTAACCGACCTAGCTTAGTCGGCATTGCTTAGTCAGCCTTGCTTAGTAAGTTTAGCGTAGTCGATCTTGCTTAGTTGGCCTAGCGTAGTCGATCTTGCTTAGTCGATCTTGCTTAGGTAGCCTAGCTTAGTCGGCATTGCTCAGGCCCACACTCAGCTGAGGCCCGCCCCCAGCTGAGTTGTGATGAGACCGTGAGTTAAGCGCAACTCGCTTTGAGGGCGGGTGCTGGGAGGTTCTTATGCCTGCCCCCGTTGCAGGATATCGCGCGGACCTAAAACGGCCTCTAATGGCCCAGCCCCCAATAGCACGGTTCTCAGCTCTTGGCTGGCCCTCGAACGGAATCTTGGAGCTAAACTCCGTATGAGGCTTAAGCGTGGCGGTGGGCTAAATCCTTAGCGTGGCTTAAGCTTTGCGGCGTTGGCGCCAGTAGATCAAGAGGTAGGTGAAATAGGCGGCACAATAGGCGCCGCCCAATCCTATTAAGAGTTGGACATAGCCGCGCTCGCCGCGCGCATAGCTTTCGGCTGTTGCTTCAGGTTCGGTGGTGATATAGCGCTTGGTGTCCTTGATGGTGAAGACACGCCGCTCGATCGGGCTTCCTGACTTAATACCCTCGCGTGCCAGGCTCGCACTGCGCTTGACGCGATAACGCCAGCCAGAGTGTTCTTGCGCCCAGTACTCAAGATAAGTGACGGTCTTGGTTTGATTAGAGCGCACGACGCGGGATGTGACCTGCATTTCTTCTTGCTTTTGAATGACGCGCTTGGGAATAAAGGTCACCACGCCTTGGTCTTGGTATTCGTCGGCGCTGCGCAAGCCCTCCATTAGGTCAAATCCGGCTTTAATGGCACCGATGGCTACTAGGAGCAGGCCAAAGGTGATGAAAAATAGGAAGTTATGCCAGCGCGAGCGCTTGGGCCGATTGGGGGTGGTCATGGCTTGTTCCTCCTTACAGCACATCTGTTGGATTCAGGCAAACGTTAGGCCATGGTGGTGCTAAGGCAGAGGATAGAGCGCTATTGAGCTGGGGATGGTCGTGCATTGAGCTAGTGACGGCGCTGAGCTTGAGAGCGCAATGCGGCGCGGGCGCGGTAGCTAGTCTTTGTGCTAAACTGAGCCGATTGTTTTTATTGGCCTTGCCTGCGACGAAAGGAGTCAAGCTGTCATGGCACACATCGAGAGAATGCAAACTGAGTGTCCACCTGATGCCCATAAGGTGATCCGTCCACCGGAGAATGAGGTTAACGCCTTATTGTGCGTCAAGCTTGATACTAAGCAGTGTGAGCATTACGGTAATGAAGATTTCTGCTCTATGCTCAGCTTAATGAGCAAGCACCCAATGGTATTGTGCGATGCTGCGCTCAAGGAGATCTTGGTGGCAGGTGCTGCTGCCGCTGAGATTGAGCCAAGCTTCTTGCAGCTTGATGCGGACGGTAAGTCGGGCAATTTAAGCTATATGTCAGGTGCGGTCGGTGAGACCTTGCCGGTAGTGGACTTAACCTGCGATGACGCTGACTTAAGCCGCAGCGCGGACTTTCTTGATTTACTGAGCACCAAGCAAATCATCGTGGTCGATGCTGAGGCAATGCTCATCTTGCGCTCGATTTCCACGGTCTATCCTTGGGATAAGCTCTTAGCCGGTGATTACTTACGCCAGTACCTCAAGGCCCGCAAGGAAGTCACGGCTGAGGACTTAGGTCACTTCAACGACGTGCGCTTTGGCCGCATCGATGGCTTTTCGCTTAAGGGTGAGCATCCAGTGGCTTATCGCTATTTACAGCTTGAGCGCAAGCTCTTCTTACAGTACCCAGACGACGAGGATTAATCCATGTCGGAGACGTTAGAACTGGCTAAGGCCCTGATCGCTCGTCCTTCGATTACTCCTGATGATCAAGGCTGCCAAGATCTGTTAGAGGCAGAGCTCAAGGCGGTGGGCTTTACCTGCCGTACCTTGCGCGAGCACATGTACCCGGCTTTTAACCTGTTAGCGCTTTACTCAGGAGAGGACGGCGCTAACCTCGAAGGTGATCCCGAAAAAATTAAGAACCAGCATGGTCCTTATGACCCAAGCGGCTTTGTCGTCCCAGGTCCGATCACCTTATTCTTAGGCCACACCGATGTGGTAGCCCCAGGCGATGCCGGGGCTTGGAGCTCAGATCCTTTCACCCCAACTGAGCGTGAGGGCATGCTCTATGGACGTGGTGCAGCCGATATGAAGGGCTCGGATGCGGCTATGACCATCGCTTTAAAGCGCTTTGTCGCGGCCCATCCTAAGTTTAAGGGCACGGTTGGCCTCTTGGTCACCTCCAATGAGGAAGGTGATGCCGTGGGCGCCATTCCGTATGTCGCTGAGTGGCTCAAGAAGGAGCATATCTACCCTAATTACTGCGTCGTGGGTGAGCCATCTTGTGCCCAAGAGCTCGGTGACACGATCAAGATTGGTCGCCGGGGTTCGATGACCGCGCACATTACCATCCACGGTAAGCAAGGCCATGTCGCCTATCCTGAGAAGATCGACAATGCCGCGCACAAGGCCGGACGCTTAATTGCCGCCCTGTGTGAGCATAAGTTCAATGACGCCACCGAGGACTTCCCTGAGACCTCCTTTAACGTCACCAATGTCAACTCGGGTATCGGCGCTGAGAACGTTGCTCCAGGCAGTGCGCAGATTATGTGCAACTGGCGTTTTAATCCGAACCAAACCCCACTCAAGCTCCAGCATTTGTTAGAGCGTAACTTAGAAAAGCTGCGCATCTACGCTACGGTGCGCTACGTCATCAATGGCTTGCCGTTTATCAGCAGCCGCGAGGGCGTCTTGGTTCAGGCCTTACAGAAGGCCATCGCTCAAAAGACGGGGCGTGAGCTCAGTGCGATTGACCTCAACACCTTAGGCGGCACCTCCGATGGGCGCTTCATTGCGCCATTAGGAGCTGAAGTGGTCGAGTTTGGTCCATGCAATGGCACCATTCACCAGGTCAATGAATGCGTCAAGACGCAAGATCTTGATACCTTAGCCGATATCTACGAGCAGGTATTAACTTCCATCCACTTAGCTTAAGCGCTTGCTTTAGCTCAAGCATTGGCGTGGGCTCCAGCGCTCGCGTTGCTAAGCGCTTGCGTTTCATTCCACCGCACGCGTGCTCTTAACCGCCCCAGTTCTTTGCACTGGGGCGCAATTCACTTTGTAAGGTGATAATGAGGCCAAATAAAGGGCTTCAACCCCTGATTCCTGAGGAGCTGCGCGACCTTGCCGCCTGCTCCTAAGACCAAGACTTGATCTGTTTGCCAGCGTTATGATGCCGCGCCTGAGTCTTGCGCGCAGCGCCCTCTAATTGGTTCGATTCAGCAGGGCCAATGGCGCTCCAGTCCAGCGGGACTGCGTTTAGTTGAGCAGGTGCGGCGTGGTGCCATGAGTCACCACACCCACAGCATGTATGACCCGCCGCATCCAGGGCTGGTACTGGAGCTTTGCTTTGACGAGACTTTTACCGTGGAGCTGGCGGCGGCGCAAATGGGCGTTGCGCCTCAAGTGCTGCACGATGTCATTGCAGAGCAGGCGCCACTTACGGTGACCCTTGCCGTGCTCTTAACGCGCGCTATTCCTGAGATCGAGGCGGCCCCCTGGATTAGCTGCAAGCGCAGTATGATTGCTGACAAGCCTCAATTCTAAGTTTCAGCGCTCGATTCTGGCCCAATACCCTGTGCCCGCGCAGTTACTGCGCAGTGATATGCGCTTTGGGTATGGCATGAAATGTCTCATAAGAATTGGTAAGAGTTAGGCCCAAAGTCTATCATTAGGCTCACTGACTGACACCATGGTGGTGTCCTTAGGATGCCTGATATGACCAATTCACATGACACGTTACGCCAGCGCCTGTTAGTGCCCCTCTTGGCCTTAGGCGTCTTTGCCATCATCAATACCGAAATGGGTGTGGTGGGCATGGTGCCCTTAATCTCAGAGTACTTCGGCGTTTCTATCCCCGCCGCCGGTTGGAGTGTGACCATCTTTGCCTTGGTGATTACCGTGGCAGGTCCGGTCATGCCGCTCATGTTCTCACGCTTCAATCGTAAGTACGTCCTGATGCTGGTGCTCACGCTCTTTGTGATTTGCTGTGCAATCGCGGCACTGACCACCAACTTTGCGGTCTTATTAAGCTCGCGCGCCTTGGCCGCACTCTTCCACCCAGTGTACGTAGGCTTGGCCTTTACCTTAGCGGCGAACTCGGTTCTACCAGCCGAGCGCCCTAAGGCTATCGCTCGTATCTTTATCGGCGTTTCTGCCGGTATGGTCTTAGGGGTTCCGGCCTCAAGCTATATTGCCAATGAGCTCTCCTATAGCGCCGCGATGTTCTTCTTTGCCGCGACCAATGGCTTGGTCTTGCTCTTAACAATCGTGATTGTTCCGAGCATGCCGGTTACCCACGGACAAAGCTATGGCACTCAGCTTAAGGCCTTAAAGCGCAGCGTGGTGTGGCTTGCTATTGGCGCAACCATCTTCACCAATGGCTCGACCTTTGGCTTCTTCAGCTACTTTGCCGACTTCATGGAGACCTTAGGTCATTTTGATGCGGCGCAGGTCAGCCTGGCCTTATGTCTCTACGGCGGTGCCAATATCGTAGGCAATGTGGTGGCAGGTCGCCTCTTAGCGAGCCGTCCGAAGCTGGCTATCACCTTAACCCCATGGCTAGTGGGCGCCATCATCCTCACCCTTTATGGCACCATTGCTCAGATCTTCACGGCTATGGTGGTGATCGTGGTCTTTGGTATCATTAATGGCATGATTGGCAACAATTGCCAGTACCTCTTAGGCAAGGCCGCGCATGACGCCCCTGATCTCGCCAATGGCCTGTTCTTGAGCTCGGCCAACTGTGGTACCGCGATCGGTACTGCGCTGTGTGGTATCTTTATCGGAGCTTGGGGCATTGCCGCTTCGGTGCTGGGCGCCTTAATCATGGTCGTGTTCTCGGCGGCGGTCAACGTCATGACCCTCAAGGTCTTAGCCGCGCGTGAACATATTGAGCCTCAACTTGCTGAGGCCGTGGCCTAATAAACCCAAGGAGTAAGGTGCAATGATTCCAACAGTGACGCTCTACAACGGCATGACCATGCCCCAAGTGGGGTTAGGCACCTGGAGCTTACGCGGTCAGGCTTGTAAAGACACCATCCACGCTGCGCTCAAATGTGGTATCAGGCTCTTTGACAGCGCCACTTTCTACGGCAATGAAAAGGAAGTAGGGCAAGCCCTGCGTGAGGCAATGGCCGCAGGTGAGGTCACACGTGATGAGCTCTTTGTCATGACCAAGCTCTATCCCAATGAGTTTAGGCACGCTAAAAAGGCTTTTGATGCCAGCTTTAAGCGCTTAGGCCTCGACTATATCGATTTGGTCTTGCTCCATCATCCGGGTGCGGGCGATGTGCAGGCTTATCAGGTCTTAGAGCAAGAGGTTAAACAGGGTACGGTCAAAGCCTTGGGCCTGTCGAACTTCTACCGTGAAGAGCTGCCGTCGTTTTTAGCTCAAGTTAGCATCAAGCCTGTGCTCGACCAAAACGAGATCCACCCCTTCTACCAAGAACAGGCCGTCGTGCCCTTTATCCAAGAGCAAGGCCTAGTAGTCCAAGCTTGGTATCCGTTCGGCGGGCGCGGTCACACCCACGAGATCCTCAATCACCCTGCCATCACTGCGATAGCAACCAAGTATGGCAAGACCTCAGCGCAGGTGGTGTTGCGCTGGCTGCTCCAGCGGAACATTGTGGTGGTACCCGGCTCCACCAATCCTGAGCACATGGCACAAAACTGTGCCCTGTGGGACTTTGCCTTGGATAAGGCTGAGATGCAGTCCATAGCAATGCTTGATTGTGGCCGCAAATTCGACTGGTACTAAGCTCAGCAAGATCTGCGACTACCGCAGCAGGCACTTAGGCAAGAGGCATAACGCCTAACCTTCTTGCTTAGAGTCTGGCGGGGTGCTGACTGGCTTCTTGCCGGTGATCGGGTCAATCTCCAGATCGGGATCTGGAAAGTAGAAGAAGTTACGATCAGGCCACTGCAGCAGCTTCGAGTGGGTAATGTCTTCAACATTGACAAATAGGAACCATGGGCTGCCCATGAAGCTGATCTTCATCACCTCCAGCGGCACATCGGAGAGCATGTAAACCGGCTCACCCTCGCGCCCGGTGCCGACGTAGGTCACCACGTCCAGCTCATTGTTGTAGAGTTCCTTGATCTTTTTGGTGAGTTCAACAGGTTCGGCCATGGTTAGTCCTCATAGTTTGGATGATAGATGATAGGGCTGTGGAACATCGCATGGAGGTTCGGGATATTCTGCGGCACGATGACCATTTGCTCAGCTAATCGGTCGTAGATCTCGCAGTCGTCAACGCGGTAGTAACGCAGGTTGGACATGAGGTCGCGATAGATTAAGGATGGTGAGAGCTTGCGGGAAAAGAACTCACGGGCTGGAGCATTAAAGCCGCCCGCCGGATCATAGGCGTACACCTCGCCCTTATAGCGCTCAACATCGATGATGTGAGAGCTAAATGGAGTATCAAAGAGTAAGTGGTAGCGCTCATCAGGGCCACAGATCTGATCGAGCATATCGACGCTCTCAAGAGGAAAGATATCAGGGGCCGTTTGGGTCACAGGATTGCGCCAAATCAAGTTTGGCATGTGCATCATCATCGCAAAGCCGCGATAAAACTTTTCGTCCGTAAGCTCGTACATGATCGCTGGGCGGGCGCAGATATCGATGCCGCGTCGTCTGAGCTCATAGGCCACCACGAGGGCCTGGCAGTCACAGGTGTAGGGATTCACAAGTTGCATCGTAGGTTCCTTGGCGTAAGGTTTAAGGCAAATTGGTTAAAAGTTTGATGGCAAAAGCATCAAATAACTTGTCTTATACCAATGTTGAGTTTGCTAGCACCTGATTTTGCGGTGACCTTAAGGCGAGTCTAACCCAATGTTCAGCGGCTAGTGTTAAAGTGATCGTACATCTTTTTAGCTAAAAATGATCACAGATGTCGAAGTTTTTACGCGCACTGTTAACTAGGTCGCACTTTAGAGCAAAGATCTTCCTGCGGCAAGTCGCCCAAGCAGCGGGTGCCGTTTCCAGCGGTAGGTGTGGGCGCAGTATGAGGGGCACTAAAAAGGGCGCCCCCTATAACTAGGGGGCGCCCTTGAAGGAAGATGCTAGTCTACGAATAGCTAGACAGTTGAGGTTGTAGTTAAAGCAACCTTAGGATCTCCCAAAAAGCAGTCAAGCTGAACCATGAACGGTATGCTGTTGACTTTTTCCTGGGTCGGTTTAAGTCCGCAAAGCTGGTAAGGACACTAAGATTCCTTCATAGCTTTAATGTTCTCGTAAGAGAAAGGATTATCCTTGACATCTGGATCGACAGTGAAGAAAAAATCTTTTTCGCCCAGGTACAGGACCCGTGAGTTACGGATGTTATCCTTGTCAACGAAGATATATCTTGGGCCGCCAAGATAGCAGTCACGTAATATCTCCATTGGGATGTCACTTACCATGTACACAGGTTCGTCGTTACGACCGCGACCGATGTATTTAAGAACCGCTATCTCTTGGTTGCGGCTGCGAAAGAAGTCCTTGAGCTTCTGGGTGATTTCAACGGGTTCGGCCATTTAATTTTCTCCTCGAATCGTAGGTTGGCTGTGGAGTTAGCTTGGTGACCTCCTTCGAGCTAAGGTCAGACCAAGCTCCGTGCCGCGCGCTGCCAGAGGACACAACAGCCTGTACTAAGCTGCATGTTCGTTTGCGGCAGTACTGAAGCTGGCTAAGTTTGTGACCTACTAAGTTAGCTTCATCAGCTAAACCACGAATTGCTAGCCAACACATAGCGAACTTGACCCAAGCAGCTTAACTAGTAACAATGTAATCGTAGATCTTTTTAGCGCAAATTGATTTTTGAAGTCGAACTTTTTACGCGCACTGTTAACTAGGTCGCACTTTGGGCAAAGCTCTTCCCGCAAGGTGCGGGCGCCGCGAAGTGTGGTGCCGGGCTGAGAGGTTCAGAGGTAATTTGCTGGCGCCCGCTCGCTATTGGGGTTGCATCGTTTTTATTGGCTTGCCTGATATCTATGCGTTAGAATATAAGGTAAAGTTGCTAGCCTTAAGGAAAGATGTGCGCCTAGGCTTGGACGCGTGTGCTGTGTTTGGGGATTGCTTGTGGGGGTAGGGTGTGGCCAATATCTTTGATTTCCGGAACAATCTGATTGCGGGCTATCGTACCTTCAGTCGCTCCTTCACTAAATTTGCGGCCGCTGACATCGACCATTATGTGACCCAAGAGCTTGATGCGGCCAATAGCTTTTGCCCAGCTCCTCTTATTCAAATCAACCCATCCTACGCAGAGGCTGAATACGATCTTGCGTATTACGCCGCCCATAATGGCTTTCGTGATGTGCCGGTTTTGGACGAATTCTGCCTTGATATCTTCTCTTTAGAGCCCACCTCTGAGTCAGGTCGCACTAAGAACAAACCGATCTCTCTCTATGCGCACCAAGGTGCAGCGATTTCGATGGCGGATCAAGAAAAATCCTATGTTGTGACCTCTGGTACCGGCTCAGGTAAGTCCTTGACCTTCTTTATCCCGATTGTCAGCCGCATCCTGCAAGAAAAGAGGCTTGATCCTACTCCCCGCATTCGCGCCATCATCGTCTATCCGATGAATGCCCTGGCTAACTCCCAGTTAGAAGAGATTAACAAGTTCTTAGATCACTTACCGAACACCATCAAGGTCAAACGCTACACTGGCCAAGAGCGCTCTGCTGAACGTCAAGGGCTGCAAGATGGTACCGATATCCCAGATATCTTGCTTACCAACTACATGATGCTGGAGCTCATGTTGATCCGCCCAAAGGATCGCATGATTATCGATAAGTGCAGGGGCCTCAAGTTCTTGGTCTTAGATGAGCTGCACACCTATCGTGGCCGTCAAGGCTCCGATGTCGCGCTACTGGTCAATCGTTTACGTCAACGGGTTGGTCGCTCTGGTGCTGAAGGACAGGACAAGCTCATCTGCATTGGCACCTCGGCCACCATGTCCTCGGTGGATAATTCCAACTCGCAAGAGGTGGTGGCCAGCTTTGCCCGCAAAATCTTCGGTGATGAGTTCGAGCGCGAGCAAGTCATCGTAGAGACCTTGCAGCGTGAAACCAAACAGGATGTGTTCCTTAACGATTTTGCCGCTCCTGAGGGCAGGAAACTTTGCGAGCAGCTGGGCCAAGAGGTTGAAAGTGCCTTCCATGGTGACTTTAGTTTCATCACGCATAAGGATGGTAAAAAGATCGAGCCTAATCCTGCTAATCTTGAGGCGTCTTTAGTTGCTTTTAAGGAAAGCCCACTTGCCATTTGGCTCGAGCAAATGCTCAGTGTTGAGCTGACTACTCCATCTATGCAGTGGCGACGCGCCCAGCCTAAGAATTTAGATACGGTAGTTGATGCTCTATGCCGTACCATTGCCAATGCTAAGATCCAAGGCCACAATGTGGTCGCGCCTGAAGACCAAGATAAGGTGCGACAAGCTCTGATCAATTTCATGGACTTCATTTCCGATCCGAGCAAGCATGACCTGCGCACGAAGCTGGGGCGTACCCCTTTTGCCTTTAAGCTGCACCAATTCATCAGTAGCCCAGGTCAGCTGAGCACGAGCTTAGAGGCTCCAGGCAATCGTAAGTTTGCCTTGGACGGTCGCAACAACTTCGTTGAGACCGCTGACTCGCAGCGTCGTGCCGCCGCTCAGGCTTTGCAGGTAGAGGTGGGGGCGGCGGATGCTGAACTTGACTCGGATCAGGATGCGCAAACGCCTTTACTGTATTACCCGGCATTTGAAGTGCGTTTTTGCCAGCACTGTGGCCAAGAGTACATCCCGGTTTGGCTTTGGTACAGTGAGTACAAGCAGGGGCGCGGTACCACTGACGTTTTGGAGCAGGTAACCCCGCGTGAGCTGACTTCAACTACTCCTGAGTTTAGCGCTCAGGGAAGCGGTATCAAGCAAGAGCCCGGCTTTGTCTGCCCAGTGCTGCCAACCCAAAAGTACAGTGATCTGGGGCCTGAACTGCTTCCAGCTGAGTGGCGTGATCCTGAGGATCAAGGCAAACTCAAGCGCGAGTGTCGTAAGTATGAGCCAAAGCCTTACTATCTTGACCGCAATGGTCTAGTCCATGACTCCCATAGACTGCATACCTCGGAGTTTTGGGTCATTCGCGGTGATTTCCGCTTATGCCTGAATTGCGGTGAGCGCTCCAATACCCAAGCTAATATCCATAACCGCTTGATTGGCCTGTCCGGTGAAGGTCGTAGTACCGCCAGCACCACCTTAAGCCTTCTGACCTTACGCCAGATGTTTGAGGATGGCTTAGCCGAGGATAAGCGCAAGCTCTTAGGTTTCTCTGATAACCGTCAAGATGCCGCACTGCAAGCAGGTCACTTCAATGACTTCGTGAAGAATCTAACCATTCGCTCGTGTATGGCAGCAGTCTTAATGCAAGCACGTGATGAGGCTGCCCAGAGTGGACTGAAGCTTGATGAGTTGGTCCATCGTATGGAGCAGCTTTTAGGCTGGGGCGAGGGTAAGCCTACTTACGCAGGACGGCAGCTCTTCTTGGAAAATCCTGATGATGATCGCTCTTTGGCCGAGCAAGCGCTGAAGGACGATCGTGATACGCTGCATAGCCTGCTGTGTTATCTTGTTACGCTTGACTTAAGTGAGCGCAATCTCTACACCAGCCCTGGTCTCGAGCGCTTAGGCTTAATGCGCATCAGCTACTGCAACTTAGTCGAAAACTGCGCTGATGATGCACTCTTTGATGTGGACAATCAGGTGACCGGCAGAAAGTCACTGTTGACCTACTTAACCCCAGAGTATCGCGTTAAGCTCTTTACCTTGTTCCTCGATGAGTTGAGACGCCGTAAGTTTCTGACTGAGCGCTTCTTAGGGGTAAGTGAACAGCAGACGCTGCGCACTTACTTACAGCGTGATTTTGCTGAGCGTTGGAACATTGGCCGCGAGGAGTGGGTAAATGAAGGTAAGTTTATCTGCTTAGATGCGATTAAGTCCAAAGAAAACTCCAAGCGCTCTGACGGCACTGTGGTGCTATCCCATCGTTCACGCTTTAACCGCGTGCTCCGTTCGCATCAACTCTGGACCGATTTTAAGCGTGAGCATCCTGAGCTGGAACGTTTTATCGATTTAAGCCAGTTTTCGGTGCAGGATACCTTGGCGGACATGTGCCAGTACTTGGCTTCCTTCCATATCCTGAGCGTGGAAACGCCGGTAGGGTCAGCGGATAAGCGCTATAGTATTCATGTGTCCATGTTGCGTTGGCATGCCGGTGCCAAGCTTTTGTCCGGTGACCAAGCGGCCGAGGTGAAATTTGAGCCTGAGGAGGCGCACGGTAATCCGGGCTATTTCTATCGTGTGCTCTATCACATTTATGCCCGTGACTTCATTAATTTTGCCGAACGTTGCGCCTTGGCGCTCCATCAGGCCGTAGAGCTGGCCCCTGAGTCTAAAGTAGCCGCTAACCCAGTACCATCAGAGGGCAAGGAGGCTTTGCCTGCTATTTTCTCCTTTGAGGCGCATGAGCACACCGCGCAGCTGTCTAATGACGAGCGCCAAGAATTGGAAATGCGCTTTAGAGGCGGAGTTTCTGATATCAAAAAATGGAAAGAGCTGCCGCAACATGAGAACAAGAGCTTTAGGCGCTTGCCAGTACTCTTCTGCTCGCCCACCATGGAGCTGGGTATCGATATCTCGGCGCTTAACTTTGTGTATATGCGCAATGTCCCGCCTACGGCCGCCAACTATGTGCAGCGTGCAGGTCGTGCCGGACGCTCGGGGCAGCCTGCCTTGGTGGTGACTTACTGCACCGCGCGTAATGCCCATGACCAATGGTTCTTTAAGAACCCACAGGACATGGTGCAGGGTGTCGTGCGTGAACCTACGCTGGATCTGACCAATGATGCCTTGCTTAAGGCCCATCTGCACTCGATTTGGCTTGCTTGTGCCTTGGCTAATTTACCGTCTGAAGTGGCTCTCCCATCGCAAGTGGCGCAATTGTTGACGGGCGTGGAGCCAGGCCAATACGATCCAGCCTTCCTGTCTGATCAGGCCATTAAGACCGCGCGTGATGATCAAGCGTTCAAAGCACGTTTGCGTGAGCTCTACGCCGTTAATCCTGATTTTGCCGCAGCACTTAACTCCAAGGCGGTGCAAGATCAGGCCTATGCTTTAGCGCTTGAACTTATGGCCAATATCACGCGTCTGGCCTCACGTGATGAGCAAGCCTTGCTGGCAGCAAGCTGGAGCCCTGAAGATATCCGTATGGTAATGCGCGATGCCTATCGCGATTTCGATCTGTGCTTTGACTACTGGCGTGAGCTTTATATCATCAACTTGCGTGAATATCATCGGCTCATCATCAAAGGTGACGAGCAGCTGCAACGCCGGGCGCAAGAGGCTCGCGCGCAGATGGACTTGTTAAGTGGTAAAGATCAGGGTGATAACACCTACAGTGATTTTTACTTCTTCCGTTACCTCGCAAGCCAAGGATTCCTGCCGGGCTACAGCTTTGCCGCGCAACCATTGCAGGCTTGGATTCCATCGCCTGAGGGCAGCAGTGTGCGCGGGCGCCGCTCGCGCGTATCACAGCGCGGTGATTGGCTCTCACGGGCGCGCTTCTTGGGTATTAATGAGTTTGGCCCAAACAATCTCATCTACCACAATGGACGCATTTACCGTTGTAACCGCTTAAAGCTCAGTGCGGGCGTTGGTTTGCAAGATGAGCGTCATAGTGAGCAAGCAGGGCAGCTCAGTACCACTGAGATTGTGGTATGCCCACATTGTGGTCACTATATCCAAAAGAGCACTGGCGAGTCGATTAACCAATGCCCTCATTGCAAGCAGCCCTATGAGAGTATGCAAAAGGACACGATGCAGTCGCTCTATCAGGTGTCGGTGGTGGAAACGCGCCGCGTCGAGCGTATCACCATGGCCGATGAAGAGCGCCAGCGTCAAGGCTTTGATCTGCGCACCTACTACCACTTCACGGGCACCCAGTCACACTTAAGATGCAATACGGTCCAGATCACCGCCCACGGTGAGGACTTAGTGCAGCTGTCATATGGCCCAAGCGCCCTCATTATGCGTGCAAACATGGGCTTTCGTGGTCATGATGAAAGCAATCCTGGCTTTTACATCAACACTCTCAATGGTGAGTGGCTCTCCAAAGAAAAGGCCGATGAGGTATTAAATAGTGCGGCCAAGACCACCAGTGATGTCAAGCCGGTGAGAATCATCCCTTACGTGCGTGATATCCGCAATATCCTGATCATGGATTTGCGCCCTTTCCTAACCTCGTGTGGCTTTGATGTCAGTGGCGAGCATAGCTTGGATCCTGATGATAAGGAGCAAGTACGTTCCATTGTCGCGACCTTGCAGGCGGCATTAAGCCGAGCTATCACCAAGCACTTCCAAATCGAGCTCAGCGAAATATTCATTGAGCCGCTGCCTAACCGCAATGCTCCCAAGCAGCTCTTGATTTACGAAAGTGGCGAAGGTGGCTCGGGCGTGTTAAATCGCTTGTGTCGTCAACCGGATGAGGGCAAACGCCCAGCTTTGGCGGTAGTGGCCGAGGTTGCCTTGGAGCTTATGCACTATGAGCGCAAAGGCGAGTTAGCCGATGAGCCATGGGATTCGGAGAAGCAGGAACAATACGACCAGCGCAAGGAATGCATGGGCTGCTACGACTGCTTGCTCACTTACTACAACCAGCCTGATCACAAGCGCATCGACCGCAAAAACAAGATGGTATTCAGCTTCCTGGCGCAGCTGACCAATTGCGAGCTCGAGGGCTCAGTCTTTATCCCTAAGGCCAGTGCTGGGATTAAGTCCGAGTTTGCGCGAGCAGAGCAAGAGCCAACACGTACTGACCAAGCGGTAGCTCAATCTGCAACAACACATGTCACCCCGCAGCTGGGGACTAATCCTAATAGCAATCCTGAGCTCTTACAGCGCTTTAAGTTCTGGCTCATTGAGGAGGGCTATCGCATCCCTGATAAGATGCCGTGGACGATTAAGCGTCCAGTCTATACTTTAGCAGGCCGTTACTCTGACTTAGGGTGTGCACTGACATTTGAGCCATTACCGGAAAAGGTTGCGGCAAGAATTGCTAGTGCAGGCTTCACTTGCTTACAGCTTAATCCTGATGGTAGCGATTGGGAACAGGTCTTTGCCGATAACAGCGTGCGCTTTGCGTTGGAGGACGATTAGGGCTCGGACTGAACCGAGCGTGGTCTGATGCTCTGGTTTTGCCTTATACTTGGCGTGGTTTGATTTTTGGCTTAAGGATGGAAAAATGGCTCAGTACATACCTGGTAACTTGTTCTCAGCGCGGGGCCGAACTTGGGTAGTGCAGTCCGATTCGACTGACGAATTACTCAGATTGTGCCCGATTGGCGCCTCTTACGACGATGTTACCATTGTCTCGCCGTTACTTGAGCCTGATGTAGCTCCTGCCTTGTTTAGCTATCCTCAACCGGAGCGCGTGGGCGCTTTTCGCTCGGGTCGTTTGCTCTATGATGCTCTGCGTTTTCAGCTGCGCTCGGGCACCGGTCCGTTTCGCTCCTTTGGTAGCTTGAACTTCGAGCCGCGCTCTTATCAATACGTGCCGCTGTTGATGGCCTTACGTCAAGAGAAGGTCCGTTTACTCATTGCCGATGACGTGGGTGTGGGTAAGACCATTGAAGCAGGCATGATCGCCCGCGAGCTCTTAGATCGCGGTACCATTGAGCGCTTTGCCGTGCTGTGCCCACCACACTTGGTGGAGCAGTGGGTCGAAGAGCTCAAGGTGCACTTTAATATTGAGGCGTTAGCGGTCACCGCCAGTACCGCCAGCCGCGTGGAAAAGAATATTCCGCTCGGCCACTTGCTCACTGAGACCAATCCTTATTTGGTGATCAGCCTTGATTACATCAAGAGCGAGCGCCACCGTCACTATTTCCAGACGCTCAAGCTCGATTTGCTCATCGTGGACGAGGCCCATGCTTGCGTTAACGGTGACTCCAACGCCAGCCAGCAGCGTTATAAGTTCTTAAAGCAAATCTTTGATGATGAGCGTGAGGGCTTGGATCGGCAACGTCATCTGCTTTTACTGACCGCTACTCCGCACTCGGGTAACGAGGACGCCTTCTACAACTTGCTCGCCTTACTCAAGCCTGAGTTTGCTCAGTTGCGCGAAGCCACCTCCGCCAACGATCCGCTGCGTCGCGAGCTGGCTAAGTACTTCGTGCAGCGTCGCCGCCAAGACATTGAGCGCTGGTGCCGTGATAATAACGATAACCACACCTTCTTCACCAAGCGCATGAGTGCTGAGCTTACCTACAAGCTCACGCCTCAATGGCAGGACTTTATGGATGCGGTGCAGGAGTACTGCATTCATGTCTTAGATACGCAAGCCGAGAATCAGCTAGTTTGGTATGCCATCATTGCGCTGTTCCGTTGCATTTCCTCCAGTCCGCAAGCTGCACTTCAAGCTTTGACCAATCGCAAGGCGCGTCTTGCTCTAGCTGGCACCGAGAGCGTCGCGGTAAGCAGCGATGCGGCTGCCCAGGCCTTAGGTCTTGAGGAAGATGATGAAGGCCTAGTTGAGCAAATTGATAGCGAGCTAGGCACGGAGGATCTCTTAGTTGAGACCGACTTAGAGCCAAGCTTGCTTTTAAATGAAAGCGAGCAGCTTGATGCGTTGGTAGAGCAGGTCAAGGGCTTACGTGGTATTGATAATGACCCGAAGCTTGAAAAGCTGGTCACCCACGTTAAGGGCTTGCTTAAGGACGGCTTCGCTCCTGTGATCTTCTGCCGCTTTATCGGTACTGCTGATTACGTTGCCGAAGAGCTCAAAAAGCAGCTGGCTAAGGGCCAGTTTAAGGATGTAGCCGTTGACTGTGTCACTGGTACCTTAACGGGCGCAGAGCGTAAGGCCAAGGTCTTAGACTTAGGTCAAGAAGCACGCCGTGTGCTGGTTGCTACCGATTGCCTGTCCGAAGGTATCAACCTGCAGCACTTCTTTACTGCGGTCGTGCACTACGATATGGCGTGGAATCCAACCCGCCATGAGCAACGTGAGGGCCGTGTGGATCGCTTTGGTCAGACCGCACCTGAGGTTCGTTGCACCTTGCTCTATAGCCCAGATAACCCAGTAGACGGCATGGTGCTCCGTGTTATCTTGCGCAAGTCGGAGAAAATTCGCAAAGAGCTGGGCGTTTTAGTGCCGGTTCCTGATAAGAAGGAAACGATTAACCGCGCCCTGATGAAGGCCGCACTCTTTAGCAAGCGCAATCATCACATGACTGATGAGCGCAGTTATCAAGGTGAGCTCGCCATCTTCTACGACGATGCGGATCCTGATAACGCCGATGAGCGGGCGCTGGATATCGCCTGGCAAAATGCTACTGAGAAGGTTAAGGGCAGTCCAACCCTCTTTGCACAAGGCTCGATTCACGTCGCCGACGTGCTGCCATTCTGGCAGGCCGAAAACTCAAGCCTCGGTAGCTTAGACGAACTTCAATACTTTGCCGAGGAAGCGTGTGCTTACTTTGGCGTCAAGGTTCAGGAAGCTGAGGTTAGCTCCTTAAGTAAGGAGCGTGCCGCCGCAACGCGTGAACAGGCTATCACCCAAGCGGCGCAAGTGGCGACGGCTCAAGCGGTAATCGAAGGCACCAAGGCCGAAAATATCGATGCGCAAGCGCAAGCTGCGCGTTTACAGCGTGTGGGCCACCGTGCTTACGCCTTGATGCGCATTGACGTCAATGACTTTAACCGTGAGGAACTGCGCGCTAACCTCAAGGCTGAGGGCTGGCCTAAGGACAATATTGTTGACTTTAACTTGCTCAATCGCGTCAGCCCATTGATCAATGTGCTGTCCGAGGGCTTAGTGGAGGAAGCGACTGGCTCAGAGCAGAGTACGATTGCGCGCGCTGGTCTGGCCAGCAGCACCGAGGTCGATGCCATCACTCGCATCTATCTCCTGCGCTTGCGCTATCAGATGCGTATTGCTTACCGCAATCAGACCCGTCGTCACCTTATGGTCGAGGAAGTAGTTCCTTGGTCCTTAGCGGGCGCTCAAGGCGAGAGCGAGCTGGAGCTGGAGCAAGGCCAACACCTCTTAGTGAACGCCCCGATCGGCGGTAATTTTGCCGCAGCGCTGGCGCAAACTAAGATCCAAGAGGCACTGGAGCTCTTCAATCGCAAGGCCGACGTGCTCAAGGCTTTTGCCGAGGAGCGTGCCGCTCAGATCAGCGCTTCGCACCGTGGTGAGGTGATCAAACAAGGCGAGGGTGAAGAGGCAACCAAGCGTCGCTCCAGAAGCGCCAACGTCTATAACAACGACGGCTCGGTCGTCGAGGTTAAGGTCTGCGAGCCGATTGACCTGATGGGCGTCTATGTCTTGATGCCTGACCTGGACGATCTCTAAGAAATTAATAACGGCGCACCCTAGGATGAGGTGCGCTTAACCGATTTGAAAACATGTGGGCGTAAGGCCCGTGGAGTGACCAAATGGCCGCTAAAACGAGCGACAACACTTGTTGCCGCCTAGAGGGTAAGCTTTTTACCGGCGTACAGCTTGAACGCATTTTCGAGCGCTCGGGCGACTTCCAATCTGATAGCAGTTACAACGTGCCCTTAGGCCAAAGCCTCAAGGAAGAAGTAGCTCGTTCCTATCGCATCGCCAGTAACGCTTACTTGCAGTTTAAGCGGGCCTTGGATAATCCAAGCTATAGCAATGAGGTCAAGCGTGAGTCCACACGCCAGTTTGCGCGGGCGCTCTTTAGCTCGGCCTTAGGTTATAACCTGCCTAAGCTGGTGGAGCGCATTGAGGTTGAGGAAGGTCACCTGCAAAACAAGCACGTTCTGACTTTCCCAGTGGCGATGCTGTTAGACCAAGAAGAAAGTCTGAACCACAACACTGAGCACCAGTCACAGACCAATACGACCAACATCACGCCGCTGCAAGGTAGTGATGGTCAGCGCGTTAGTGCCATCATTCCATTGACTGTGGTCTATGCCGGGCTCGATCCTAAAACCAATCAGCGTAGCACCTTGGATAGTATCAGCGACGAATGCGCGATTACCGATAGTGCTCAGCCTAAGAAGCAAGCACGTCGTTCGCCTTTTGCTCTGACCCAAGAGCTGCTCAACACCTCCTCGGATTACTTGTGGGGTTTTGCCTTCAATGGCTTTAGCCTGCGCTTGCTGCGTGACGTCATGAGCTTTGCGCGCCCAAGCTTCGTCGAGTTTGACTTAGAGGCGATCTTTGAGGGTGATAACCAGGCTGAGTTTAGCCACCTGTACTTGATGCTACACAGCTCCCGCGCCCGCGTGGAATCGGTTTCGGGCCTTAATATCTGGGAGGAGTGGCTCAAGCTCTGCGCTCAAGAAGGCATCCCAGCCCGTGAGCAATTAAGTGCCAGCATGCAAGAGGCGATGCAGTGCTTAGGTACCGGCATTTTACGTGCTAAGGGCAAGGGTAACGACATTCTCAGAGCCAAGATCGCCAACCATGAGCTCAGTGCTACCGACTACAATCACCAGCTGATGCGCCTGATGTACCGCTTCCTCTTTGTGTTCTGCTTAGAGGAGCGCGGTATCATTCACACCCGCTACACTGAGGAAAGCATCAAGCAGCAGATCACCGCTCTGCAAGCTCAGGACTTAAAGAAAAAGCTCCAGCAAGAGCGCAGCGCCCGCACCTCAAGTGTCATGGTGGTCGATGAGAACCAAGAACCTCAAACCGCAGATCTGATCGCAATTGTCGAGCCGACTGACACCAACGATAGCCCAACCGGTTTCAATTTCGGGGCAGTGGCATGGCCAGAAGATCGGTCTAATAATATGATGATGGGGGGGGGTACTGGTCTATTAACTGATCGACAAAGAGTGCTTCAGCCTTACGCGAAAGCGTGCAAGCTTTACGACGAAGGCTATTCTTTGCGGCGCCTGCGCGACCAAGCGCTGCTTCAGCGACTCTACACCAACCACCATGATATTTGGCTTAGCGTGAAGGTGGTGTTCAAGGCCTTAGCCCAAGGTGAGGAGCTATTAGCGCTACCTGCCCTTGGTGGCCTGTTTGACCCAGACCAATGCCCAGATCTTATGGCAGATGATGTTAACCTCACCAATGCCGACTTGCTTCATGCCATGAAGCTGATGCGCTGGGCTAACCTGCAAGGCGTGTTTACGGTCATCGATTACCGCAATGTCGATACTGAGGAGCTGGGATCGCTCTATGAGGGCTTGCTCGAATTGGTACCAACTATCAAGTACCTCAACGACGCCGATCGCTTCACCTACACCTTTGAGTACCTGCAAAGCAATGCCAACGAGCGCAAGAGTACCGGCTCGTACTATACCCCTGACACGTTAGTTAAGAGCCTTATCCATACGGCCTTAGATCCGGTTATTGACCAAAAGCTCAAAGACAATCCGAGCGACCCTGAGTCCGCGCTGCTCAGCCTTAAGGTCATCGATCCTGCCTGTGGTAGTGGTCACTTTCTCCTTGCGGCTGCACGCCGTATCGCTGTGCGCATTATGGAGCAAAAGTCCTATTTATCAGTGTCAGAGGAAGTAGAGTATCGCAAGACGCTCCACGATGTTATCTCGCACTGCATTTACGGTGTTGACCTCAACCCGATGTCGGTGGAGTTAGCGCGTATGGCACTTTGGCTCGAAGGTGCCGCCGAAAATAAGCCGCTATCCTTTATTGACCACCACCTTAAAGTCGGTAATTCGCTCTTAGGTGTGATGGACTTAGACGTCCTTAAGCTCGGTATTCCGGCTGATGCTTACACTCCTCAAAAGCCGATCGGCAAGGGCGAGTACGCGCTGACCCTAGGTGATAAGACCGTATGCTCAACCCTCAAGAAGCGCAATACCCAAGAGCGCAAGGTCTTTAGCCAAAATGTTATAGACACAGGTCTCGGTACTCTGGGCAGTGTTGGACTTAGTTTAGTGCACTTGGGCTATAAGAACATCGACGAGCTTAGCGCCGATACTCTTGAGGCTGAAGAGCGCAAGTCTGAGCAAAACGAGCTCAACCAAAAGGCCATTGAGGACTCAGTGGTATTCAAGGCTTGCAACTTGCTCTTAGCCGCATTCCTAAGCGAGAAGACCCAAGCAACTCAGCACCTGGTGCCAACCACTAAGGATTTAGACCTGTTACTGACTGATCCTGAGGATTATGCTCAGAGCCACCAGGACATCCTCGACCATGCCGCCAAGGTTTGTGCCGAGAATAATGTGATGCACTGGCCATTTGCCTTCAAGGAGGTCATGGATCAAGGCGGCTTTGATTGCGTGCTAGGTAATCCACCGTGGGAAAAGTTCAAAGTCGAGGATGTTAAGTGGTTTGCGCAGCGACTGCCCGAGGTCGCTGGTGCTAAGACTGCTGCGATCCGCAAGAAGATGATAGAGGCGCTAGCCTCAAGCGCAGATGAGTTTGAGCGTAAGACCTTTGAGGACTATGTTAAGGCTCAGTACCAAGCGGCAGCTTTCTCGACGACCAATCACTTAAGCGCCGACGACGGTGGCCGCTTCCCTCTGACCGGTGTGGGCGATACCAACCTCTTTGCGTACTTTGCTGAGCATGCCCTAAATATCAAGGGCGACTTAGGGGCGTTAGGTATGGTTGTGCCAACCGGAATTGTGCTTGATGATGCCACTAAGCGCTTTACTCAAGAGATATTTGCTAAAGGACAAATTTCCTCAATATATCATTTTAATAATACAGAAGGCCTATTTGCAGGTGTTGCCGGTAACTACTCGTTCATGCTGCTTACCTTGCGTGCGTTTAACGAAGGTGAAGCTGCTGACTGTGTCTTCTACGCTACCAACCCAGCTCAGTTAGAGGATGAGAAGCGCCACTTGAGCTTCGAGCCAGGCGATATTACGCTGATCAACCCTAACACCCGCACATTACTATTGGTGCGCTCAGAGTACGATTTGCAGCTGTGCCGTAAGCTTTACATGGCGGCTCCTGTGCTGGTTAAAGATGGAGTTGATACAGGTAATTCCTGGCATGTGCAGAATATGAGCATGTTCCATATGGCCAATGATAGCGACTTATTTGAGTCACTCGATCGTGAACAAGCTGCAACTGCTTTGGAGCATGGCTTGGTGCCGCTTTATGAGGGCAAGCTGTTCTGGCAGTTCGATCATCGCTTTGCTTCGTTTGGTTATGACGAAAAGGACAAACTTACTAATGCCCAAAATGTGGAGTTAACTCAGAAGCAAAATAGCAATTTCAAAATTACGCCTCAGTTTTGGGTTAAGCAGTCTTTAGTACAGACTCGCTGGACTCAAAAGGGCTGGAGTAAGCCATGGACATTGGCGTGGCGAGACATTGCCCGTGCAACAGATGAGCGCACTGTTATTGCAGCAGCGATGCCCGCAAAATATGCCTTTAATCACAAGGCGTGTTTATTGATGCCTGATTGCGATGCTCCTCATGCAGCTTGCTTACTTGCCTTACTTAATAGCCTGGTCGTTGACTTTGTTGAGCGTATTAAGCAGTCAAGCACTAATGTAAGTCTGTTTTACCTCAAGCAGCTGCCGGTACTGCCGCCTGAGGCCTTTGCGTCTGCGGACGTGGAGTTTATTGCGTCGCGCGTTGCTATGCTGACCCGTACGGCTGATGACATCAACGCGGTGTGGCTCACCGAGTATCCGGCGTACACCTTCCAAGAGCCGCGCGAGCGCCTTAAGATTCGCGCTGAGCTTGATGCCTACATCGCTAAGATGTACGGCCTGACGCGTGAAGAGCTGCGCTACATCCTTGATCCAAGTGATGTCATGGGTCCAGATCACCCATCGGAAACGTTCGATGCTCTTAAAAAGAAGGAAATCAAGCTCTACGGCGAGTACCTGACGCAACGTCTGGTACTGGAGGCCTACGATAAGTTGGTGTCAGGTGTGCTAAAGTAGGTCCAAGCGACGTCTCTGCCTGATTGGGTTGGGGCGGGCGTAATGAATTGAGGATCGCGCTATGAAGGTAATGCCTAACATACTCCATCGTAAGTGCATCGCGCGTATGACCATGGATCACTATCCGGAGTTTGATGCCAAGTATGGCTTGCCGGAGCATCATTGGTTCTTTGTCTGTCGCGGCAACAGCAAGCTTGGTGCGATTGTAGGTCTTACCTTAAACGGCATATTGGTGCAGCGCGCGTCCTTTAGCTTCTGCGCTGAGCGTTTGCAGCGAGAGCTTATTCAGCGCCTAGGTCTTGAGGCTGGGACAGTCGGAGCGCTCAGCCTGATTTCAACGGAGAGTGGCTCTGAGGTTATCGTAACTGAGAGCGAGGACGCTTTTGGCCAGCTGCTCGATGCAGCGCAAAAGGTATTAGAGGCAGTGATCTCGGGTCAGATCGAGATCAGTGCTCAAGAACTTGCCTTGAGCCTGCCGCAGGTGGGACCTAAGCCTGAGTCCTTTAACCCAGATCAAGATGAGGCGCCGCTCACAGACGATCTCAAGGCTGAGCTCTCATCATCAGAGCTTGAGCTTGCCGCTACCGAAGCCCCACGTGTGGTGCGTGAGCGTATCGGTCAGCAGCGCTACCGTAAGGCCCTAGAGCAGTTGTGGGATGGTAAGTGCGCGGTCACGGGCGTAAGTGAGCTGTGCTTGCTGCGCGCAAGCCACGCTAAGCCGTGGGCGGAGTGTGAGACGGGCAAAGAGCGTTTAAGTGAATATAACGGCTTCTTGCTTAACGTTGCCCTCGACGCGCTCTTTGATAAGTTTCTCATCAGCTTTGCCGATGATGGCTCTATCCTGCTTGCCCCAAGCCTCAAGCCCGCCGAACTCGCCGCTTTGGGCATTACCCCAGAGATGCGCATTGTCGGTATCCGTCCTGAGCATCTGCCTTTTCTTTCGTACCACCGCGCTCAGTTCCAGCAGAAAGCCAAAGAACATCACGACGCCTAAGTCCAAAATGTTCTATGGCACAGGGCGTTGTTGCCTATCTTCAAGATTATTGCTTCAATCTTAGCTAATTTGGGTAGATGGTTTACTGTTTTGACCATTAAAAAAGTCAGGGCCCTAGTTAAGATTCCGCAATCCGCTCTAGGGCATCCTGACTCGGTCGAAGATTTCTCTCTTCTAAATATGGTCATCTTCGCGGTTTGGGGCAAGTGACTTAGAGCCTATGCCTTGCGCCGCATGTCCTCTTAAGTGCAAAGCTGGTGCCAAGATTTCAAACTGGGCTGTGCCTTATCTAGGTTCATGGTTCAAAATCCATAACAAGCCCATAAACAGGCCGTTGCGACGCCTGGCGGCCAAGATTAGACTTTGACCTTGCAGCTAGCACTGCCACTTTTAGGCACTTCCAAGGTAAAAGTGCCTAGATCTTGGCACCACCTCCATTGCCTTCTGCTTGGTAGGCGTTACCTGGTGTTTGCAGGTGTTCGCTCGTTTAGCTGATATTGCCGCAGGCTTGCGCCGTAAGGCCCTGCCTTTAAGGTCATTGCTGGCACTGGGCGTCCTGATGTCCCGTTGCCCTATGGCATCTCTACCGCTATAGGGGCAAGATCCTCATCTCTTTGGCAAATTGGATCCGGCGAGATCTTGCCAGCCTGCCGCAGGCGCTGCGTTGCCCCTGGGCGCTCTGCGCTGTAATTGAATGAGATCCGCACGATCTGAGATCGAGGATCGTACCTTAAGCAGTGCTCGGACTTAGAGGCACTTTGCTAGCAAGGCTGCCTTGCTCTCAAGGCTTCCCTGTTCGCAATATTCCTGGCTAGGAGCTGGTCGCTAAGTCCTTCCTCGCTGGTCGCATCATGGGTATGGCGCGCACTTTAGGTTGGTTCGTAGGGTGGAGCTAAGGAATGAGCTATGTTCTGAGGCGGGCATTGGTTGCGGCATGGCGCAGAGCGGCGTAGGATAGTTCTTGAAGGTGCGGGTGCTGGACTGTCTGGGTGGACCGGCGAGAAGCTCTGGTTGGTGCGAGAGCAAAATAAGTTGATTTTCTGCGGAGTTGCTGCCGTTTCGTGAAATTGGGGAGATAAAGTCTTTAAAAATATTTTTCTCAGTTTTGAAACCGTTTTCACACAACTTTGCATTTCTTGCGCTGGCGGCACATTATTTGAGCTACGTCAAATTTTGTGTGAAGTAAAAGCGGTAGAAAGGCGCAAAACCGCATCATTATTGGGCATTTTTGAGGTGCTACAACCTTGGGCAGGGTTATCTATAGATACAAAATTGGCGCTAGGTTGTGCGCTTTTGCGTGAGCTAACGCAATCTTGCCATCGGGATAGACAAGCCATTTACGGTACTTATGTAATGTGCTGGCGAAAAATCTGTGATGAGTCTTGCAAAATACGGCAAATGCCTTAAAATGGACACACTCCTTATGTTTGTGTTTGTTAGTGCGATTTTATCCGAGGCCAAGCAATTTGGCTTATCGCGATGAAAAATTGCGCTTAAATGCTCTAAAGCTCTTCACAGGGCTTTAGAGCATTTCATTTTTAAGGCCAGTAAAACGCGATTTATGCGCGGTTTTCACTTCTTGTTGCAACTCTTTTGCAACAATTTTCACCTTCCCTTGACTTTTGGTTTTTAAGCCAATTCTCGCCTTTTTATATCTATTCTATCACGCTAAGCTTGATTTCACCTTGATCTTTCCGAGTGAGCCCTGGCTTAGTGCCGCCAAATCGCCTTTATTAGCTACCCCACAAATCTTGCACTTCCGGCGCGCGCCGGTTGATGTGAGCGCATATTTATCGGCTTTTATGGTCGGGGAGGGTTTGGGGCGCGCTTTCTCAAGTCGCAGCTGCCCCTTAAAGCAGGCGGCGCTCCCGTCTGATATCCGCGCGGCACAGGTGGCGTTGGTACCTGGTGCAGTTCCTATTCGACTTGTTCTGCTCCAACTCGCTCTGGGCATGAGCTCTCTCTGCCGTGCGGGGCTGCTAGGTTAGAAGCGGTAGGACAGGTCGGCCGCGACGTTCAAGCCGTCCAGATTAGAGCCGGTCAGTGCGCCGCAGGTGAGTCCAGCGGCAAAGCCGTTAGCAAACTTAAGCTGTGCGCCGAGGTTGAGATAGGCGCCGCTGCGTCCATCACGCTCTAACTCCGAGGCAAAAGCTGGAGCATGGGCATCACGGAAGGAGGCGTCGGTGCTGTCCTGGTGATCTAAGAGATCGTAGCACCAGGCGGCG
>CALXXU010000016.1 GCA_944392765.1 uncultured Anaerobiospirillum sp.
AGGTGTTTGGCCGTATCGCCGATTATGTCAGCTTAATTTGGATGCACGATGGACTAAGAAAAATAATAAAAGATTTTTCGGATTTAAACTCCATACTCTAACCGATGCTGTTACTAAAATTGTTTTGCATGATATTTTCACACCTGCAAACATTCACGATGTAAACCAGTTGCTTGAGTTGTGTAATCACGCTCCAGAATCAATGGTTAAAATTTATGCTGATTCTGGTTATTGCAGTGAAGATAGAGAGCAAACAATGTCAGAAAGTGGTTTAAAATCGATGTTTATTAAACGTCCTTATAGTCATCGTTCTTTAACATACGATGAAAAGATTGAGAACAACACATGTTCTAAAAATTAAGAAGCGTCAAAACACTGCCAAAATGGCTTAAATATCAAGTTTTTGCCGTTCCAGAGCAAGTGTCTTGCGCTTTAGCTTAAAACAAGGCATAGTGCAACAAAAACAAACAGCCGAGCCATGGTTGGTCGGCTAAATAAAGATAAAAGCACAGCACTATGCCCAACCTTAATTTTCCGCAAAACCAAGCCAAATCTCAAGCCATTGACGCCTCTTCTACCGCTGCTCAAGCTCGCCAGCACAGCAATACTGTTCTTGATCAGCAGGAGGCCTGTTTTGACCATATACCTCTAACCATCATGAGTCGGCAGAAGTTTACGGCCCTCCAGGCAGCGTCAGGGGTTAGCATCAGGCACCGCCTAGTTGACTTCAGGCTTTTGGTCTCAGCTGTACTCGCAACAACTGCCGACCAGAAGCTGTCCTACGGCACTGAGAACGGTTACGACGTTGCTGACATTGCGGGGCATTACAATGCGTTAGCGAGAGCCCGTGGCTTGTCCGAGTTAACTGCTCCAGCTATTGAGTTCCATCTCAAGAAACCTGAGTTCACTGCGCTAATGCTGATGGTATTTGAGCACTTGACTGCTCAGAAGCTTAAGGTTGGCATAGAGGATGCCGACGTTAAAAAGGTTCTAGCCTTGATTTCTTCGGCTGTTGGCAAACCAATTACAGATCTACGCGCCACGGATGGGTGCTATTTCTGCGTTGCTGCCAGCTTGGCTAAGTGGTTTCCAGCTAGCCGCACAGCGCACAAAGAGGGCTCTAAGGGCGCCGCTCAAATCGGGATTCAGGCATGCCTCAGCTTAAAGAGCAAAGTGTTCATTGCTGCTGAGATAACCGGGGGCACTGCTTACGAGCCAAACTATGTGCCCATTGATCCAAATACCATCACGCTCGCCGATGCTGCATTTGGCACGTATGCCAGCTTCGTTAAATTCGAGGACAATGATGCGTTCCAAGTTGCTAAGGGAAGGAGCAATCTAGCGGCCAAGGTTTGCGAAGCCTATGTTGACGGCAAAAAAGTCAAGGACATCAATGGTAAGAAGCTCAAAGAGTTCCTGCGCTATGATGTTGGGCAGCGCATTGAGCTCGTCATTGAGGGCGAATGCAGGACTGAGAGCGTGATCGTTGTTGACAGCAATGGCGTTGCGACTGTGACAAAGCCAACTCGCAAAGTCAAACTGCGAGCCATACGCATTTTTGAGCCTGGTAAAGGCTGGACATGGGTATTGACTAACCTCCCCAGCTCAGTACCAGCCGCAGCCGTGTTAACGCTAATGCGCTTACGTTGGACCATTGAGCGAGCCTTTTTAGACCTCAAGTCCCACAACAATCTCCGTGGCGCACGTACCAATAGCCGACACCTGGCCCAAACCATGGTATGGGCAAGCATGATTACGGCCTTGATCAAGTTAGTGACCATCAGATGTGCTGAGCTGCGTTACGGTCGATCACTATCTCTCCGCCGCTGTCATAAGCTGGATCAGCACGAGCAAGAGAAGCCTAGTTGGTCAATCACAGTAATCACCTTGCTCTTTGGGCGCGCTTTGCCGGGGGCAAGCTTTGCTGAAGTGCTACACAGATTAGGAAGCAGCAAGCATACGGGGGTAAGCAAGCCTTCCGCAAAGAATCGTAGGAGGATGATAGCCCATCACCTAGTTTGCTTGATTTTTGAGCTTGGCGGTGATGATGACAATGAGGTGCTTCTTCTACCATATAGGCCTATGCTTAAAAGCGCATAGCAAGCGATGTTTATGCGGTTTTTTCGCGATTTTATCCGTCCTTAATTTGGAGAATATGAGAACAACAAGCGTTCGAGTGTAAGATGCAGGGTAGAACACATCTTTGCTGGACTAAAGTTAAATCAAGGCTTCTTGCCAAAATCAAAATCAACAGTTTGTATAAAAGGAGAATGTGACCTTGTTGTTTTGGCATACAACACTAGCAGATATCAAGTTATAATTGATGGACGCTTAAAGTATCCTAAATTTTTAATAAAAGAGAAAAATCGCTCAATTGGTGATTTAGTTAGAGTATCTGGTTGATTAACTACTAGTAGTCTAGATTGGTACTGAAGATGCCGCACTACAATTGTGCATAAGTTAATTTACAACAGCTCCCAGTCATAGAAACTCCTTATGTTGGTTCAGTGGGGCTCAAAAGCCTAAGACCGTGCAGTTGCGACCTGTTCTCGAACTTTTTTGCGTTGTCTCAAAGCTCTCAATTTGCACAAACAAGGCTAGGATCGCGCATCCTTGTGCTAAGAATCGGGAGTCACAACAGCTGCAACTACACAGGCAATTAATGTCTGGCCCAATGAATTTGTGAATTTCAGGAAGAGTTAACTCAGCTTGGTCCTCGATGGTATGCTCAAACAGCGCATAAGCTTGCAGGCGAGCAGCACGCGAGCCACCTAAAGCCGCACGCCAAGGCGAGTTGAGCGCTTGCGCCACTACCTCAGTTACAGCATTTTCGCCCTGAGCCTGGCCCCAGCTCACCAATACTTTTCCGCCCCGCGTCACCAGCGCGAGCTGCTGCTCAAAAGAAAAAGCACGTTGTTGCCAAGAGGCGACAATGCCCTGCACGGTATGGAACAAGCGCGCGTTGACCAGCTCAAAGGCTTTGCTAACTGACATAGCGCCATCACGAGGTGACAAAAAATCATTGTTGTCATGCACAACTAGAGCATCGACATGCGGGGCTAGCTCACACAGAAACCATTGAGCCACCAGCGCATGCTTCTTGCCCTCAAAGGCAAAAGGCAGCGTCACCAGGGCCAAGACTTCAATGCTAAGTTTGCGGGCGATTTGAGCTATTGCCAGACTTGCACCACTACTGGTGCCCCCGCCCATACCAGCGACCACGATCACTAAATCTGCACTAGATACGATGTACTTAAGCTGTGTTCGGCTCTCCTCAACCGCCTTCAGCCCCTTTTCGTGGTTAAAGAAAGTGCCAACACCACCGGTAGTCTTGGCTCCAATTTGCACCTTTTCAGGAACCGTAGCACGCTCAAGGTCGCGTGCATTGGTGTCAACCACCACCAACTGGACGCCAGTCAAACCGTGCTCCCTCATAAATTGCACAATCCTAGTCCCGCCGCCGCCCACGCCAATCACTTTGATCACCGGAGCGCCCACTCCGTCTCCATCAGCCTGATCTTCGTCCATTGCCACTCCTTATGTTGGTTCAGCGAGGCTCAAAAGCCCAAAGTCACGAGGCAGGCCCGCGAAGGATTAAGCCTATCTACGCAAGAGCTGGGTAAAGCTCTCTCACCCCCGTTATCTTGGCCCTCAGCTTGACCGCTAGTCCGAAGGTTTAGCCCGTACCTCGCGTAAAAGGCTGCTTAGATCAAATTGGCGCACAAGTCCGTCATTAGATTGCTCATCCTGCGGCGCTGCGCCGCCATCAGTGGTGAAAATGGTTACGACGATCTGGTCTTCAGCAAGATTGTCATCCCAGACCAAGCTGAACTTGACGTCAGCGTCTTCGTCAGCGTACTGCTCAATCTTGCGATTAATCTGCTCCAACTTGGCAAAGGGGAAGTTTCGATTCATCCGTACGTGAACCATGCTCTTACGAGCTTTGCTCAGTGGAATTTGATCAAGCAGCGGATAACGCAAGGCTTGCTCGATGGCATCACCAATGAAGTTATCCCCTGACGCTCGGGCAAAGCCAACATAAGCACGCCCTGCCCTCCAAAAAAATTTGAAAATATCCCAAATCTGCAAGTTGATTAATCCGGACTTGGAAATAGGCTCTATCACTCCATCCACGACATGAAGCACTGCGTCGTTAACTGCGGCACGGGCATCGCGCAGCTTGCAGCCAGGTTGCTGCAAGAACTTATTGGGATCCAAAACCAAAAGCGCATTCAAACTCGCCTCCAGCTCAGTCATGCCGCACTGGGCGCAATTAATTCGATCAATTGCCTCGAAGCTAAAAGGCGGAATCACCACGCCAATGGTAAAAGCATCCGTGTCATGCGCTACCCGCGCGATATCGGTGGCAATGCCCGTCGCGCTATCTCTTCCTAGGACTGCCACCACAAAAAGCAAATCATAAGGCTTCAAGATAGCCCGCAATTGGTCCCGATCAGCTTGCGCTGCGATGAGATCAAGTGGAGTCAGATTTTCTTCGTCAAGGTCGAGATGGATCTCATAACGCAACAGCACTTGCGTGTCGGCCCCCGAGCGCTCTAAGGCGGCCTTGTCCTTGTCTATTGCGAGGAAGTCAAAATAGTCGTACGAGGTGTGCCGCCGCAAATAGTCCAGCAGTTCGCAGGCTTCGCTACCGGCTCCCACTATGCCTATCCGGCATTCTCTATAGCTCACGCTTTCACTCGCTTCATCCGGCTGCTGCGCTGGCTTATTGGCAGCTGCTGGACTACGCAAGATCGAGTCAATCGTTAAATTAGCGTGCATGGCATTCCTCACCTAAGACCTGTTCTGATTTTCTGCGCGGCGATTATTGATTAGATCCAGTGTCAACTAACGGCACTGGATCGGGAAAGCGCCTAGGGCGGGCCCAGGCGGGGAAAGGTTGGCCTTGCTTAGACCTTCTTGTGGAAGATCAGTGGCATCTCAGGATCGGCCCAATCGTCGTTGACCAGAGGTGGCACATTGCGACGGCTGTTAGCATTGGAGCGCACTGCGGCCATTGGGTTCTCATTCTTCGGAGCATCGCTCCCAGAAATGCCAGCGATCAAAAGGCTAATGACGATCTGGTCTTCAGCCATCTTGTCATCAAAGACGATACCGTACTTGCAGTCAGCCTCTTCGTCGAAATATTCCTGGCGCTCGCGGTTAATCTGCTCCCACTTGGCAATTGGGAAGTTGCGGTTAACGCGGGCGTTAACGAACAGACCGGATGCTTTCTTGAGGTCCACCTGTTCTAGCAGCGGATAACGCACGGCCTGCTTCACGGCATCAACCACGAAGTTTTCGCCTGAGGCTTGAGCAAAGCCTATTGCAGCCCGGCCCCGCCCCTTAAAAACGGTTAGGACATCAGAAAAATCAAGGCAGATATATCCAGTCTCCACGCAGGGCTCGATTAAGCCAAGCAAGATATGAAGCGCAACAGAGTTAACTTCGGCGCGGACATCGCTTAGCTTGCAGCTCGTTTGTGGTAAGAGCCGATTGGGATCAATGGCAAAGAGCGCATCCATATTGGCTTCAAGCTCAGTAAGGCCGTATTGGGAGCACTCAAGACGCTCTTGACTATCTCTACTCAACGGTTGTAATCCAATGCCCATAGTCAAAGCACTGGTAGCTCGCGCGACCTGTGCCAGGTCAAGCGCCGCCCCCACAGCAGAGCGCTCCCCAAGATCAGTTAGCACGTAGACCATATCAGAGCCAGCCAATAGCTGCTTAATTTCGTCTAAATCTGCAGGATCTGTTAAGCGAGCAAAATCATGCTGGGCCACAGCATTTGCGGCAACTGCGGACTCACCCCCTGTGCGTTTCAACAGTACTTGGACCGTGGCTTGCGAGCGTTTGAGCGCTTCCAAATCCTGATCAACTGCAATGAAATTGACGAAATCGTAGTGCGTATGCGCGCTCAGGTAGCGCACCATATCACAGGCCGCACTCCCCACCCCCACGAAACGCACTACAAAGGAGGCCACCAAATCAGTCCACTTTTTGCTGGTATCAGTCTTGGTCCCAGTCGGTAGCTCACTAAAGGGCTTCAACATAATTGAGTCGATCACCAATTGCTCGGGCATAAACATTCCTCTCCTAAGCCTGTAACGGCTCAGCCAAACCACTCACGAACAGCGTCACTACCATCTGGTCTTCGGCCATCTGGTCATCAAAGACGAGACCGAATTTGCAATCAGCCTCTTCGTCGAAATATTCCTGGATCTCGTGGTTAATTTGCTCCCACTTGACAAGTGGGAAATTGCGGTTGACATAGGTCTTAACTATCAGCCCCGTCGCGCTCTTTACATCCGCTTGCTCGAGCAATGGCGCGTGAACCGCGCGCTGCACTGCATCTTGAATAAAGTTAGCCCCACGACCAAAGCCTTGTCCGAAGCATGCATAGCCTCGTCTTCGCATGATCACCAGCAAGTCTTCATACCCAAGAGCAATATAGCCCCCTTCATAATCAATTGCCACGATGGCTTTAATGGCATCAAACACCCAGGCATGGATAAAGGCATCGAGATCAACGCCCACAACTGAGGAATTGATTTTTTCCTGATCGATCACGAAGATAGAATCTACTGCGTCTTTAAGCTGCGCTATTTCAGCCTGAGCATCAGCATTGGACTTAATGACAAAGGCGAGGGTAAGTGCACCTTCATTTTGAGCACTTTGAGCTATCCTAACGGCGCATTGAACATCGGCTGCATTATCAAGCGCAGTCACAAGGAAGATCAAATCCGAACCACGGAGTGCTTGCTCAAGCTCAGCGCACGCTCTGTTCGCAGCAGCGTAAGCTACGCCTGAAGCATTACCAGAGCCCAAGTCTGAGCCAAAGTCTGCTCCAATCTGAATCTTGCACGGTGCCGTCGAACGTGCTAACACCGCGCTATCACTATCGACCGCCACGAAATCAAGGAGATGAGCATTTCTCAGCTGGGCGTTGATGAGATATTGCAGCAAAGTACAACCACCACTACCCACTCCGACCACCCTAATACTGCATTCCTTTGCAAAGTGGTACCCAGAAGATAACTCTTCTGGTGCGGCGAACTCGTCCATGAAAACTCCTTAAGCTTGGTTCACCGCAATTTAGTAGGGGATTCCTCGGAGTCGCCTACTAAAGCGTCCGCCGAGGGGGTAGCCCCCACTAAATCACGGCGAGCCCGATATCTTTATGCTCATTGCGCTCTTAGCTCCAAGCTAATCGCAATGAGCTGAAATGCCACTCAAGCAAACCTTGATAACGCATTGATCTTCGGCCAGGTACTCATCATCAAGGATTAATACCAAGCGCGCCGGTACTCCCAAGCGCTGTGCTAGCAGTTTATTAACCCGCTTTAATGCAGTCACAGTAAAATTGCGGTTACCATAGACGCAAACTAACAGTGATGATGCCGTTTGTACTTCTTGCACCGAGAATAGGAGAGGTTGGAGCGCCCGCGCCCAAGCATCTTCAATAAACTTTTCGCCTTGGCCGACTCCAGAGCTAATGATAGTGTGTCCATTGAGCAGCATTCTGAGCTCGGCCAAGTTAAGGTTAATGAACTCGCCTGCTCTTACGGCATCAAGCATCATTGTGACGGCATCGCTAAAGATAGAATTGGCTTCGTAGCAAGCGTTAACCACGCTGATATTCTGGCCCAAATTGGTTAGCAGCAAATCGTTGTCAATCACGATGTAGCTGTCAGAATGAGCCTTGATCTCATTGAGGCATTGCTGCGCCTTTAGTGCACGCTGCGCCCCTTCAAAAGAAAAAGGCTTAATGACCACAGCCACCGTTAGAGCTCCAGATTCTTGCGCCATTTGAGCAAGCACTGGCGCAACGTTTGAGCCGGACAAACCTCCAGCTCCCGTCGCCACAAATACGAGCTCAGCTCCATCCACATATGGCTGAAGCTGAGCCCGAATAAGATCAGAGCCCTGACCTTGCTCTGCTTCATCAATAATTTCGGAACCGAGTAAAACCTGAGGAACTTCCTGCAAGCCATCAAGGCTATTTTCTTGCATATCAACAGCGATAAGCTTAACCGGGGCAAGCTCTTTATCACTGCTTCCTTGAGTATTAAGCCCTGGAATCGCGTTAAGTTGATGCAAGATCAAAAAACGCAGCATCTTGCAGCCACAGCCGCCCACGCCGAAGATAACCGTCTTAGGGGCTGATGCCACATGTTTTGAGGCTTGTTGCCCAAGCTCGTCCGCCAAGAGCTTCTCTTCACCAAGGCGCCGATAAATCTGCTGAGCGGTGCCATATGCTAGCCCCAGCTCCGTTTGCACCTCTGTTAGAGTGGGCGTTTTATTGTGTAACTTGCGATAAGCCTGAACCAAGGCAACTGCTTGCGCATACGTATCCTCACAAGCTCGTTGGGGCGCACAGTCGATCTTGTCCCAAGCTGGTGATGAGGCACTGCGGGGCAGCTTACGCGCATCAGCATCCGAAATTGCTTGAGGCTTAATCTTGCGGTGGAAAATCTGAGGCTTATCATCATCTAACTCGTCATCATGACCCAGGCTTGACTGCCGAACCAAGGTTTGGGGCGGCGCCGCACGAAACAAGCCTGATGGCCCCTTACTCAGCGGCGCGGTGTTGAAAGTCTCTGCTTCCCTTTGGTTCTCGCCACTAGAGGAGTTCGGCGCGCGCTTCGTCATAAAGATGGTCATGACGATCTGGTCTTCGGCAATCTGGTCATCAAAGACGATACCGTACTTGCAATCAGCCTCTTCGTCCGCGTAATTCTGAATCTCGCGGTTAAGCTGCTCCCACTTGGAAATGGGGAAGTTGCGATTGATTAGAGCAGCGACCAAAAGACCGGTAGCACGCTTGATGAGTTCGGGCTCCACTAAGGGTGAGTGCAGCGCGCTTTGCACCGCGGCTGTCACGAAGTTGGGGCCCCTACCTTCACCACAGCCAAACATAGCGCGTTCACAGTTGTGCGTTATCGTCAGCACATCCGAAAAATCCAGGAGGCCGATATAACCTGGAAATGTGATCGGATAGGTGATTCCCCTAACCCCTTGCAGCACAGCTTCGTTCACCGCAGCCCAAGCTTGCTGAAACGCACCTTCTTGAAGCTGATCTGACACCAGCTTGTCTTTGGCAATCACAAAGCAGGAGTCGACCAGCTGCTCTAGTGCCTCAAGCCCCTGCGCGGCGCGCGTTAGTCGCTGTGGCTCTTCTTGAGACAAAGGGTATGAGGCAAAGCATAGGGTCAAAGCCCCCGTTGCTTGTGCCAGCTCAGCAATGATGGGAGTAGCGCCAGAGCCCGTCGCACCACCCAGCGCGGTCACGATGATGATCAAATCAGAACCACAAAGCGCTTGCTTCAGCTCAGCACGCGTGCTGTTCACAGCAGCGCAAGTTGCGTCTGAAGCACTACCAAAGTCTGAGCTAAAGTCTGCTCCAATCTGAATTTTGCACGGCGCTGTCGAGCGTGCCAAAACCGTACTGTCACTATCGACCGCCACGAAATCAAGGAGATGAGCATTTCTCAGCTGGGCGTTGATGAGATATTGCAGCAAAGTACAACCACCACTACCCACTCCGACCACCCTAGTCATGCATTCCTTTGCAAAGTAGTACCCAGAAGATAATTCCTCCGTTGCGGCGAACTCGTCCATGACAGCTCCTTGCGGTTTTACGAGGCAAGCTACGGCTCCAGCAATCTGCTTGCTCTCGCGCCACGCGGTCACATAAAAACTTCGAGCCAAGCAATTTTCAGCTACTATCTAGCCTTTGGTGCCAAGCTCACTTCGACTAAATGCCATCGTTATCTTCAGAAAACTCAGTTAATCGCAGTTAACTTGGGCAATAACCAAGTTAACGTGATAACCCAAGCCAACAAGGCTTAGTCTCGGATAAGATTATAGCGATTTTCACTGATAAGGAATTATTATGGCTTTTTGCTTATGTGATCGAGATCGCGAGATTAATCATATTACCGATTATAAGACTAGTCGCTCACCAAATGACAAGTGACATAGCGCAACGCGCGCAACAGGTCAGATCTTATTTTGCGAAAAAATTAGCCCCGACCACTCACAGCCATGACCGCTGCTCCCGGCGCCGACATAACCTCAATCCAGCTCCGTATCGTGCTTGACGCGCACATAGGGCGGCGGCGGGGGTGGTGGGTGGGCTATCTTTTGCTTTCAGGCGCGCCGCCGTTCAAGGCGCTGGGAGCAGCCTCAGCTCAAGTGGCAGCGCGGCAAGAGACCACGTGCCCGTGCACGCGGATGGCTAGCACTTTGCTGGAGCCCAAAGACGACAAAGCCAGTGTCGCGCTGGGCACTGGCTTGGTGAGCGCCTGGAACTTGCCCAGGCTCTGGTTGGGGGGCCTTAGCTTAGACCTTCTTACGGAAGATCTGTGGCATCTCAGGATCGGTCCAATCGTCGTTGACCTGACCTGGCACCTGGACTTCCTTTTGTGGTTCCAGGGTGTTGGCGTAATGGTTTGGCATACCACCCATTGGCGCACCCATATTAGGACGGATGCGTGGATCCATTTGATTTTGTGGCATCTGGTTTGGTGCTACTGCCGCAGGACGACCTGGCATCGGCTGCTGCAATGGTGGACGGGCCGCTGGTTGTTGCTGCGGATAGTTTTGAGCGGTACGGAAGAAACCCTGCTCATTGCTCATCTGTGGAGGCACATTGCGTCGGTTGTTGGCGTTGGAGCGCACCGCTGCCATTGGGTTCTCATTCTTGGCCGAATCACCGCCGGAAATACCGGTGATGAGAATGGTAATGACGATCTGATCTTCGGCAATTTGATCGTCGAAGACGATACCGTACTTGCAGTCGGCCTCTTCGTCAGCGTAATTCTGAATCTCGCGGTTAATCTGCTCCCACTTGGCAATTGGGAAGTTGCGGTTAACGCGGGCGTTAACTAACAGACCCGTGGCACTCTTGATGTCCACTTGATCGACCAGCGGCGAGTGAATGGCACGCTGTACGGCGTCCTCAACGAAGTTCGCACCTTGACCGACGCCATTGCCGATCATGGCATGGCCACGACCCTTCATAATCGTCAGCACGTCGGAGAAGTCGAGGTTGATATAGCCAGGTGCACTGATCGAATCGGTAATACCCTTGACCGCGTTGAGCAGCACGTCGTTAGCTTCATTGAAAGCGTTAACGATCGAGATATTAGCACCCAAGTTCTGTAAGAGCTTGTTGTTGTCAATAACGATCAGGGAATCAACGTGTTTGGAGAGCTCCGTAATGCCAGCCTCAGCATTGATGAGGTGACGCTTGCCTTCAAAGCTAAATGGCTTAGTAACCACCGCAATCGTTAGTGCACCAGTCTCCTTGGCGATCTCGGCAATAATTGGAGCAGCGCCAGTACCAGTACCGCCGCCCATACCGGCCGTAATGAAGACCAGATCCGAGCCCTGCAGGAGTTTCTTAACGTCTTCCTTACTCTCTTCAGCAGCCTTACGACCCTTGTTAGGATCACAGCCAGCACCAAGACCATTGGTGAGCTTGACACCAATTTGGACCTTCAGTGGGGCCGTAGAGCGATTGAGTGCTTGTGAGTCGGTATTCACAGCAATAAACTCGACGCCGCTTAAGCTCTGGTTAATCATGTGCTGCAGCGAATTGCCGCCGCCACCGCCGACACCCAAGACTCTGATCACGCAATCTTTGGCAAAGTGGATGCCAGACTCATTGTTAGCAGCGCTAGACGTCACTGATTCTAGAGAAAATTGCTGGTCCATTGGAACTCCCAAATCGTAAGGTACTGTGCATCTAACTTATCTGAAGACTGACGTATTATAACCTTAAAAGCCCAAAAGTAGCATACCATCCCAAGCACTGAGCGGCGGTAATTACGGGCTTGTCAAGCCTAAAACCATGCGCAATTACGCCCCTATAGCTCAAGGGCGGAGCCCTCACAAGCACCGAACGTACCAAGCTTTAACTAGGCCGAGCTGATGACCAGGCCCTTTTGGTGCGCTTGAGTGCTTTAATTGGGGGCGCTGCATACGTTTGCATAGGCACGGTCTGAGCTGCGCTCTACGTTGCGGCCTTACCCCTCAGCTTATGCTGATGGGGCTACGTAATTTTGCACCTGTACGACAAGTTAAGTGTCAAGCTGTTAGCGCGATCGCACTTAGCTCTATCGTCTTTTACGTAAGGCTTACGCTAAAGTCGCAGCTCGCCCTAGGAATAGCTATTGATTTATTTTTTTTTTGTGTGTGGGGTGTGCTGCTGCAAACGCTTACGGCTAGAGCTCGCCCGAGAGCCAATTGCGGCTCCAGTGGTAGAGCTTGGCCAAAGTGCTATCGCTGTGGCGGCGATCGTTTTGCAGGTTATAACGGCGATGCTCTTCTTCTTTGAGCGCATAGCCAAAACGCAATAAGCCGATCGCGGTGGCGCCACTGGCGCACAGGACATTTTGACTTAAGTCCTCAGCGCTGATATTAGGCGGCAGCACTTGATTGAAATTACACTCGACCGAACGCGGCTTACCCACCTTGATCTTAGGTTTAAGCCCATTGGCTGCCAGCTTGCTCGTCGCCAAGTGCTCAAAGCCGGGAGTGCCGGTCACCCCGCCGGTGAAGACGTAACCACTGCCGAAGTTATCACGCATATTCTGGGAGCGCTTAAAGGTCTCAATGCGCTGCTGAATCAACTGCAAGGTGTCGATCATGCTGTAGGCGATGACATTGGCTAAGTCCTTGTAGGCGATATAGGCCACCTCTTCAGGATTGCGCGGATCGATCGGCACCTTGAGCATCATATCCTTATCTTTCTCAGGTAAGAGCTTAGGGTGCGCCACTCCGTAGTTACGCTTTAAGTACTCAGCAATCCCTAAAGGCAGGCCAAAGCGCGTCGCAATTTCGCGCGTGATGCGCGCCCCGCCATAATCAAGACCAAAGGTGTGAATCAGGCAGGACTTATCGTAGAGCGCCACATTGATCGCGCCCCCGCCCCAATCGACCAAGCACACGCCGATCGCCTTGTCCTCTTCGCTTAGCACCGCATCAGCGGCGGCAATGCCGTTGTAGATGACATGATCGACGCTGATATCACTTGAGATCATACTGATCGCGCGGCGCAGATTTTGTTCTTGATCCTCGTCGCAGGAAATAGCATGAATGCTGACATCGAGGCGCTGGGCACTGAGATCGATCGGATTGACGATCTCACGGGTATCGCCGATCTGATAGCTCTGCGGAATGATGTGAATAATGCGCTGATACTCGCTAAAGCGATTAGCGGCAGCATTTTCGATCGCGTGCTCACGGTCAGCCTCGGTTACAGCGTGAGTAGGCACGACCGTGCCTCCTTGGAGGTTGGCCGACTTGATGTAACGCCCGGCGATACCAATATAGCAATGGGTCAGATCGCGTCCGTTTTCCTTATAGTCAGCCACCAAGAGGGCAATCTGATGGGAGAGTTTGGTCAGATCAGTGATCGCCCCATTGACCACACCCTCGGAGTGGCACTCTGCATAATAGGTCAGGCTCAAGAAGCCATCTTCGTTGACTTCTCCGGCAATCAGGCGGATCTTGGATGAACCAATATCAAGCGCCACTAAGGCGTCTTGCGTCTCGTCCTCTTGCGCCGTTGCATTCTTCTTTGAGAAAAAAAAGGACATTGATTAGCTCCCCTATCCAACTGATCACTCTCAGCAAAGCATTGCCGTGATCATAACCTATTCTCGGCATTCTTCGGCTTGCCGTGCCCGGCTAAAGCAGAGGCCTGTGATCCCCTTTTAGGTGCGTACGCCGCCTAGCCCCCACGCTCTGCTTGAAGGCCCGCACAACTTGCAGCCCCTCGGACTAATTGCAAGCCCCTCGGACTACTTGCAAGCTCATCGGACTACTTGCAGGTCAGCGCTACTTACCGGCCCGCGCTACTTGCTGCCTCGCGCCTACTGCCCCAGTACGCCCCGCTTGCTCTGTTATGGGGCCTTAGGGCTTTGTTCCTCAGCGGTGGCCTCAGGCGGCGGGGTTGAGGTGCCGGTGACGCCGTTAAAGTTCGGGTCGCGCTCGCCCACCGCAAAGCCATTGTCGTAGCGCAGATCGACGTACGAAATCTCGCTTAACTTAAGCTGGGTCTGCGGGAAGGCCAGCAAGAAGCGCTTTAGCCTAATTAACGGCAGGTTGGCGCTGGTCTCGCGCCCTAAAATCAGCCAAACATCCCCCTCGAGGCGAATGCGATAGCCGCGCACCGCATCAAGATGCACTTCCTTGATAAAGTACGGCGTACGCGCACACAGGGCAATAAATTGCGCCGCGTGCTGGTAGAGGTCGCCTGCCAGGCTATCGTGAGGCGCACTTAAGATCACGAGCGGCAGATCAATCCCCCTGAGGTCAGGGTAAAAGACGCTATCGGTGGTGCTATCGTACACGCCCGAGGTGCGCCAGCGCGCCGAAGGACTGTGCTCAACCACTTGCACCTCAATGGTATCAGGAAAGCGCTTGCTGACTGCGACCTTCGCCATCCACGGCATCTGCACCAAGGCATTGTGCAGGCGCGAGAGATCTAAGGTCACCAGATTCTTGCCGCCCACCAGCTTACCTACAGTGCTGGCAATTTCCTCTTCACTGATGTATTTGAGCTCACCTGAAATCACGACGCGCGCGACCGGAAAGGTGCGGCTATCTTGGGTGAAATTGCGCACGAGCACAAAGAGCTCGTAGCTTGCCACCACGGTCAAGACAAAGAGCAACAGACTAAGCAAGAAGCTGCCGCGACTGCGGCGCCGCCGCGCCCGAGGCTGATAAGCGCGCGTCGGTGCGCGCTGCTTATCGGCAGGCGCTGCGTCCTGTCCCGGTTCAGCCTGAACTGGGTCAACCGACGCTGAGTCAATCTGCACCGGCTCAACCTGCGCCTGAACAGCTAGCGCCTGAGCAGACTGTGTTTGAGCATCCTGCGCTTGAACAGACTGTGCCTGAACAGACAGTGCCTGAACCGCCTGCGCTTGCTCGGCTTGGTTGGTTGAAGCTGGGCTTGATTTTGGGGGTGGGGCCGCGCCTTCTGTTTGCTCGGGGCGCACTGAGGCGGCACGTGCTGCTTCAGCCCGTGCTAAATCAGTGTGTTCGGCGCGTCTGACTCCCACTTTGGTTCTGCCTCAGTCGTTAGTTACTGCGCTCAACCTTAGGCCAGCGCGCACTCAATAAACCGGCCACTTGCACCACATTGCCCGCGCCTTGGGTTAACACGATATCGCCCTCAGTGCAGATCGAGTCCAAGAGCTCAGGAACCTCGGCCACCGTCTCGACAAAGTGCGGCTCGAGCTTGCCTAAGCTGCGAATGGAGTGGCACAGATGCCGCCCATCAACGCCCACGATCTTGTCTTCACCGGCCGGGTAAATCTCGACCATGATCAGGACGTCGACTAATTGCAGGACCTTGACAAAATCCTCATATAAATCGCGAGTACGGCTATAGCGATGCGGCTGGAACACCATGACTAAGCGCCGCTTCGGCCAGCCCTCACGGACTGCCTTGATAGTGGCCAGTACCTCCGATGGATGGTGGCCATAATCGTCTACCAGGCTTATCACACCGTTAGGCGCCTTAAAGCGGCCATAGCGCTGGAATCTGCGGCCCACGCCTTCAAAATGCTCTAAAGCGCGCAAGATGGCATCCTCAGGAATGCCCTCTTCTAAGGCCACCGCAATCGCAGCCGTGGCGTTTTTGGCCATATGCAAGCCTGGTAGCGCCAGCTTGACGTTGAGGTCGCTCTTGCCCTTGCGCTTAACGGTAAAGACCGAGCCTGCTTGGTGCTGGATATAGTGACACACCTGCAAATCGGCCTTATCACTGGTGCCGTAGGTGATCACGGTACGGCCAATGCGCGGGATGATGCTCTGTACGGTAGGATCATCAATGCACACCACCGCCACGCCGTAGAATGGCAGATTGTGCAAGAATTGGACAAAGGTGTCAGTGAGCTTGGTGAAGTCACCGCCGTAGGTATCAAGGTGGTCAGCCTCAATATTGGTGACCACGGTCAGCATCGGCTGCAAGTGCAAAAACGATGCGTCCGACTCATCGGCCTCGGCAATTAAAAAGCGGCTCGAGCCTAAGCGCGCATTGGTGCCAGCGCTATTGAGCAGGCCGCCAATAACAAAGGTTGGATCCAGAGCCGCCTCGGCAAAGATCGAAGCGATAAGCGAGGTGGTCGTGGTCTTACCGTGAGTACCTGAGACCGCAATGCCATAGCGATAGCGCATCAGCTCGCCTAACATCTCGGCGCGGCGCACCACTGGAATACGCGCGGCGATCGCCGCATCCACCTCAGGATTGCCCTTATGAATCGCCGAGGAGACCACCACGACGCTGGCCCCGGCGACATTCTCGGCTTTGTGGCCGATAAAGATCTGAATCCCCAGACTCTCCAAACGTTGGGTTACCTTGCTTGCGGCAATGTCCGAGCCTGAAATGGTATAGCCCTCATTGAGCAAAACCTCGGCAATGCCCGACATGCCCGAGCCCCCAATACCCACAAAGTGAATGCGACGCACCTTGTGCATATGTGGCACGGCGTCAAAACTAGGTAATTTTTCCATAGCCCAACTTCTTCTGAGAGATTAGATCTGCAAACGCCCGATCTTAGTGGAAAAGTCCGCACATGACAAATTCGTGCCGCCCTGGTGCCAGGGAGCCACTGCCCGCGCCGCGCCCCACTACCCGAGCCACGCCCACTACCAGAGCTGCGCCCCACTACCCGCGCCGCGCCCACTACCAGAGCTGCGCCCCACTACCCGCGCCGCACCCCACTACCCGAGCTGCGCCCACTACCAGAGCCGCGCCCCACTACCCGAGCCGCGCCCACTACCAGAGCTGCGCCCCACTACCCGAACCGCACCCCACTACCGTGGCCGTGCGCCACAGGCTTGGCCCGGCGCCAGGGCCTAACGTCGGCACCGTCGGTACGGCCCTGCAGGCTTGGGCCACTGACTTAGCCGTGGTTCCGACGGCTTAAGCCAGGCTTACTTATGTGCGGCCAGCTCAGCGATCACCTCACAGACGCGCTGGGTAGCATTGAGGTGCTCTAGGCTTGCAGCGCCTTGGGACATAGCGGCCAAAGTCTCAGGATCCCGGATTTCTTTGATCACAGCAGCCAGCTTGTCGGCGCTGAGCTCGGACTGGGCAATGAGCTTCGCGCCCCCGGCGTTGACCAAGGTCAACGCGTTCTTGGTCTGGTGATCGTCGACCGCTGTAGGGAGCGGCACTAAGATCGCAGGCAGCTTCACAGCCGAAAGCTCCGAGATGGTGGAGGCACCAGCACGGCAAATGATTAAGTCGGCCTGACGATAGGCGGCGGCCATATCTTGGATAAAGTCTGAGGTGGTCACCTCAAAGGCCGCGCCCTCATAGCGCTGCTTCGTCTTGTCACTTTGGCCTTGGCCACATTGATGGACCACACAAAGATCCTGGGCGTTAAGTTGCTTGAGGGCTTCGGGCACGCGCTCATTTAAAGCCTGAGCGCCCAAGGAACCGCCGATAATGAGGATATGAAGCTTGCCGTCAGGGTGGTTGAAGGTGCGCTCTTCTTTAAAGAGCTGCGCAATCTCGGCGCGTACCGGGTTGCCCACCGACTCAACCTTAGGGCCGCTAAAGGCCGCGCCCACACCTAAGAGAATCTTACGGGCAAAGCGCGCGAGGATACGGTTGGTCATACCAGCAGCGGCATTTTGCTCGTGCAAGATAAGCGGAATCCCGCTTAAGAAGGCCGCGACGCCACCAGGGCCTGAGGCATAACCACCAAAGCCAATCACGACATCAGGCTTAAATTGCTTGATGACCTGACGGGCCTGGGCAATGGCATGGGCCACCATAAAAGGAGCCTTTAAGAGCGCGCCTAAACCATTGCGGCGTACGCCCTTAACGTCGATATAGTGAATGGTAATGCCCGCCGCTGGGACCACGCGCTCTTCAATGCGGCCGCGCGTCCCCAGCCACTCCACGCTATGGCCCTGCTCCTGTAAGGCTTTGACAATTGCTAAGGCCGGGAACACGTGACCGCCCGTACCGCCTGCCATCACTAAAACGCGTAATGCCATCTTGGCCTCCCGACCAATTAATCAGTAGATTAAGTCAACTAGATTGAAGTCAACTATATTTGAGGTTGCCGAGCTTGTGGCTGCGCCATTCGTAGTCGATGCGCACCAAGAGCGCTAAGGCCCACATACATACCACCAAGGACGAACCGCCGTAGGAGATAAAAGGCAAGGTCAGGCCCTTGGTCGGCAGCGCGCCCGAGGCCGCGCCGATGTTAATCACAGTCTGCACGCACAGCATCACCGCCACGCCAAAGGCGACATAGCCCTGGTACTGCGAGCGCTGGCGCAAGATGCGCAGCGCAATCAACACCGCTTTAACCACGATAAAGAACTCGATGAAGATAACGCAGCTGACCCCGAAAAAGCCAAACTCCTCGCCCATAATGGCCATGACAAAGTCGGTGTGAGCCTCCGGCAGATAGCCTAGCTTGTGCACCGAGTGCCCTAGGCCCTCGCCCCAAAAGCCGCCTTGACCAAAGGCCATCAGCGAATTGGTGAGCTGATAGCCGGTATCAAAGCGATCTTGCCACGGGTCTAAAAATGAGAGCACGCGCGACAGACGATAGGGCTGAACCAAGATCAAAAGACCGCCCGTCAGCGCCAGGAATAACCCTGCGCATAAGTACTTGATAATGCCCGCGCCGCCCACAAAGAGGATGCCCATCGTAATGGCGGCGATCACCACGGTCGAACCAAAGTCTGGCTGCAGCAACAGCAGGATGCCCACCACCGTCATCATGCCCATAGGAATCAAGAAGCCCCGGATCTGATAGCGCACCTTGACGATCTGACGACAGGTGTAGCGCGAGAAAAACAAGATCCAAAAGAGCTTCAAAAACTCCGCCGGTTGCAAGTTGACCGGGCCTAAATCGAGCCAGCGCTTCGCGTCATTAATCTCGCGTCCCACCAGCAAGACCACGATTAAGAGCACGCCCACCACCGCCATGAGATACCACGACAGGTTAAACCAGGTGGCCGAGGGAATCGTGACCATCAGAAAAAACCAGACCAGGCCTACGCCACAAAAGATCACCTGGCGCTTCAAGTAAAAGTACTGATCGCCCGTGGAGGTGTAGGCCTCTTGGACCGAAGCCGAGGAGATAAGCACGATGGAAATCAGCAAGAGCAGCACGCAAGCAAAGATCAAGGAGCGATCAAAGGGCAAGCGTGGTGCTTTCTGCGACATTAATTTTCCTGAGCGCATGACCATTTCCATCTGAGGCCTCAACCTAGGCCTTCTTGGCACGCAGCTTGGCGCTATGAGACTTATGGCCGCCCCGTACCGTCTTCTTAGGCTCAGCCTTGGCCTCAGTGACCTTTGGCTCGGCCTTTACTTCGGCCTTGGTCTCAGCCTTAGGCTCGGCCTTTACTTCGGCCTTGGTCTCAGCCTTAGGCTCGGCCTTAGCCTCAGTGACCTTAGGCTCGACCTTAGCCTCAGCCTTGGTCTCAGTCTTAGCCTCGGCCTTAGGCTCTGGGGCCTTAACCGGCTCGGCCTTTGGTGGTAAGACGATGCGGTCATGCTCGGAGTTGAGGTTGTTGACCAAGTTGACGAAGACGCGGCCGCGCTCGTCAAAGCCCTTGAACTGGTCAAAGGACGAGCAAGCTGGGCTCAGTAAGATCGCCTGGCCATTGTGGGCCTCAGCAAAAGCCATGCGAATGGCTTGACGCATATTGAGTACGCCGACACAGCGCTCTGGGTCTAAGGCTAAGATCTTGTCAGCGTCGCGGCCAAAGCAGTAGACCTTGGTCACTTCCTTGCCGATAAAGCGCTTTAATGGGGTGAAGTCCTGACCCTTGCCAATACCGCCCGCAAGCAGAATGATGCCTTCAGGATAGCGTGGGGCTAAGCCATTGATCGCGGCTTCGGCCGAGGCGACGTTGGTGGCCTTGGAGTCGTTGTAGAAGGAGACGCCATCTAAGATGCGCACTAATTGGCAACGGTGCTCTAAGCCCGTAAAGGTCTTTAAGGCCTGAATCTGGACGTCGCGCGGAATCCCTAAGGCGTCAGCTAAGGCCATAGCGGCTAAGGCATTGAGCTCATTGTGCGAGCCACAGATCGTAAGATCGCGCACGTCTAACACCCGCTGGCCATTGATGCATAAATAGGCGGTGTTGGCGCCTACCTCGCGTCCGTACTCCTGATTATCCAGACCGAAGCTGGCGAAGATCCGCTCCTTTTCGGCTGGATCTTGCGGATAGGTGCGGGCATCGTCGCGATTGACGATAATCTTGTCGCAGCACTTGAAGATGCGGCGCTTAGCCTCAGCGTACTTTTCTAAGTCACCATCGTAGCGATCTAAGTGGTCCTCGGAGACATTGAGGATGACACCGGCATCAAGGTGCAAGCTTGAGGTCGTCTCCAGCTCAAAGCTCGAGAGCTCTAAGACATAGGTGTCGATGCGCGGCGAGAGAATGTCAAAGACAGCATGGCCGAAGTTGGCGCCGATCGCAGCACGGGCACCGGCCTTTTCTAACATAAAGCCCACTAAGGCGGTCACGGTCGACTTGCCATTGGAGCCGGTGATACCGACCACGCGGGCCTTGCCGTTGACTTCGCTCGCGAAGAGCTCGATATCGCCCACGATCTCCACGCCCGCCTCTTGGGCGGCCTTGATTGCAGGTAAATTGATGGACAGACCAGGGCTGACCACCAACATGTCATAGCGGGCTAAGACCTCTGGGTCTAATGGGCCAAGCTTCAAATCCACGCCCGAAGGTACTTCCTCGGCGTAAGGAGGATTGTTGCGGGTATCGAAAATCGAGAGCTGCTTGATGTCGTGCTTTAATAAGTAGGTCACGACCGATACGTTGGAGATGCCTAAGCCAATAACGGCAATCTTCTTGCCTTGAATGCGGTTCATTTATCAAAAATCCTGTGAGTTAACGCCGCAGCGGCGGCCGCAGGCGGCAGAACGCGGCTGCCGCAGGTGGCAGAACGCGGCTGCCGCAGGTGGCAGAACGCGGCTGCCGCAGGTGGCAGAACGCGGCTGCCGCAGGTGGCAGAACGCGGCTGCGGCAGGTGGCAGAACGCGGCTGCGGCAGGCGGCAGAACGCGGCGGCCGCAGGTAGCAGAACGCGGCGGCCGCAGGCGGCGTTGGGGCGCTTAACGTAGCTTTAAGGTGACTAAGCCTAAGAGCACTAAGACGAGGCTGACAATCCAGAAGCGGACAATCACGCGGGGCTCAGGCCAACCGCCCTTTTCAAAGTGGTGGTGAATCGGCGCCATGCGGAAAATGCGCACGCCGCGCAGTCTAAAGGAGCCCACCTGCAAGATAACCGAGAGCGTCTCTAAGACGAAAATACCGCCCATGATAAAGAGCAAGAGCTCCTCACGGATTAAGACGGCAATCATGCCTAAGGTCGCACCTAAGGATAAGGAGCCGACATCGCCCATGAAGACCTCGGCTGGATAGGTGTTAAACCATAAAAAGCCCAGGCCCGCGCCAATAATGGCGACACAGGCCACGATCATCTCGGTGGCGAGCGGCACATATGGGATATAGAGGTAGCTGGCGAAATTGTAATTGGAGGTCGCCCAGGCCACGATACCTAAGCCGGCCGCTACCGTGATCGTAATCAGGATGGCCAGGCCATCTAAGCCGTCGGTGAGGTTGACCGCGTTACTTGAACCCGTGAGCACAAAGTAAGTGAGCGGAATGATTAAAAAGCCAATATCTGGCATGAAGTTCTTAAAGAACGGCACCACAAAGGTGGTCTCGGCCGGGCTTTGGGCAAAGCCATAAATGCAGCAGCCTAAGGCTAAGGCCAAGGCCGACTGCCAGAAGTATTTGTATTTCGCCCGCAGGCCTTGCGGATTGTGGCGCACCACCTTTAAGTAGTCGTCAGCAAAGCCAATTAAGCCGTAGCCTACCACCGTGACCACCACGTACCAGACGTAGATATTATCAAGGCGCGCCCAGAGCAAGATGGTCAGGACAATAGTGGAGTTGATTAAGACACCACCCATCGTCGGAGTACCCTGCTTCTTTAAGTGGCTCTCTGGGCCATCCTTACGTACTACCTGCCCAAAGTGCATCACTTGCAGCTTGGCAATAGTCATAGGCCCGAGCATCAGCGAGAGCACTAAGGCCGTGAGCAAGGCGCACACCGCACGCACGGTCAAATATTCTAAAACGCGGAAGGTCGGCACATATTGGCTCAGCCATTCTGCGAGCATGACAACCATGACAAGTCTCCTCGACTTTATTTGCTAAGTTGATCTAATTGCGCGCCCAGCTCTAACAGCGCGGCCACGACCTTTTCCATATGCATGGCATGCGAGCCCTTGATGAGGCAGGTGACCTGATGTCCCTGCGCGAGCTCAGCTTTAATGGTCGCACTAAGCCGTGGAATCAGCTCTTCGTGGGAGGCACTGTGGCTTGCGTTCGTAACCACCTTATCAGCGGCATCACATAAGTTAATCGCGGCAATCGCCTCTTGTGACAGTGGGCCTAAGGCCAAGAAAGCGTCGACGCGCGTGCACGCGGCCTCACCAACCTTATAGTGCAGCTGTGCTGCGGCATCGCCCAGCTCGCCCATATCACCAAAGACCATAACGCGGGAGCCTTGGCACTGCTTTAAAGTATCTAAAGCGGCGATCACCGCATTAAAGCTAGCGTTATAGGCATCATCGATTACGGTTAAACCACAGGCAAAGCGGTGTGGAGTGAGGCGCCCAGAAAGATTTGAGCTTGCCACCAGGCCTGCCACAATCTGCTCAGGCGTTGCGCCCATGACGCGTCCTAAGAGGGCAGCGCCCGCTGCATTGATGGCGTTATGGCGGCCTAAGGTCTTAAGGGTGACCGTCTCGTTAAGCTCCAGGCCCGGCACGGTGCAGGTCAGAGTAAAGCTGAGTTCATCGCCCGTTTGGCCAATAGCGCTGACGCGCATCGTGGCGTCCTCACTTTCGCCAAAGCTCAAAAGGCGTCCCTGCTTTAACTGCGTCGAAAAATCTTGTTGCCACTGATGCCACCATGGGCTATCGCACGGCACAATGCCAATGCCTCGGCCCAATGGCAGCTTGCCATCGTCATTTCGTTCTGGGAAGCGGGCAAAGAGATTGGTCAAAAGCTCGCTTTTGCCCTGATAGACGCCCTCACGCGAGCCAAAGCCCTCAATATGGGCCGCGCCGACATTGGTAATAAGGGCAAAGTCCGACTCGACAAATTCAGCGGTGCGCGCGATATCTAAGAGGTGGCTGGCGCCCTGCTCAATCACGGCGTATTGATGCTCAGGCTGCAAACGAAGCAAGGTCAGGGGCACGCCCACGTCATTATTGAAGTTGCCCTTGGTCGCTAAGGTCGCGCCGCACTGACTTAAGATCGCAGCGGTCATCTCCTTGACCGTAGTCTTACCACACGAGCCGGTAATGGCGCACACCAAGGCCTGGCTCTTACGGCGCACCAGCTGGCCGCACTTACCTAATAAGCGCAGGGTATGCGGGCAGGCGACCTTAACGGCGCTCGTCTCAGCCGTATCCGGGCGGCTGCTAGCGTAGGCGACTGCGCCTTGAGCTAACGCTCCGGCAATAAAATCATGGCCATCAAAGCGCTCACCCTTGAGCGGCACAAAGAGGCACTGCGGGCCAATTTCTTGGGAATTGGTCGACACCGTAGCAATGGCTTGCTCTGAGCGCGTCTCAAGGCGCGCCAGCTGAGCTAATTCTTTTAGGGTGAAAGTAATCACTACTGCTCCTTAGCAGCTTCTTTTTGCGACTGAGCCGAGGTCTTGGCGGTGCTCTTGGCCTTAGGCTTAGTGGTCTTAGCCGCCGTGGTCTTAACTGTGCTCTTGGTCTTAGCAGCGGCCTTTGGCGCGGTCTTAGCGCCGCTCTGAGCCGGGGCTTGGGCCTTGGTAGCCGACGGGTCGGCTTTAGCCTTAGTAGCCGACTGGTCAGACTTAGCCTTGGCGGCAGCCTTAGGCTGAGCGGCCTTGGCGGCAGCCTTAGGTTGGGCCGGAGTTGGCGCCTTGACTTGATCTGAGGTCTCGTGGGCCGGAGCCTGACTTGCTGGGAGCTCAATGCCTAAGAGCTCACAGCAGATCTCACGATCGGAGAAGTGAATGGTGCCGTCCTTGAAGATTTGATAATCCTCATGGCCCTTGCCTGCGATTAAGACGCTATCGCGCTTGGTCGCATGCTCAAAGGCATAGCGAATGGCCTGATAGCGATCGGCGATCACTAAGACATTGCGCTCGAGATTGTCGGCGCTTGGCAGTCCCAGCGGTAAGCCCTCGCACTGGGCGTGCTTGTGGTAATAGGTGCCATGCGGTGCGAAGTTGACAATAGTGTCATCGTATTTGTAGCGCAGCTCGTCATAGGCCTCAGGCGTATCAGCCTGTAAGCTCTGGGCGAGCCCTTGCAGCTCTTGATAGCTCTGATGCTTGCGCTCAGGCTTATCCTCAGCGGCTAACACCTCATTGGCCTTGTTCAGGCTCTGCTGAAGCGTGAGCTCTTCTTGGGTTGGGCCAATTGCCATAATCATGTCGTCGATAATGCGCGCTAACTCTTCGCTGCGGGGATTATCGGCGGTGAAGATGGCATAGTCAGCATAGACCGAGGCCTTCATCGCCATTAACGGACGCTTGCCGCGATCGCGATCGCCACCACAACCTAAGACTACAAAGATGCGGCCGCCAGCGGTGTGTGCTTGGGTCGCCCGCAGCGCCTGCTCCACGCCATCTGGAGTGTGGGCATAGTCGACGATGAGGCGTGGCTTTTCCCCTGAATTTAAGCTAAAGCATTCCATGCGGCCGGTGATCGGCTTAAGCTTTGGGGTAATGCGCAGCAAGAACTTGTAATCATAGCCCATGCTCAAGAGCACGCCTAAGGCAATTGCATAGTTCTCGGCATTAAAGGCACCCAAGAGATTGAGCTCGGTGCGCATCGTATTGCTATTGCCGGTATTGAGGTAAAGCTCGAGGCTTTGGCGCTTGAAGTTGACCCGGCGCAGGCTCAAGCCCTGATTTAATGGCTTGTCCGAATCAGGTTGCTCTAACTTGACCGTATAGCAATTAGGAACCGCCTCATTGATGCGCCGCCCTACTTCTTGGGCGCAGTTTATGACCAGGCGCGTTGGCGGAATCATACGCAGGAAGTTGAGCTTAGCCTGGAAGTACTCTTCCATCGTCTGATGATAGTCGAGGTGGTCGCGGCTTAAATTGCTAAAGGCACCGGCGTAGAAGGAAAGTCCCGAGACGCGGCCTTCACAAAAGCCAATCGAGGACACTTCCATCACCGCATAGTCAGCGCCCAGCTCGACGTAATGGGCCAGCTCGCGCTGCAAGGAAATCGCATCGAGGGTGGTATTGGCGCTAGGCTGCAAGTCGTCTAAGAAGCCATAGCCCAAGGTGCCAAAAAGCGCGGTCTTATGGCCGCAGGCATTTAACATCTGAGCGATCAGATTGGTGATGGTGCTCTTGCCGTTGGTGCCGGTGACACCAATTAAGCGCAGCTTCTTGGACGGCTCGCCATAAATAAAGCCAGCTAAGGCACTCAGGCTCTTGTTATTGGGCAGCACCAAGCGCAGCATCTTGACCTTATTGATCGCCTTAGCCGCAGCGCTACCATCGGTGGCGCGATAGCAGGCGGCCGCGCGCTCCGGATCGGATTGATACTGAGTTACGGTCAAATTACCGCAGCGGCGCTCATGGCGCAGTGACTCATAAGGGTCAACCAGCAGCGGGGATGGCACCTTGAGCTTTGGATGCTCCTCATCGAGCCATAAGGCGCTGCCATCGTCCGTAAAGCCCACCGGGCCATCAATTAAGATCGCCACGGCGCCTTTGGCCTTGATCTCATCTAAGTGCTCAAAAGGATTGTAGTGAGCACCACGGCGGGCATAGAAGATGGTGCCTGGGGTAACGCGTCGTGAGTCACACTCGATATTAGTGACCTTAATCTTTTGCAACAGGGTGAGCACCTTTTCGGAGTACACCGAGGTGATCTCCAAATAGTCGCAGACACTGGCTAAGGTTCCATCAAACTTAATTTCCGCCACAGCACTGACCTTCTTTTAGCTACGCGCCCCTGCCCCATAAGGCAGGCCCTACGTGGACGCGCCCTCCCCCTCTTGCTCAAGCGCACAGAACCCACCCCCCTTAAAAGGCGGGGACCGCTTTAAGCTTGGTAACAGCTTTAAGCTTGATAGCAGCTGTCAGCTTGGCAGCAATTGGTTGCGGGGCCACTAGTCACACGCAAGCGCCTATTTTACCCGCTTTTGCCCACTCAGGGGCGCCCGCCCCCGCAATGACGCAAATCACGGGGCCCACCCCCTACTAAGCCCTAGCGGCGCCTAAGCCCCAACGGTGCCCCGGCCCAGCGACACAGCCATGGCCTCAGCCAGCGGCGTCGGCCTCGGCCCAGCGGCGCGGCGCAAGCCCCAGCCGGGGAGCGGCGCAAGCCCCAGCCGGGGAGCGGCGGATTGCTATTTATCTGGCGGAATGTTGTAAAGCTGCAAGGCACGGGTCATGATGTCGCTAAAGACTGGGGCCGCCACCGAGCTGCCGTAGTAATTGCCCTTAGGCTTATAGACCACGACCACCAAGACAAAGCGCGGATTGGAGATCGGCGCAAAGCCTACGAAGGAGGCGACGTAGTCCTCAGCGTAACCACCGCCCGAGGCGATATGTGCAGTACCCGTCTTACCGGCAATGCGATAGCGGTTAATCGCGGCGCGCTTACCTGAGCCTTGCTCTACTACCGTCTCCAAGGCGGTGTGCATGCGCCGAATTTCATTGATATTGGCCACTTGGACATAGGACGGCTGCTTGGTTACGCGCAAAATGCTCACCGGCAGGCGCGCCCCGTAATTAGCCAAGGTGGCATAGGCCGAAGCCATTTGCAGCGCTGTGACCGTGATGCCGTAACCAAAGCCTAAGGTCGCCTTATCGATTTCCGACCAGAAGGTGCGATCGGTGTGCAGATTGCCGTAGGCCTCACCAGCAAAGCCGGAATTGGTGCGCGCGCCAAAGCCAAAGCGCTCTAACATTTGCACAATCGGGCTCGGGCCGACACGCTGGGCAATATGGGCCATACCGATATTGGACGAGTACTTGATGATATCGACCAGAGGCGAGGTATTCTCCATGCGATGGCTATCGCGGATCATCTTGCCATTGACGATGTATGGGCGCGTATCGAAGGTCTCGGTCCAATCGACCTCACCGGTCTCTAATGCCGCCAAGGCCACAATCGGCTTGATAGTCGAGCCCGGCTCAAAGGTATCGGTGATCGCGCGATTACGCGCCGCCGATGGGTCAAAGTGCAAGCGATCGTTTGGATCAAAGCTTGGATAGTTGACCATCACCAAGATTTCGCCCGTGGTCGCATCGAGCATCACGGCGCTCGCGGTCTCGGCATCGTGCTGGATGACCGCATCTTGCAGCGCCTCGTAGCTGAAGGTCTGCAAGCGATCATCAACGCTTAAGGCCAGATTGCCGCCTTCCTTGCCCGGCTCGATCACCTCGAGGTTCTCGATGATGTGATTGTCGCTATCGCGCTTGAACTTTTTCTTAGAGCTTTGCGCCGACAAATACTGGTTAAAGCTCTGCTCCACGCCATAGGCGCCATTGCCCCGGTAGTCAACCTTACCCACAATATGGGCATTGACCGCGCCGGTAGGGTAATAGCGCTGGTAGTTATCGCTGATAGTAAGACCAGGGATATCAAGCGACTCCAGCTCGCGCGCTAAATTGAGCGGGACGTACTTATTGAGCTGGACATAGTGGTTGGTCGGATCGGAGATCTTCTTAAACAAGGTCGCCGCGTCCATCTCGACCAGGCGCGCAATCTTTTCCACCAGCTCCGGGTTACGGTTGATCTTACGTTCATTTAAGATCGCCGCATCGGCCACTACCGCCTTCACCGGCACCGAGAGTGCCAAGAGCTTACCATTGCGATCGGCAATCAGGCCACGCGGCGGCTCATAGGTGTAACTGCGGATAGTGCGGTTATCACTCTCAGCGATTAAGCGGTCCGGATAGAGCACCTGAATCCAAAGCAGGCGGCCTAATAAAAAGCACAGAAAGCCCAAGAGCACGAGCCAAATAAAGGCAATGCGCCAGCGTCCTAAGGCATAGACCGAAGGTAGCGGGTTATTCTTGCGCGCATAGTCGCTCATGGGCAGATCAAGGCCCACCAGGCTTAATTCATACTGAGCGCGCTCAGAAGGCGTCAAGGGGGTGCCATCGGCATGGGTGGTCGCGTCTGCGCCCTTACGCTTAGGTAGCCTCTTTCTTAAGTTAGCGGCTAAACCCTTACCACTTATGCGTCGCCTCATCACCCTGCCTCAAATAACAAAAAAACACCATCCCATCAGATAATAACGGCACCACTAGGTGCCGTCATTTTAATGAAATTAGGAGTGCACCACCCTATTTCTTTTTCAGATAAATCACATGTTCCTTTTCGGTTTGCGGTGCCACCATTTGCAGCTGATAGATCGCACTATCGCGCACCGTCGCATGCTCCGAGAGGTTCTGGCGCTGGGCCATTAAGTTGAGCCACTCGCGCTCAATCGACTCGTTGGATAAGGACACCTCATTTAAGCGCGCATTGACCGTATTGGTGGCCTGAACTTGATAGACATTGAGCAGGCACAGCACACACAACAACAAAGCGGCGCCATAGGCGTACCAGCAATGAACGAAATCAGACAGCAGTGACGGCAATAAGTGGGCGCCCGGACTGCGATCGGCACCAGCATTGGGCAGATTCAAGGTCGAGGACACGTGTAAGCGTGCCGGGATAATCGGCACCTCTTCGACCTCAACATCGCTCACGGTTCCGGCAATCGAGCCATCAGAGGCTAAAGCCGCTCCGGTGCTGAGCGCACTGCCATTATCGGTACCGGTGCTTCTCAGCTCCGAGACATTACCGGCGATAAAGTCTTCTTCGCTTTCGCCTGCGATATAGTCCTGTTCCTCTTCTAGGATCGTGGAAGGCTCGACCTTGACCATGGTCATACCCTCTTCCACCAAGCTAAAGGAGGTCAAAGAGCCTTGCTGCAAGGCAATAACGTTGGAGACCAGCGCCTCGTTGCGCTGACGCAAGGTCTCATCTTGGCGCTGCGCTTCCTCATCAAAGATGAGATCAACGCCCGTGCCCCCGTTAGCGGCAGGATCCTGCGCGGTCATCTCAATCTGGGGCGCACCGCCCCAATCCGGCGTCGTGCGCGGTGCCCGCGCGCTGCTCAAAGCGGCCGTACCAGCTGAGCTCAGACCAGCAGCGCCAGCTGAGCTCAGACCAGCAGCGCCAGCTGAGCTCAGACCGGCGTCGCCAGTCAACGGATTAAAGGAGGCCCCGGCTACTTGCTGTGCCGCCCCTTGAGTCTTAGCGGCTACTTGGGTCTTAGTGACCGCGACCGCCCGCCCCTGAAAATTGCGCGGCGTGGCGATCTGTGCGCCCCATGGCGTGGCACTTGCCGCCTGATAATTCGGCGTTACCGCAGCATCTTGTTGCTGATGGGCCGCAGCAGCCGCAAAGGCTGCCGCAATCGCGGCTGCCGGTGACATCGCCCCACTAGACTGGGGAGTACGCGTAATATCTGAAGCATCCATCGCAATCTCCCTAGCCCTCTTGGCTCTGTGAAACAACTTCTGGTTGATAGTTGAGGCGCTGGGCTACGCGTAAGGTAGCCGAACGCGCGCGCACATTGTGCGCCAACTCCTCGTCACTGGCCTTTTGGGCGGCACTGACGATATCTAAGGTCGCGCTTTGCGCTCTGAGCTCATCGAGCTGTGCGGCAGTTAAAGGAATATGGGAAGGGATCTTAGGTCCGCTGCTTTGGTCGCGCATGAAGTTCTTGACGATGCGATCCTCAAGCGAGTGGAAGCTGATCACGCACAGGCGCCCGCCCGGCGCCAACACTGATAAGGAGCCCTCCAAAGCGCTTTTGAGCTCATCTAATTCGGCATTGACCTCAATGCGCAGCGCTTGGAAGCAGCGCGTGGCCTTATGCTTAGGCCCAGGCTTACCAGGGATAGCAGCGGCGATAACCTGAGCTAAATCCTTAGTCGAGGTAAAAGGGGCATTCTCACGGCGCTTGACGATGGCTCGGGCGACCTTACTTGCAAAGCGCTCTTCGCCGTAGACCTTGAAGATATAGGCAAGCTGCTTTTCATCGTAAGTGGCGACAACCGTAGCGGCCGACTTCTCGGCGCTTTGGTCCATGCGCATATCTAATGGGCCGTCCTTATCAAAGGAAAAGCCGCGCGCACCATCATCAAGCTGCGGGCTCGAGACACCGATGTCGAGCAAGATTCCGTCAACCTTACCTAATAGACCTAAGTCAGCAGCGACATCATGGATGCGCGAAAAAGGGGTATGAACGATCGCAAAGCGCGCGTCAGCCGCCGCCAGCTCTTGGCCTACGGCAACGGCCGTGAGGTCGCGATCAAGGCCAATTAAGCGGCCCTGAGGCCCGAGCTGAGATAAAATGGCGCGTGAGTGGCCGCCCCGACCAAAGGTCCCATCGATATAGGTTCCCTCGGGCTTGATCTGCAAACCGGCCAGACACTCATTTAAGAGTACTGGAATATGGGTCAGCGCCGCCATGATTATCCTTATCCTCAGCCCCATGGTCTGTCCATCACTTAGCAGTAAGCGCATCCTACGCTCCGACTAAGTAACGAAGGCTCTTAAGCCTTAGCGACAAACCAAGCAAAAACAAACAAATTACCGCTGCGCTCTAAAAAAAAAAGTCAGTCCAGCCGCAGCGACGCGGGCAAAAAGCCCTACATTTACCACAATTTTGCAAGGAATTGTACCCAAAGCCACTATTTTTCTCAATTCAGGGCCATTCCCGCACCATCATTCACTTACTATCTAGCAAACAAACAGCCAAGCAGACTGCGTTGAGCTAGCCAAAGTTTTGTCATCAGCTCTTATTTCGATTTATCGGCAGCAAGGGCCCAAGGTTTAAAGTAAACAAAATCACCTCCAACCAAGCCCCAAGGCGCGCTGTGTGGCCCCGAGCTCCGTCAAGTCGCTAATTCCCTCAACAAAACTTTTGCTAAATTTGCGAACAAGGCCGCAAATCTATCTAGCTTGCGCCGAGCAAAACCAGCATCAAGCTTAAACACGCCCTGAGCGCCCTACCCACCAAGCGCCCCAGCACAGAGTAAATTCCTTCAAGACCAAGAACGCCCGCCCCCAACAACCGTTAAAGTCGCCGCCGCGCCTTAAACGCTGGCACCGTCCCCAAGGCCAGCCCAGTCCTACTCCTTCAAGACCTAGGGCGCCCGCCCCAACTACCGCATGAGGACTAAGCAGCACTAAACCCAAGGCTCTAACCGCACCATTGAGACCTGGGCGTCTGCGCTCTTAACCGGTCGTGGCTCCAATCTGCGCACCTGACGCAGCCACAGGCGTGCTTGCTCGACCACAGGGCGGCGGCGGGGGTGGTGGGTGGGCATGCTGCAACTGCGCTTAGCACCAAGGGCGCCGCGTTTTCAAGCAAAAGCTCGCTCCTAAAGCGCTGCGTTCGGTCAGCCCTGGCGCTAGCACTGACGCCACGTGCTTGTGCGCCCGAAACGACGCAGGGGAGTCTCAAAGACTCCCCTGCGTGTACACGGCTTGCGCCGGATGACTTAATTAGCTTAGCTCACTATTCCTTGCTGACGTTAACAAAGAAGTTTAAGCCAATTGGGTGGGTAAACTTGCCCTTGATGTTAGGACGATAGGCCGCTAAGGTCTGGGCGTGCGACAGCGGCAGGACACCCACATCCTCGTTTAAGACGCGCTCAGCTTGCTTGTAAACCTCGGCACGCTCTGGGCCATCAGGTAAGGCAACGGCCTTGTTAATGAGGTCGATAAACTCTTGGTTGAGCCATAGGCCTTGGTTGGAGATTGGGTCGTCGGCGGCCAAGATATTGATGAAGTTGTCAGGGTCACCATTGTCACCAACCCAGCCAATAAAGGACAGGTCCCAAGCGTCAGTTAAGAGCTTGCTCTTGAAGGTAGCCCAGTCGTAAACGTCGATAGTAGCCTTAACGCCGACCTGATCTAAGTAGCCCTGAACTGCCTCAGCTAAGACTTGACCACCCACCGTGTTGTAGTAACGAGCATTGGAGTAGGTCAAGATCTTGAGCTCCTTGACGCCCTTTTGTTCTAAGGTCTTCTTGGCAGCCTCTGGATCGTAAGCGATTGGCTTAATCGTCTCATCGTAGCCTGCCATAAAGGTAGGGAAGAAGGTGGTGGCGTAGTCGGCATAGCCCTTATAGAGGGACTTGACTAACTCAGGGACGTTGATCGCCTGAGCTAAAGCACGACGGACCTCACGATCGGAGGTTACGTAGCCGTCGCGGCAGTTGTAAACCATGTAGTTAACGTTGTTGCCTTCATCTTGGAAGATGAGATTGCCCGCATTCTTGATTTGGTCAATCACATTGGCGTCAATACCGTTGATGATATCAACCTCGCCATTGTTTAAAGCAACGACACGAGCCGAGGTCTCCTTCATAATGCGGTAGATTACGTTCTGAATAGCTGGCTTCTCACCCCAGTAATCCTCGTTGGTGGTGAGGATTAACTGCTGGCCGCGATCCCAAGCCACTAACTTGTAAGGACCAGTACCAACTGGATTTTCCATCAAGTTGTTGTTGTACTTTTGCAGCGCAGTTGGCGAAGCAATTGGGGCGGCAAAGCACATGGCCATATTGCGTAAGAATGGGGTCGATGGCTTCTTTAAGGTGATCTTAATGGTGTAGTCGTCCAGAACCTCAGAGGAAACAACGTCACCAAAGACTAATGGGGCATACGACATCTTAGGGACGAGGTTCTCAGGCATCTGACGGTCGATATTGAACTTAACCGCCTGAGCGTTAAATGGGGTACCGTCATGGAATACCACGCCCTGACGCAGCTTGAAGGTGTAAACCAAGCCGTCGTCGGAGATAGTCCAGCTCTCAGCTAAGCATGGCTCAATCTCAGTATTGTCGTCCTTAAACTGTAACAGCGACTCGTAGATATTGCAGTTAACGTTGCCCGAGTCATTGTCATCAACTAAAGCTGGATCTAAGCCTAATGGCTCAGTTGAGGTAGCATAGAAGAGGTTGTCTTGCGGGGCACGCGACATCGCAGCATCGGCAGCCCCAATCGAGGCGGCAAGGCCTAAAGCCATAGAGGCAGCTAACACTACCTTAGAGGCAGAAAACTTCATTAAAAAATCCGGCACCACCGCAAGAGTAACAAGCTACCCTTGGCTGCACCGCTCCTTATTCAATCACATTAAGAGCTAAGCGGCCCGCCTGCCGTAACCCTGGCTAATTAAAGCCGTCACGCGGCGTGCATGCTTAGTCTGCACAAATCTGAGTCAATTGTCGGTTATGGCACGCCCCATTTCAAGAATGGGGCAAAGTAAGCCCAGGATCATGGCCTCAATGCACCAAAATTGATCTTATTGCCCCAGCGCCCGCCCAATCATGCTCATGCTTGCCCCAATTATGGTGCTTACCTGCACCTGCACAAAGCAAAAGCCTGGCCCTGATCCCTCTGACGGCGCAGGTACTGCGCCCTGATAGCGCCAGTGCACGAGGGACCACCCCTCTCCCTCTGCCACCCTGGTCTTTAGATGGTCAACCACCCGCTCAAGAGACATTGCGCAGCCGTGCGCTCGGGGCCGTGCGGCCAGTACCGGTGACGCTAAATCTGATGGAGCAGCGGTTTAGAGCGGATGCTTAATGAGAATTTGTGCGCAAAAGGGCCTGCGCTAAGCAAGGGCTAAGAAAATGCCCGTAAGATGCAAACCATAGCATCGCACCAAAGCTCTTTTCGCGATAAGGCTTGTGGTGCAGCGACAAGATGCGCGCGTGAGCTTGCCGCTATTGCTGAACGATTGGACATAGATTTTTCTTTTGTGAGTCTATCTGGGCCACTGCCCCATTGAGGGGGCCTACCCCGATTAAATGGGCCCACGCCCAATTTTGCACCCATAGAGGCGGATATGAAGTTAAAACTTTCTGCAGCAGCTCTGGCTTTAGCCGGCATCACCTTAATGGCAAGCATGAGCACTCCAACCTATGCCGCTGATGCCCGCCCTTTAATTAGCGCGTTAGAAAACTCTCAAGGCGAGCCGTCCTTAGCACCAATGCTCAAAGAGGTCATTCCGGCAGTCGTCAATATCTCGGTTAAGGGCACCAAGAAAGTAAGCCCAATGCTCCAAATTCCTGAGGAGTTCCGCTTTATGTTCCCGCAGTTAAACCGCGAACGTCAGCGTGAATTCCGCGCCTTAGGCTCGGGTGTCATTATCGACGCCAAGGAAGGCTATATCGTCACTAACTGCCACGTGGTCGCCGATGCCAACGAAATTCGCATCGCCTTATCCGATGGCCGTGAGTTCGACGCCACTAAGGTGGGCGAAGATGAGCACACCGACTTAGCCTTATTAAAGCTCGAGAATCCTGAGGACTTAGTGGAATTACCAATGATGTCCGATACCTCCGAGCTTGAGGTCGGCGATTTTGTGGTCGCAATTGGTAACCCATTTGGCTTAGGCCAGACCGTAACCTCCGGTATTATCTCGGCCTTAGGTCGTACTGGCCTTAATATCGAGAATCTCGAGAACTTCATCCAGACTGACGCGGCGATCAACTCCGGCAACTCCGGTGGCGCTTTAGTGAACCTGCGCGGTGAGCTCGTGGGTATCAATACCGCGATCTTAGGACCTAACGGCGGCAATATCGGTATTGGCTTTGCCATCCCAGTTGATATGGTCAAGACCGTGGTCTATCAGTTAAAGGAGTTTGGTGAAGTCCACCGTGGCACCTTAGGCGTCGCTGGTACCGAGCTGAACCCAGATTTAGCCGAAAGCTTTGACTATAAGGGCAATAGCGGTGCCTTCGTCAACGAAGTAATAGAAGGCGGTGCGGCTGATAAGGCTGGCGTTAAGGCCGGTGATATCATCACCTCGGTCAATGGCAAGCCGATTAAATCCTTTGCTGATCTGCGCGTTAAGATCGCCACCTTAGGGGCCGACGCTAAGATTAGGCTTGGTATCTTCCGTGATGGTGAAGAGCTAACCTTAGACGTCACCTTGCAAGAGCCAGATGAAATCTCGGGCTCGGATGCAGGTCAACTCTCAGCGATCTTTGATGGCGCGACCTTAGCTAACCACGATGGCGGCGGCGTTGAGGTCACCGATGTAGCTTCGCGCTCCAATGCCTATAGATTTGGCTTCCGTAAGGGCGACGTCATCACCACGATCAACCGCGATCAGATTAAGGGCCTGTCCGACTTAAAGAACAAGCTCAGCAAGGCTAAGGATAAGGTCTTAGCCTTACGCATCGAGCGTGGTGACAATGTCTTATATGTCACTATTCGCAATTAACCTAAACCAACTAAAGGCCGCGCTCTAAAGCGGTCATTATCAGCCAAGCTCGGGGCAGGAAACTGCTCCGAGCTTCATTGCTTTCGGCCTAGAGCATGCTTAGGCAGCAGTCTGATATTGCTCTTTTCGCACCTAAAGCCGGCTTGAGCTTCGGCCTAAAGCAGGCTTGAGCTTCGGCCTAAAGCTTGCTCCGGCCCCAGGCGGCAAAATGTGGCCGTGGCCTAGAGCCGAGCGCTTTTGCTGTTACAATGAATTAGCTTTTCTTTTTTTTTTCTTGGTTCCTAACTGCTTGAGGGCAGGTAACCTATGCAGCTGAATTTGATCAGACGCCCCTGGGTCCGGTTTTTTGCCCTCCCAGTAGTGCTAGGACTTATCGTCGCGGGCGTCACCTTAGCGCTCAATCCTGAGCTGGGGGCACGTTTTGCCGCTCAGATCTACAATTCCAACAAAGATGTGCAAGGCTATGCCTTTGCCGTGGCGCGCTCGTCCCCTAGTGTCGTCAACATCTACGTTTCACGCTTAAACAGCGACTACACTGGGATCGCCAACGATCGCGGTGAGATCACCAATTCTGCCTCCGGTGTCATTATGAGCACCGATGGCTATATCCTCACCAATTACCACGTCATTCCTTCGCTCTCGGAGCCTAATAAGGCGGTGTGGGTTCAGACCACCGATGGCATTATTCGCCAAGCCTTTATCGTCGGCTACGACCGGCGCACCGATCTGGCGGTACTCAAGATTCAGGCACAGCACTTAACCCCGATTCCGATCAACCCCAACTACGTCCCGCATGTAGGCGATATTGTTCTGGCGATCGGCAATCCTAATAACCTAGGTCAGACCGTAACCCACGGTATTATCTCGGCGACGGCGCGCACCGGCTCGGGCCTTTTGACCCGCGAACGCATGAATATCCGCGAGGGTTTACAGGATTTAATTCAGACCGACGCGCCGATTAACGCCGGTAACTCCGGCGGCGCCTTGGTCAACACCAATGGCGAATTGGTCGGTATCAATACCGCCTCCTTTGATATGGCGCGCGTGAGCACCTACGGTATTGGCTTTGCCATTCCGACCAAGCTGGCGGTCTATGTGATGAAGGAGATCTTGCGCCACGGGCGAGTCATTCGCGGCTATCTGGGCATCAGCGATGAGAACTCGCAATTTATTGCGGATCATTCGGTCCAAGGCGTAATGGTGCGCTATATCGACCCCGCAGGACCAGCGGCGATGGCCAATATTCAGCTGGGCGACATCATTGTTAAGGTCAATAACATTCAGATCAACAATGTGCGCGAGTTAATCGAGGTGATCTCCAGCACCCGTCCAGGCACGGTCTTAAACCTGACGGTCAAACGCGGCGAGCAATACTTAATCGCGCCGGTCACCTTGGCCGAAGACCGCCCGAATATCGATTAGCACTCAGCTTAGCGCTCAATCACTTTGCGCTGCGCTGCTGGGCGCGCCGCGCCCTTCAGCTGCGTCTATTCTAATCTGCCCCTAAGCGCTTGAGGGCTTGTGCGGCATTTTGGCACTGCTCCTTCAAGTCCGCTTGCAGTGCCTTAAGCTCAGCTTTTTGCGCGCGCGTCTCGTGCTGCAACTGCTCCATATCAGCCTGAGTCTGGAGCAATTTGGCCTGATCTGCTGCGCTCAACAGCGCGTCTGCTCCTTGCTCTAAGGCCAAGAGCTTGCGTCCCTGCGCGAGCTTTGCTTCGATCTCGCGCTCCATGGTCGCAAGCTGTTCGAGCATAGCGTCAATCTGCGCTAAGCCCTCTTGGGCAGAGTGGAGGATAGCGTGCAGTTCCTCATGATCGCTCATAGCATGTCCTTAAGCCCGGTGGGCGCTCACTTACACGGGGAGCCGCTCGCTATAAATTTTGCGGCTTGTCGTGCTCTTGACCTGGAACCGGTTCGATCTCAGGCACGGAGTGTGGGCCCTGCATGGGCTCGGCAAAGGTCTTGAGGTAGGTTTTGATGATACGGCGGTACTCGCCGCTATCGATCAGGCGCATTAAACCGTCGTTAAAGGACTTGACCAAGGCCTTGCTCTCGCTTTTTGGGGCCACAAAGTGGAAGCTTTCGCACTCGCGATCGACCGGCAAACGAGCGATTGCTACGGTCAGGCCCGGATAGAGCCCGGTCGATACTTGGTAGGCCGCAACTGGGTAATCGTCGATGCAAAAATCACTTTGCCCCATATGTACCGAGAGCATCGTCTCAAAGGAGGTGCTCAAGCTATTAATGGTAAGATCCAATTCCTGTTGATGCTCTAAGGCAAAGTTTTCGCCCACGGAGCCGCGCTTGACGGCTACGGTCTTGCCCTTTAAATCATCTAAGGTCTTGATCCCACTCAAATCCGAGGCGACTACCGCTTCCGTTGCAGCAAAGTAGCTCTGCGAGAAATCCAAATAATGCGAGCGCTTGACGGTAAAGCTGATACCGGCCATAGCGCCATCCGCTTGCTTGGTCTTAAGCTTATTGAAGATATCCGAAAAGTTTACGGCGCAGATGCGGATCGTCATGCCTTCTTGCTTGGCCCAGGCCTTGAGCAAATCGACATCAATGCCCTTGAGTTCACCTTCTTCGTTGACATAGCTAAACGGCTCGTAGCCTCGGTCGGTCACAAAGTTGAACACACGCTCGCGCGTCCGGCCGTTATGGTTAGTCCAGCACACTTCATTGCTGTTATTTAAGGCGCCTGGCGCAGCCACATTGGCCGCGCGCGCCGGAACTACCGACAATGCCCCTAAAGTCAGCGCCACCATCAGGCCATAAAGCCAAGTCTTTGTACTACCCCAATGAAGTAATGCCATTGTTGGAGTCTCCTCAAACCATTACCTATTTTCCGCGCCCCGCTAGCTAAGCCGCACGCGCCCTCTCGGCGTCCCGCGCCACCTTTGCAAAAGTTAGGCTAGCTTACGGCGCAATTTCAGCACGCAGGGCCGAGCCCAGCAGACTTACCTTAGCTACAGGCAGAGCCTGGCCCCAGCGCATTTTAGCCGAAGTGCGCTAGTTACCGCGCGAACTGCATGATTTCACTAAATCAATCGGAGTTACAACCTCCGCATTATGAAAGAGATTAAGCCCATAAGTAAAGGCAACACGGGAGGCTTTACGTAAAGCCAACTCGCCATCCTGGGCGCTGGACTTAGCGGTACCGCTGATGTTCTTGACCAAAACCACTAAGATGTAGGGCTTACCCTCATAGTTGATATAGGCCATATCATTGACCGCAATGCGCTTGCCTGCTTCATTGAGGCCACCAGTGCCGGTCTTATCGAAGATGCGCAAGCTCTTAAAGAGCTCCTGCTCTTGCTCGTTGGACACTGCCAGCTCACTTAGAGCGCGATTAATTCCCCGTTGAATGCGATCAGCACCGGTAGGCGCGAAGAGCATCGTATCATCTAAGAAGCGGTGCAGCTGGATTGGCAGCTTAGTATCGTTGAGATAGACGGCATAGCTTTGGGCGAGAGCATAAGGCGAGGCACTGTTTTCGTAACAACGCGCCGGATCTTGGGCCATCTGAGCTTCCGTGTACTTAAACTTAAGTCCGGTCACACCCTTGTCGTGCCAAAACTTCTCTAACTTATCAATGCCCCCTAAATAGTAATTAATGAGGATGTCACAGGCATTGTTATCAGATTCACGCACGGCGTAATAGATCAGATCGCCTAAGCAGATCTTAATCTTGTTCGGATGGTGGCCCAGGGCAGGGATGCTAGCACCGGCCGGAATTATATGGGGGCCTTGATTTAAATGCTGTAAGTACAAATCGCCCCACCTATGATAGGACTCACTCTCAGCTGTGCCCTCTTGGCACGCTTGGCCATAAGCAGAAAGCAAGGCGTTAATCGCTGGGGAAATATGGCCCCCCGGCTCGCAAGTATTGACCCTAAAATTCCGCCGTTCGAGCTCATCGTACATCGGGCTATAGGTATCAGGATCTAAATCTGAGAGCTTAACGGAGATCGTAGAGCGCAGGCGCTCGCCTCGTTCGACCATCCGCGACAGCACGGCATAGGCCACATGAAATTTCATGATCGACATCAGAGGGAAGCGCTCGCTACTATAGAGCATCATAATGCCGTCTTGATTGAGCAGAGCTACTCCCACCTCACCAAGATGCATTTGCTCAATAGTGGTAATCGAGGACAGAACACTCTCGGCACTACGTCGATCAGAGACATAGAAGCGCTCGGCCGGATCGACCTGAGCATGTTCCATCACACTGAGAATTTGCGCATCGTGAGACAGATCAAAGTGGTGAGCCAGTTGCGTCAGCTCAAAACTGGTAACCGGAGCTACCTTGTCGACTAAGGGCTTAAAAACAGCAACCTGAGATGGCGCCTGAGGTGCTGGGTTCGCAGCAGGCTCTACCGCTTGAGCACTAGTCCCCACAACAGCGGCCACTAACCCCCACCACAGCACTTGGGGTAACGTCTTAAATCGTTTCATAGAGGCCACCTCCACACTAACCACATTTTATTTAGCATAGGCTTTCACTACCCCTGCTGCAAGCAATTTTTGCAATTTTTTGGGGCAAAAATAAGCCAAAAGCGAGCATAACACCGCGCTAGAGCGCAAGCAATGGCAGGTTTAAGCTTCAAACCCACAAAATTAAGTGGAGGCAAGAAAAAGAAAGGCGGGATCTGTGAGTTGACCTGTAAGCCGGGTTCTGTTCCTTATTGCTAAGGTGGCAATCATTCATCTAGGCTTAAACTCGCGCTTAAGCTCAAGCAATCGACCCGTTCCCAAGCGCGGACCACACTATACGGGAACCTATTTGATCTTGCTCTAGGTGGAGTTTACCGTGCCGTTGACTATTGCTAGCAACGCGGTGCGCTCTTACCGCACCCTTTCACCCTTACCTGTACCCGAAGGCCATCGGCGGTCTGCTCTCTGTTGCACTGGTCGTGGGTTCACACCCCCCAGGCGTTACCTGGCACCTTGTCCTGTAGAGCCCGGACTTTCCTCTCCTCGAACCGTATGCTATTTACGCACAAATCCAAGCAGCGATTGCCCAGTCAACTCGGGCACGGATTATAGCACACCCCACCCCGATGCCAAGGCCGAAAAATGCGTAATCTCCACCTTTATGCGCCCCCAGCACCGTCTCCTGCAGCCCCAAGTCCAGCTAAAAGGCTGCTGTCACCGAAATTGCAGCTTCGCACTAAGACGCGTACCGTGAACGCGGCTTGATCAAATCGCACCGCATCGGCGACCGTGCCCTCTGTTAAGGCCGGTACCGAGCTTAGGCGCAAGTCAGCACGCAAGGTGCCTGAGCCTATCACCAAGTTAGCCTGACTCGCCCCAAGGGCGGCGGCGGTGGATGGGATAGCTGTAATTGAAGCTGGTCACAAGAGGCGCGCCGGGAGCGCGGCTGGTGCGAGGCGCACGGAACTTGCGGCCGCGCCCCCTGTTAAGGCCGGTACCGAGCTTAGGCGCAAGTCAGCACGCAAGG